>JAJDOE010000157.1 GCA_022340345.1 Gammaproteobacteria bacterium
AATTCGGGCACGACCTGGCCTTCGCGCACCCAGCCCAGATCACCACCCTTATCCTTTGAGGGGCCTTTGGATTCCTTCTTGGCCAACGCGGTGAAGTCACTACCCTTGTTTAACTCCGCGATCAGATTGTCGGCGGCTTCCTGGGAGTCCACGATGATGTGCTGCACCTTGTACTCCTGGTGGTGCACTTCTGCGGTTTCCTTTTCGTATACCGCCTTGAGCTCATCCTCGGTGACGGGTGGCAGGTTTTTCAGGATATCCCGACGGGCGGCGGCGATCAGCACCTGTTCGTCCTGACGTTGCAGGGTGAGGTAGACATCCAGTTCCTCATCCAGCTTTTTATCCCGTGCGTACTGGGCCAGCAGCAGGCGTTTGACCATCTCGTTCAGGGCCAGATCCTTGGCGCGATCCGGGTCGGGATGGATGGGGCGTCCGAGCTGGGCCATGAAATGCTCAAGGGCCTTCTGGGTCACGGCCTTGTCGTTGACGTTGATCAACACCTTGCTGGTGTCGATCACACTTTGCGGATCAGCCGGTTTCGGCGATGGAGCCGGGTTGGCTGCCGTGGTGGCCGCGTCATTCGATGCGGGCTTGGCGGGGCTTTGCGCCTGCTCATTGTTGCAGGCACCGAGCAGGGTGGCTGCAAGAACGGAGCAAAGAAGTACACGAAATTGCATAGCGGGTCCTCGTTTTACAATCAGATTTCGTCGGGCGAAAAGGCCTGGATGCTCAGGGCATGGATATCTTTTTCCATGAGTTGTCCCAGGGCGGAATAAATCAGGCGGTGGCGGGCGAGTGCATCCTGTTCGCGAAATGCATCCGCCACGATGGTCAGCCGATAGTGACCGCCTCCGCTCGCCGCGCCCGCGTGTCCCGCGTGTTCCGCGCTCTCGTCGCGGACCTCCAGGGATTCGGGCGCGAAATGATCGCGCAGAATACGGTCAATTGCAGCCAGTCGGTCATCGGTCATGGCAGTACGCGGCGAAATGGACGCACCGTGATGCTGGCGAAAACACCTTCGCTCACGTACGGATCGCCCTGGGCCCACTCGGTGGCCTCCTCCAGGGAAGCGAATTCCGCGACGATCAGGCTGCCGGTAAATCCGGCATCGCCGGGGTCCTCGCTGTCTATGGCCGGGAAGGGACCGGCGAGCAGCAGCCGACCGGCATCGCGCAGCGCCACGACGCGCTCCAGGTGGGCGGGGCGTGCGGACTGGCGCCTCGGCAGGGAATCCGGCGCTTCCTCACCAATAATGGCGTACCACATCAGTCCGTTCCCTCTTTTTCAGGCATATAGCGGGCCAGGTAAAAGGCCTGGCCAATAGCAAACGCGAAGGTCAGGCCAAGGGTGCCGAAAAGCTTGAAATTTACCCACATGTCTTCGCGGGCAGCGGCGTCCATTTCCGGCGCGTAGTAGAAGGCAACGTACAGGTTCAGTACGCCCATGGCGAGAAAGAACAGCATCCAGGCCAGGTTGAGCCGTTTCCAGACCGGGCCCGGCAATTCCAGTTGGCTGCTCATCAGGTACTGCATGGCGGTTGTCTTGCGAAACTGGGTGACCAGCAGCACGCCGGCGAAGATCCAGTACACCACCGTCGGCTTCCACATGATGAAGGCGCTGTCCTTCCAGATAATGGTGGCACCGCCGAACACCAGCACCGCAACCAGGACAATGACGTGCATGGCTTCGATTCGCCGGGTGCGCGAGTACTGCCAGCCGATCACTGCCAGCATGGCGACCATGAAAACCCCGGTGGCGACAATAATCCCGGCAACCTTGTAGGCCACGAAGAAGATCACGACGGGTACGATATCGAAGAGGGCTTTCACGGATTCGTGCAGGCGTTGCCGGGGCGCGCTATTCTCGCATTCCGATCCCGCCGCAGGCAATGAAACCGGAAAAATGGCGCAATACTTCGAGATTCACCCGAGCGATCCGCAGCCTCGGCTGGTGCGACGCACAGTCGACATCCTCGCCGCGGGCGGGGTCATTGTGTATCCCACGGATACCGCCTATGCGCTGGGCTGCCGTCCCGGGGACACCGAGGCCATTACCCGCATCCGGCGCATCCGGGGACTCGACGATAAGCACCATTTCACCCTGGTATGCCGGGATCTTTCAGAGCTGGCCACCTATGCCCACGTGGACAACCAGGCCTACCGGCTGATCAAGGCGCATACCCCGGGCCCCTGGACCTTCATCCTGCGTGCCACGCGGGAGGTGCCACGCCGTCTGCAGCATCCACGCCGCCGCACGATTGGTCTGCGGGTTCCGAACCATCCGGTGGCGGGAGCCATCCTGGAGGCCCTGGGCGGGCCGCTGGTAAGCACCACCCTGATCCTCCCGGGGGAGCTCGAACCCATGGCAGATGCGCCGGAGATCCGTGATCGGCTGGAAACCCTGGTGGATCTGGTGGTGGACGGCGGGCCCGGAAGTGGCGAGGTGACCACGGTGGTGAGCCTGATCGACGAGGGCGGCCCGCAGGTGCTGCGCACGGGGGCCGGGAATCCGGCGCAACTCGGGCTGTCCGTGGACTGATATACTCCGCCAGATGATACCCGCCACGGCCCCGGCCGGCCGGGACCCCGGCCCACAAATTTCTTGAGATCCCATTGAAGACAACCGCAGGTCAGCCAGAGCGCGTGCTGTCCGGCATGCGCCCCACGGGACAGTTGCACCTCGGCAACTTTCACGGGGCGCTCAGCAACTGGACACGTCTGCAGCACGAGTACGAATGCTTTTTCTTCGTTGCCGACTGGCACGCGCTGACCACCCACTACGAAGAGCCGGTGGATATCGACGAGGCCACCTGGTCGATGGTAATCGACTGGCTGGCGGCGGGCATCGATCCGGCCAATGCCGTGTTGTTCATCCAGTCCCAGGTACCGCAACACGCGGAACTGCACCTGTTGCTTTCCATGATGACACCCCTGGGCTGGCTGGAGCGGGTTCCCAGCTACAAGGAACAACAGGAAAAACTCCGCGGCCGCGACCTGGCCACCTACGGGTTTCTCGGTTACCCGCTGTTGCAGAGTGCCGATATCCTGATCTACCGTGCCGGTTACGTGCCGGTTGGGGAAGACCAGGTGCCGCATGTGGAGCTGACCCGCGAGGTCGCGCGCCGTTTCAATTTTCTCTATGGGCGCGAAGCGGGTTACGAAGACAAGGCCGAACAGGCGGTGACCAAGTTGGGCAAGAAGGGCGCGCGAATCTACCGTGAGAAACGCCGCGCCTACATGGAGCAGGGGGATTCCGATGCGCTGGAAAGGGCCCGCGCTCTGCTGGACGAGAATCAGAACCTCTCGCTGGGCGACAAGGAACGGCTCTATGGGTACCTGGAGGGCGGTGGCCGGATCATCCTGCCGGAACCCGAGGCGCTGCTGACCCGGACACCGAAATTTCCCGGGCTGGACGGGCAAAAGATGTCCAAGTCCTACAACAACACCATCGCCATGCGGGACGATCCGGCGCGGGTGGAGAAGGGCTTGCGTTCCATGCCCACCGACCCGGCCCGCATGCGGCGCACGGATCCTGGCGATCCGGAAAAATGCCCGGTCTGGGAACTGCACAAGGTGTATAGCGACGAGGACGTCCACGCCTGGGTGCGTGCGGGGTGCACCACCGCCGGGATCGGCTGCCTGGAATGCAAGCAGCCCGTCATTGATCGGATACTGAAAGAGCAGCAGGAGACGCATGAGCGCGCGCAACCCTACCTGGACGATCCTACGCTGGTGCGGAATATCATCGCCGACGGTTGTGAAAAGGCGCGGGTGGTGGCGGAGGAAACCATGGGCGAGGTGCGTCGCAGCATTGGGCTGGACTATTACTAGTTAGGTTTTTCAGGTGGCGATGACACAACAGGACGAAATGCCGTTTGCGATTGTTCGGGGCGAGGCGATGACCGAGGTCCCCCATGACCTGTACATCCCGCCCGATGCCATGGAGGTAATCCTGGAGGCATTCGAGGGCCCCCTGGACCTGCTGCTGTACCTGATCCGCCGGCAGAACCTGGACATCCTGGATATTCCGGTGGCGGAGATTACCAAGCAGTACATGGGTTACATCGAACTCATGCAAATGGCGCAACTGGACCTGGCGGCGGAGTACCTGGTGATGGCCGCCATGCTCGCCGAGATCAAGTCACGCATGCTGCTGCCGCGTCCCGAGGGCGAAGACGAGGACGACGAAGATCCGCGCATGGCCCTGGTGCGCCGCCTGCAGGAGTACGAGCGGTATCGCAAGGCGGCTATGGACATTAATTCCCTGCCGCGGGTAGGTCGGGAACTGTTCCTGGTGAGCGTGAATTTCGAAAAGAGCACGCAGCCGGAGGCGCAACCGGACGTGAGCCTGTTCGAGATGCTGGATGCCTTCAAGGAAGTCCTGGCGCGCGCCAGCCAGCACCGGCATTTCCAGGTTGGGCGAGAGGTGCTTTCGGTTCGTGAACGCATGACCCAGGTGCTTGAGAAACTGCAAGGGGATGAATTCATTCGGTTCGAGGCGCTGTTCCGGCCGCGCGAAGGTCGTATGGGCGTGGTGGTCACGTTTATGGCGATTCTCGAGTTGCTCAAGGATGGCGCGTTGCAACTGGTGCAGAACGAACCCTACGCGCCGATTCACGTGCGCATGGCAGCCTGATGGACGAAGTGGAACTCAAACGAATCATCGAGGCGGCACTATTCGTTGCGGATGCGCCGTTGACGATTGATCGTCTGCTGCAGATGTTTCCGGAGGACGCGCGCCCGACACGACAGGAGGTGCGCGACATGCTCTCCCGCCTGGAGGAGGACTACCAGGGCCGCGGAGTGGAGTTGCGACGGATTGACGCGGGCTACCGCTTCCAGTCGGACCAGAAGCTTTCCGACTGGCTGGGCAAATTGTGGTCCGGCCGCAGCCCGCGCTACTCCCGCGCGTTGCTGGAGACGCTGGCGATCATTGCCTATCGCCAGCCCATCACCCGTGGCGAGATCGAGGAAATTCGCGGTGTCTCGGTGAGTTCCGAGATCGTAAAGACGCTGTTATCCCGGGAATGGATTCGCCAGGTGGGCCACCGGGACGTCCCCGGCAAGCCGGCGTTGTTCGGTACCGCCAATGGTTTTCTCGAGCATTTCAATCTCAGCAGCCTGGGCGACCTGCCGTCGCTGTCCGAGCTGCGGGATACGGACACCATCGCCCGGGAACTGAACCTGTCCCTGGATCTGGACCTGGCACCGGAGGAAGGGGAAGGATCGGAGATTGAGGAAGAACCGGAAGAATACGAAAACGCCAGGGAGGCGGGCGATGGAGCCCGTGCGCCGGATGACGCCGATGGGGACGACCCCAGTGGATCGGAGGTAGCCGACCGCGCCGTCGGTGACTGAGAAACTACACAAGGTCCTGGCCCGCGCCGGGCTGGGCTCCCGTCGCGCGATGGAGCGGCTGATCTCCGAGGGGCGGGTATGGGTCGATGGGCAGCCGGCGCACCTGGGTATGCGGGTGGGCACCACCCACGAAATCCAGGTAGACGGGCAGGCGCTGTCCTTTCCGGATGCGACTTCGGCGCAGCCCCACCTGCTGCTGTATCACAAACCCGTAGGCGAGATCTGTTCCCGCGCCGATCCCGGCGGGCGGCCCACGGTGTTCGACCCGCTTCCGGAAGGACGCTGGATATCGGTCGGACGACTGGACCTGAACACCTCGGGTTTGCTTTTGTTCAGCGACGATGGCGAACTGGCAAATCAACTGATGCATCCGCGTTCCGGGATCGAACGGGAGTACTCGGTGCGGGTGCTCGGGGAGGTGGATGCTGCCATGCGCGAACGCCTGCTGCGCGGCGTGCAGCTGGAGGACGGGCCGGCCCGATTCCAGGCCATCCAGCCCGGTGGCGGTTCGGGAGCCAACCGCTGGTACCGGGTGGTCACCGGCGAAGGGCGCAACCGCCTGGTGCGGCGCCTGTGGGAGTCCCAGGGCGTGCAGGTCAGTCGCCTGGTGCGCATTCGATTCGGCAGCATCCGCCTGCCCCGTGAACTGGCCGCCGGACAATGGCGAATGCTGGAGGATTCGCTGGTGGCGGAAATCCAGGCGCAACTGACGCGGGACTGAGATGGCGCCTCCGGACCCGGCAAGCCTTTACAAGGCCCTGCGCGCGCAACACGGTCCCCAGCGCTGGTGGCCGGCGGACAGCCGCTTCGAGGTTCTGGTGGGAGCGGTACTTACCCAGAATACAAACTGGCGGAACGTGGAAATCGCTCTCTCGGGCCTGCGCGAGGTTGGCGCTTTGCACCAGCCGGAACCCATACTCCATCTGCATCCGCGCCGGCTCGCCAGCCTGCTGCGTCCGTCGGGTTATTTCAACGTCAAGGCCAGGCGCCTTCGCGCCTTGTGCCAGATGGTAGTAAGCGCTGGCGGACTGGATGCCCTGGATCGGCTGGCCACCGACCGTTTGCGTGATGCGCTGCTCGCGGTGAACGGGGTTGGGCCGGAAACCGCGGATGATATCCTGCTGTATGCCTTCGACCGCCCGGTATTCGTGGTGGACGCCTACACCCGGCGGCTGCTGGAGAGACTCGGGCACGAGCACGGCGCCTCGTCCTACGATACGGTCCGCGATAGCTTCGAGTCGGCGCTGCCGCGCCGGGTACCGCTCTACCAGGAGTTCCATGCGCTGATCGTGGTGCATGCAAAGACGCTGTGCCGTCCGCGACCCCGCTGCGGGG
>JAJDOE010000037.1 GCA_022340345.1 Gammaproteobacteria bacterium
GTCAAGACGGTACAAAACACACACGTGCTGGCAAATGGCCTCTATACGCGCTTCCATGGCTTTACTATTGCTCATAATAGACATCTCCTTGTCTTTGGCAGGACGAAAGGACCGGGCCCCTTCCGTGACGCCCGGTCCGGAAGCCGGCGAACCGGCGAGTGCCTCGTCGGCGGGTGGGAACCAAACAAGGCGTTGCCCTCTTCCCTGAGAGCGAACCGCACATCAGGGAATTATTTCCCTGACAGGTAACTGGACAATCCCCCAAAAGACCGCTGCCACACGCAAAGACTTCAGCCCGGAAGCAACGACCCCAACCTGCGGTGTTGTTTGAACTGACGAAATATTTTCGCGTGTCGAACAGTCGCCGATAAAGGGCGAGCGCTCAATTTGCGTGCGGGTGGGTACCCGGTGCGGGTGTTGTTCCATGACTACTCTCCCTGTAGTGTGATAGCTCACGATCGTGATTTTTTAAACGTACATATCAGCAATGTTCAAGTCAAGATTAGCCGCCTTTGCGTTCGCGGTTGCCATTTTTTCAACACCCGCGTTTTCCGCGAACGAGGGACAACAGACCCTCTCCCACGCCATCAGCGACTACCTGGAGGCTGGCTTCCGCGCCAGCCCCTCCAGCGCGACCTCCGCGGGTTTACACACATACGATACGGAAATTTCCGACTACTCGAAGGCGGCGATTGCCAAACGCATTGCCGAGCTGAAGGCCTTTGAAAAAGTTTTCGACGAGTTCGATATCGATGCCCTGGATGTCTCCTCCGCCATTGACGTAGTGATGGTGCGCAACGACATCCGCGCGTCGTTGCTGGAACTGGAAAAGGTGCGCATGTGGCAACGTAACCCGGACCGCTACCCGGGCACGGCGATTTTCGCGGTATACAGCATCATGAGCCGCGACTTCGCGCCAGCGGCGGAGCGGCTGGAGTCCGTGACCGCGCGGCTGGAAAAGATTCCGGCAATGCTCGCCCAGGGCCGCGCGAATCTGGAAAACCCGCCGAAGGTGTACACCGAGGTGGCGCTGGACCAGATCGGTGGCATCACCGGCTTTTTCGAGCGCGATGTACCGCTGGCCTTCGCGAGCGTGAAGGACGAAGCGCTGCAAAAACGCTTCCAGGCCGCCAATGCCGCCGCCATCGCGGCGTTGAAGGACTACGGAACCTGGCTCAAAGACGACCTGCTGCCGCGCTCGAAGGGCGACTGGCGCATCGGCGGAGAGCTGTTCCTGGAAAAGCTGCGCTACGAGGAGATGTCCACGCTGTCCTTCGATGAGCTGCTGAAGATCGGCTGGGAAGACCTGAAGCGCAACCAGGCCAAGTTTGCGGATATCGCGAAACACCACTACCCGGGCAAGAGCGTGGACGAGGTGCGCGAACTGGTGGAGAAGGACCATCCCCCCGCGGACCAGTTGCTGGACGCGGTGCGCCAGGTCATGGGCGGATTGCGGAAATTCCTGGTGGACCAGCAGATCGTGACCATCCCCAGCGAGGTCATGCCCACGGTGCAGGAGACCCCGCCGTTCATGCGCGCGCTGACCTTCGCTTCCATGGACACCCCCGGGCCCTACGAAGACAAGGCCACGGAAGCCTATTTCAACGTCACCCTGCCCGAGAAGGACTGGAAGCCCGAGCAGACCGAAGATCACATGCGCAGCTTCAACCGCGGCACGATTATCTCCACCTCGGTGCACGAGGCGTGGCCCGGACACTACGTGCAGTTCCTGTGGGTAAAGTACGCGCCCTCGCAGGTGCGCAAGCTGCTGGGCGCCGCTTCCAACTCGGAGGGCTGGGCCCACTACACCGAGCAGATGGTGCTCGACCAGGGCTACGGGAAAGGCGACTACCCGGTACGCCTGGGCCAGTTGCTGGATGCCCTGCTGCGCAACGCGCGTTTCATCGTCGGCGTGGAAATGCACCGCGGCAACATGAGCTTCGAGGAAGGCGTGGAGTTTTTCGTCAACGAGGGCTACCAGCCCCGCGCCAGCGCGGTGCGCGAGACCCGGCGCGGCACCTCGGACCCGACCTACCTGTATTACACGCTCGGCAAGCTGCAGATCCAGCAGCTACGCGCGGACATGCAGAAAAAACTCGGTAAGGACTTTTCCCTGCAGGCCTTCCACGACCAGTTCCTCAAGCAGGGCTTCCCGCCGGTGGTGCTGGTGCGCTGGGCCCTGCTGGGGGAAAAACCCGCCGGGCTGTGAGGCGGGCCGAAGCCGGGATGGCCGCCTAGCCATGCCGACTCCGGGCAGCGCGCTGCGCTTGCTGGGCCGGATCATCGACCGGCTTCCACCCCCGGCGACCCGGCTGTCGGTAGAGGATCCATCCACCACGCTCCAGCGGCTGATCGACGGCGCCAGCATCGGCCGGTACGGGGACGGCGAACAGGCTATCCTGTTCGGCCACGACATTCACTTCCAACGCTACGAGAAGACCCTGGCGAAACGGTTGCGGCAAGTGTTCCGCAGCGCGGTCGACGGGTTCCTGGTCGCGGTGGTCCCGCCCGTTGAAGAACTGAAGACCGCTGATCCGCACAAAATCGCGCGTTGGCGACTGTACGAAAAACGCTTCGCCTACCTGCGCCGGCGCCGCCAGCGCTTCTCCTCCGCCCTCGTGTTCCGGTTCCGGGGCACGAAAAAGTTCACCGAGGCGAATCCCGCGGAGATCACCGCCCAGTACCTGCGGATCAGCCGAATCTGGCAGGGCCGGGAGATCGTGTTTGTGAGCCACGACCCGGGGGTACCGGATCGCCCCATGTTCGCCTCGGCGGCAAAGCGGCAACGGGTTGCCTGCCCGCCGACCAACGCCTTCTCCGAATACCAGCGGATCCACGACCAGGTGCTGAACGCATCGCAACCCGGCAACACACTGGTGCTGCTGTCCGCCGGGCCCATGGCGACCGTGCTCGCCCACGACCTGTTCCTGCGCGGGCGGCAGGCCATCGATGCCGGGCACCTGCCGTTTTCCCTCCACCACCCCGCGAACCGGGCCGCTTCGCCATGACCGCGCCGGCGCGGACTCGCCCCGCCGCGACGCGTCTGCGATCATGCGCAACGATGACGTCCGGCCCTACCCCATGATCGCCAGCGGCGACGATACCCGGCTTGCGCATTTTCGCGAACACGGCTGGCTGCGCGTGCCCGGCGTCTTCCCCGCGGAAGAAGTCGCCGAGCTGGCCGAGTACGCCACCGCCCGCGCCGCCAGCCAGGCACCGGACCCGACCAACCGCACCGCGACCGATATCGGCGCGGACGGCCGCGCGGCGCCGCGCAAGCTCGCGTTTCCGGCGCGCGACGACGCGCGCTTCCGGGACTTCGCGCTGGACGCCCGCCTGCAGGCGCTGCTCACCGGGCTGTTCGGAGGCACGCCGCTGCTGGTCATGGACCACGTGTTCCTCAAGGCGCCGGAGATCGGCGGACCCAAGTACCTGCACCAGGACAATTTCTACTTCCACCTGGACCCGCCGGAGGCGGGCGTCAGCACCTGGATCGCC
>JAJDOE010000042.1 GCA_022340345.1 Gammaproteobacteria bacterium
GCGTGGGCATTCGCCGATCCGGATTGACCCGTGCGTACCGGCATCGCTAGAGTCCGCGCATTGACCGGTTTGCTTTCCCTGTGGAGACAAAGTTGATGCGCCGCGTATTTTCCGCCGTCCTGGTCGTTCTGGTTACCGCCTCCTCCGCGGCCCACGCCACCACCTTGCTACGCCAAAGCGATACCGAAATGGTGGCGCAGGCGGATGTGATCGTGTCCGGACAGGTGACGGATATTCGCTCTTTGCGAAACAAAGCCGGCACCGGTATCCACACCTACATTCGTCTCACCGTGGAAGAGGTCTTCAAAGGAGGCGTTTCCGCCAGTGAGATCGTGCTGCGCCAGCCGGGCGGCAGCGTGGGCAACAACAACGCCTGGGTCTACGGCTCGCCGCAGTATCGCAAGGGCGAGGATGTGCTGGTGTACCTGGCGCCGGATCCCGACGGCACCCTTCAGACCCTGGGCATGGTGCAGGGCAAGTACACCCTGGCCTGGGATTACAAGCGCGGTGAGCGGCGCGCCCGGCGTTCGCTGGAACAGGTGCGCACACTCATCCGCAACCGCGGCCTGGGAAAGATCCGCGAGGATCTCCCCTATGCCAGCCTGCGGCAACGGTTGCGGGAACTGGTGGCGCGCATTGGCGATCGGCCCAGCAAATCGCAGTTCGAGCCCGCCGAACTGAGCGCGCGCTTCAGCCAGAGCCGCGAGGCCGCCGCCTTCGCGCTGATGGGTTCCCAGTGGTACCCGGCACAGCTGCCCTTGGGTTTCCTGATTGCCAACAACACGCAGCCGACAGCGCCCCTGGGTGGCACTCCGGAGGTGCTGAACGCAATGGCCACCTGGAGCGCCGCGGGCACCAGCATGCAGATGTACCAGAGCGGAACCACCAGCCCGCTATCATTCGATGCGTGCGACGGAAAAAACGCGGTTACCTTTAATGATCCCTTCGGGGAAATTCAAAACATTGGCGGTGTCCTGGCGGTAGGGGGTTTTTGCGCCATCGGGTCGCTGATTACCGAGGCGGACCTAACTTTTAACGACACCGCATCGGCCGCGAATTTCTTCGCCCAGCCGGGCTGTTTTGAGGAGACGGCGGCCCATGAGCTGGGCCACACCATCGGTATCGACCACTCTTCCAACCCGTCGGCCCTGATGTACGGGTTTGCGTCGCTACCCTGCCAGGGGGCCTACCTGCATTCGGACGACGTGGCCGCATTGCAGGCCTTGTACGGCGGCGGCGGTGGCGGTGGTGGTGGCGGCGGTGGTGGCGGTGGTGGTGGCCTCGCCGCTCCTACCGGTCTGAACGTCACCACCAGCGGCAGCACCGTGAACGTCAGTTTCAATCCGGTTTCCGGGGCCACCGCCTATGACATCGTGGTGCTCGGGGTCTGCGATCCCTGCGGAACCATTGGCACCACCTCCATTTCCGTACCGGACGTACCGGCGGTTACCTTCACGCTGGGCGTGCGCGCCCGCAATGGCAATACCACCAGTGCCCTTTCCAGTACCGTGGTCGTCACGGTGGGTGGCGGCGGCGGCGGCGCGCTGACGCCCCCGGCGGGATTTTCCGCAACCGTATCCGGCAACGACGTATACATCAGTTTCAATCCCGTGGCCGCGGCGGATTCCTACGATATCGTCGCCATCGGCTACTGTGATCCCTGCGCCACCATCGGCGTGACCTCGGTGACCGCGGTGGGGGTTCCCGCGGGAAGTTTCACCCTGGGCGCGCGTTCCCGAAACGGTAGCGCTACCAGCGCCCTTTCCAACACCGTCCTGGTAACCGTTCCCTGAAGCACGGCGCTGCCGTTGTCGCTGTCCTGCGGGCGACGACACGGCAGCGTTGTTCCCCGTCGATGCGGCTGGTAGCCTGACCCCGTCGTGTCGCCCGCCGTTTCATCGACGCCTTCCCTGAGCGTCCTCATCCCCGTCTACAACGAGAAGGAGACCATCCTTCCGCTGCTGGAGCGGGTGCGTTCGGCGGATGCGGGAATTCCCAAGCAGGTGCTGGTCGGCGATGATGGATCCACCGACGGTACCCGCGAAATGCTGCAGGGGCTCAATGACCCTGCGATTGAGCTGGTGCTGATGCCCAGCAACCGGGGTCGGGGTGGCGTAATCAAGGCGTTGTGGCCACGTGTTACCGGGGACTTTGTGATTCACCAGGATGCGGACCTGGAATACGATCCGAATCAGTACGCCGCCTTGCTGGCGCCGCTTCTGGACGGCACCGCGGACGTGGTCTACGGAAGCCGTTTCAAGGGCAGCATTTCGAAGATGCGGCCATTGAACAACCTCGGCAACCGGGTGATGACCGGCGTCGCCCGCGCCTTGTACGGTATCCGCATCAGCGACCTGATGACCTGCTACAAATTGTATCGGCGCCAGCTTGTGGAAGACCTTGCAATCGAGGCCAACGGCTTTCATTTCGAGGCGGAGCTGACCGCGCGCCTCGCCCAGCGCGGGGCGCGGTTTTCCGAGGTGCCGGTGAGCTTCGTGGGCCGCAGCTTCGCCGAGGGCAAGAAGATTCGTTCCCGTGATGCCCTGTGGGTCATCCAGAAACTGGTGGCCAGCCGGTTCTCGCGGCCGTGACCGGGCTGAGCGGAATCATCCTGGCCGCCGGACGCGGTTCGCGCCTGGGAGAACTGGGCGAACACTACGCCAAGCCCGCCCTCCCGGTAGGAGACCGGCCGTTGATCCATCGCCACGTTCAGTTGATGCGCGACGCGGGGGTTGAGCGATTGCTGGTGGTGGTCGGGCACCAGCGAACCGGTCTGCAGGAGGCGCTGAGCGGCGCCAGCAAGGGGATTCCGGTGGAGTTCATCGTTCAGGACGAACCCGCCGGTATTGCTCATGCACTGGCCCTGGCGGAGCCGCAGGTTCCCGGCGCCTGCCTGGTTTCCCTGGGCGACATCTGGTTTGCATTTGAAGGGCCGGTATCGGCCCTGAGCGACCCGGTGCGCGACGGCGAATTCGCTGCCATGCTGGCAAGCCGCCAGGAGACCGACGCCGCACGCGTCCGCCGAAATTTCAGCATCGAGACCGATGCCCGGGGACGCGTGATGCGGGTGGAGGAAAAGCCCGTGGCGCCGCGCAGTCACCTCAAGGGTTGCGGGGTGTACGCTTTTGGCCCGGAGATTTTCGATGCGATACGGGCCACCCCGGTTTCCAGCTTGCGAAACGAGCGGGAACTCACCGATGCCATCCAGGTTCTCATCGACCGCGGCGAGGCGGTTGGTCATGCGCCGATCGTCCGTGATGATATCAACCTGACCACCGCCCGGGACCTGCTGGAGCTGAATCTGGACTGGCTGCGCCGCCGACAGCTCTGGGACTACGTTGCCGAGACCGCCCGTCTCGCACCGGGCGCGGAAATTGAAAACAGTGTCATCGGCGCCGGCGCGGCCGTGCTGGGGCCGATCCGGATCCGCAATTCACTGGTGCTGCCCGTCTCAACGGTCAGCGCCGACCGGGACCTGGACCGCATGCTGGTCTACCCGGAAGGAGTGATCGCCTGCCCGTGAGTGGATATCGACATGCTTTGGTGACCGGCGGTGCTGGCTTCATCGGCCATCATCTGGTGCGGCGCCTGCTGGGCAACGGAATCGCGGTGAGCGTGCTGGACGATCTTTCCATGGGACAACGGCAACGCGTGGACCCGGCGGCGCGCTTTATCGAGGGCGACATCCGCAGCCCGGAGGCGGTTCGGGAGGCTCTTGCGGGCGTGGACTGCGTGTTTCATCTCGCGGCCCGGGTCACCATTCGCGGCAGCTTCGAATCGTTCTACGACGATATGGATATCAACCTGATGGGCACCGCGAACATCCTGCGCGAACTCCCCGCAAGCAACGTACGCCACTTCAGCCTGGCGTCGTCCATGGCCGTGTACGCGGATTGCGAAAGCGCGGTGCCGGTGCCGGAGTCCCACACAACGAATCCCATTGCCCCCTACGGTGTCAGCAAACTGGCCGCGGAACGCCTGTGCGCGCAGATGCTCGCTACCGCCGGGATTCGTTTTTCTGCGTTGCGCTACTTCAATACCTACGGCCCCGGTCAGACCTTTACCCCCTACGTGGGCGTGATCACGATCTTCATCAACCGACTGCTGGCGGGCGAGCCGCCGATCCTGTTCGGCGACGGGGAACAACGCCGGGACTTCGTGCATGTGGACGACATCGTTGCCGGCACCGTGGCGACCCTTGCGGGAGAGCCGGGAATCTACAATCTGGGCACCGGCCGAGACACCTCGGTGCGGGAACTGGCACAGCAACTGCTTGCGTTGCTCGGACCGGAGCGGACGGTGGAATACGCCGCGGCCCAGGAGGGCGAACTACGCAACTCCATAGCCGACGTGAGCGCCGCTCGCCGGGGGCTGGGATACCGGCCGACCCGCCGGCTGGCAGAGGAGTTGCCGGAGCTGGTGGAAATGCTGCGCGCCGCGGTTCGCTGACCCGGGCCGTTCAACCCGTGCGCTGGGACTTCCAGCGCAGCAGCCGCGCCGCCGTAAATGCCAGGCCCAGCAGCCAGGCGAGGACCGCCAGTCCCTGCCAGTCGTGCGCGACGCCGAGGCGGTCCAGCAGCGGAACCCGTGGCCCGTGGTTCCACAATTCGACGGCGAAGTGGGAAATTGGTGCCTGCACCCGGGCGCTGTCCAACGCGTAAAACCAATTGGTGTCCTGGAACATCAGGCCCAGGGACTGCACGCCGATCGCCAGCAGCACGCTGACTACGATAACCGTCCTGGCCAGTATTCCGGTGGGTTGCCACAACACGATCCCCATCGACAGGAACGGCACGGCATAGACCAGGTATCGGGGCCCAAACACGGCCGGCCAGCCGCTCCAGTACGGTTCTCCGTTGAGGCTGGCCATCATCCACAGATAGACCAGAAAAATTCCCAGGCAAAGCAACGCGGTGTCGCGGCTTGCCCGCTGGCGCATTGCGATGATCAGGCCCGCCAGGCCCGGAAGCAGAAACGGAACGAAGTAGAACAGCCCCTTGAACTGGCTGAAGGTCAGCCCCCACAATGCGGCGGCGCTGGGATAGGGCAGGATCCCAATGGAACCACGTCCCACCAGATCGCCCACATCCCATATCCGGTCCTTGTAGGAGAAGCGGATGTCGTGGAAGTACCAGATCCGGAAGTGGTAGGGCGTTTTCAACACATCGCCGAAAAACGCATAGTGGTAGGCCAGCAAGGCGGCGCTCATCAGCGCCAGGCCACCACCGAAATACAGCACCACATCCCGGGGTCTCTCGGCGCGGGCCAGCATCCACAGCCCCAGCAGGATCACCGCCAAGGCCGCAGAGTACTCGATCCAGATCCCGAGGCCTGCGAGCAGGCCGGCGACCGCCCGTGACCGCCACGAGGACTCCGCCGGGCGCAGTTCGTGCAGGCACAACCCGGCGAGAATCAGCGCCACCAGCCACTGCTTGGAATAGACCGCTCCGTAGATTGCCGCCAGTGAGCCACTCGCCAGGCCCAGGCTGACCGTCGTCGCCAGCAGCGTGGAGGAGCCACGGTCGAAAGCGAACTGGAACATCCGGCAGGCCAACAGCGCCGACATCGGCGCGACCAGCAGCCAGACCATGAACACCTGTAACCATACGACGTTGCTGCCGAGGCGCTTGGGATGCAGGAACGAATATGGCTCCACCACGGCTTCCTGGGTCCACTGGTCCGGCAACACCGAGATCAGCGGACGCAGCACGGCGTAGAAGGGCGCCGCCAACAGCCACTGGCCCGGGCCGAAGCCGGCATACAGGCGGTTGTTTACCTTCATCAGGTCAATTGCCGCGTGCCCGTCCACCTCCAGGGTGCCGCGCTCCACCAGGTTGATGGCCGTGCTGAGGGTCGCGTCCGTCATCACGGTTCCCGTCGGGTTGACGAACAGGATGCCCTGGAACCACACCAGGAAAAACAGCAGGTAGGGGAAAGATCGACGCATGCGGCCGCAGAGCATACGAAATGGTCCGGGGCAGTACAAATGACCAGCGCCTGGATTTGCTACCATCGCGCAATGAAGATGCGCTGGTTCATCGCCGCACTGGTGCTGCTGACGGTAGTCAACGGGGCGTTGTTTTTGTTTCGCGAACCGCAGCCGCCAGCGGCTCCCGCCGGTGCCCAGGACGGCCCGGTGGTGGGAGACTTTGGTTTGTATGACCAGCGTGGCTACTTCCACCAGTTGTACCGCTACAAGGACGCGCGCGCGGTGGTGTTGTTTAGCTACGGCGCGGGTTGTCCCATTGCACGCAAATCGATGGCTCCCTTCCGTCAACTGGTGAAGGATTTTGGTTCAAAGGGTGTGACTTTCTTTTTGCTCGCTGGCGGCGAGCAGGACACGGTCAAGGCCCTGCGCGCGGACGTCAAAAAGCTGGCGATTCCGGCGCCTGCCCTGCGTGACCCGGATCAACTGGTGATCGAGGCTCTGGACGTGGTTCGTACTGCAGAGGCTATCGTCATCGACCCGCGGACCTGGCGTATCCGCTACCGGGGCCCCATTGACGACCGGTTGAACTACGAAGTAGAGAAGACCGTAAAGCACCGCTACCTGCGCGATGCCCTGGAATCCGTGCTCGCCGGCAAAGCGGTGCAGCGCCCGCAGGTAGGCGGTCCGGGGTGCCTGGTCAGCCGCCGCAAGCAGGCCCCGGTGGCGGACTACGCGCGGGTCGCCGATATCCTCAGCCGCCGTTGTTCCCGCTGCCATCGACAGGGTGGCGTCGCCCCCTGGGCCATGGACCGCTACGAGACCCTGCGCGGCTGGAGCGCCATGATGCAGGAGGTGGTCATGAATGGCCGCATGCCGCCATGGTCGGCGGACCCGGAAGTGGGAGAGTTCAGCAATTTTTTCGGCCTGAGCTCCGACGAAAAGCGCGACCTGGTGCACTGGCTGCGTGCCGGGGCTCCTCGCGGAAGCGGCCCGGATCCGCTGCTGTCCCTGAGCTTTCCCAGTGACACCGACTGGCCCCTTGGCCCGCCGGATCTGGTCGTGGATTTGCCGCTGCAGGAAATTCCGGCCAGCGGCGAGATTGACTACCGCTACGTAACGGTTGACGTGCCTATCGACCGGGATGTCTGGGTGCGCGCCGCTACCGTGCGTCCTTCCAACGTGGAGGTGATGCACCATGCTTTTGCCTTCGCGATTTTTCCGGAATCTCTGCGTGGCGATCAGCCGCAATGGCACCGTGGAATCCAGTCTTTCTTCTCCATCTACGCCCCGGGCACCAATGTCGACGCCTATCCGGATAATTCCGGGCAGTTCCTGCCGGCGGGATCAAAGATGGAGTTCCAGCTTCACTACCAGTCCGTGGGACACCCGAGCGAGGATCGGCCGCAGATGGCGTTGTATTTCCACGATGCCCCGCCGGCGCGGGAGTACCATGTGTTCAGCGCCAGCAACGTGGATTTCGTGATTCCACCCCATGCCCGAAACTATCGCACCGGCGCCGAGTACCGCTTCAAGCAGGATGCAGTGCTGTATTCGATGATGGCGCATATGCACTACCGGGGGCGGCGCATGCATTTCAAGCTGCACTACCCGGACAAGAGCAGCGAGTTCCTGCTGTCGGTTCCGAATTACAATTTCAACTGGCAGACCATTTACCACCTGGCCGAACCGCGCAAGGTGCCGGCAGGCAGTCGCATGGTCGTACACGGTGCCTTCGACAACTCGGCGGGTAACCCGCTCAACCCGGACCCGGACAAGGAAGTGTCCTTCGGGCTGCAGAGCTGGGAGGAAATGTTCATCGGCTACATGATGTTCACGACGGCGAGAGAATAGGAACCGGTAGCCGTGGCCGCCATGGAGCAGCGGTGGTGGCTGGCCAGGGCCGCGCCACCCTGTAATTCAGGCAAAGAACCCATGTAAAAACCACCGCCGCGGCTGCACGATCTCCCGGTAGATCCACAGACAGGCGCCACGCGGATTACGTGCCACGAAGTAGTCCCGCAGCACCGGGTTGTCGTCCCACCAGCCGCTCTCGATTCGCTCCCCCGCGCCGTACCGTAGGGGACCGTCGAAATACGGGGTGTCATTCCGAATCGGCAGCGGCCGGGCCGCGGCCAGCAGCCATACCGGGCGACGCGTCATGACAGGTCCCGCCGGTCCCGCTTGCGCTGAAGCATCACCCGGCGCGCAATACCGGAACGCCCGTTCCGGCCGGTGGCCGGGCACCAGCGCCAGCCCGTGGACCGCGGTTTCTCCCAGGCGCGCGCGCAGGCGCTCAATGAGCCGGGTGTCTGCCATTTCCTCCGGTGCCTCGAACAGGGAGGCATGCACTTCGGCGAGGGTTTCGAAGTCTGCCCGCAGGCGCACCGCGGTTACCGCCGCCGGCACCGGCTGGGTCTCCAGGCGCGTATACAGTAGATGCCGCAGGTGGGCCGCCTCGCGACTGGCGCGCACCAGGTTCATGCAAAACCGCCCCGGCTCCCGATCCTCGTGTTCCAGCTCGAATTGCAGTTGCCGGGTGCCGGCCCGGCGCGCGGCAAGCGCGCCAGTCAACTCCGCAAGCAGGCGGTTGGCGGCGAAGGCCAGTGCTTCCCGGTTGCTGACCGGCGAGGGCAGTTCCAGTCGGTGGTCAAAGCGTGGTGATGGGACGAAGTATTCCCGGGGATCGGCCTTGAGGCCGAAGGCCTGGTCCAGGTGCGTGAGCAACTCCGTCCCCAGGCGCTGCGTCAGCCCCTCCCGGGGCAGGCGCTGGCATTCGCCCAGGGTAGTGATTCCCAGGCGGTGGAATGCCTTGTGCTGGGCTGCCTTGAGGTCGAGCACCGACAGAGGCAGTTCCATCAGGGCGCGGGTCAGGGCGGGCTGGTCGTGCAGCAGCAGGCTGCGACCGGCGCGGGCCAGCCAGGTAGCGCCCCGGGGCGTGGGCGCCATGCTCAGCAGACCGGTGTAACCCAGTTCGTGGATACCGTCGCGCAGCCGCCGGTACAGGGCCCGCGCTCCGCCGAACAGGCGCAGGCTGCCGGAAACTTCCAGCAGCAGGCCATCGCCGGGCAACAAAGTGATCGCCGGAGTGAACTGGCCGGCCCAGTCCGCCAGCCCGGTCAGGGCCTGGTGTTCGAGACGGGTCTCGCGGGCGTAATAGCTAATACCGGTACCGCCAGCGGCCAGGGCCGCCGGCTGTCCCACCCGCAGCCCCAGGGCGATTGCCTCGGCGTTGGCGCACAGGACCTGCCGGTGCTGGTCCGGGCCGTCGCAGACGGCGCGCGGGCTACTGTTGGTAGCGCCCCGGGTGAAGACCTCCAGCGGGAGTTGTGGCAGATGCAGGCACAGCCAGAGCATGTTCGAAGTCCAGTGACATGGGCCCCGTGGCCCAGCCGCCACGGCGCTTGAGAATCTGTACGCTGATACCGGACAGGTCCGGTTCCACCTGCAGGCGCACGGCGGCCGGTGAAGGCTGGGCGGCATGGCGCAGGGAGCGGAACAATACGCCCCAGCTGTGACCCGTTTCGGCGGCCAGTTGCAGGCGGCGCAGCACACGGGCATCGGTACTGGCGGGCCAGGCGAGTACCGCGCCGCAGGTACCGGAACGCAGCGCCTGCTCGATGGCCCAGTCGCGGTTGGCGTTACGGTCCGCATGCACCACCAGTACCCGGGACAGGTCCAGCCCCGCGGCCGCCAGGGCCGGGGCGTAGGGCACGTGGGGCGGGCTGACCCAGGCGATCCATTTTTTCTGCGACTGGCTCATGCGCGCGAGCGCCGGCAGCACCAGGCGCAGGGCGCCGACGCCCTCGCCCTCGGTGAGCACCTCGGTAAGGGTGCCGGTGGGCCAGCCCCCTCCGGGCAGCAGCGCATCCAGGGCATCAAAGCCACTCGACAGGCTGTGGTGGGGGGAATCCTCTCTTTTCGCAGGGGGCAGTCGCCCGCCGCGCCAGATGTCGGCACGGTCCAGTAGTTGTTGCGTGTTCATAAAAAACCTCTTTTTATATAGGCGACACAGGGAGATGCCGCCAGAATCCGTCGTCACGGCGATGGATCGTTTTTGTTAACTCCGTCGGAGTACCCCGACCCCCAGGCCTTCGATCACCAGGGGCTGATGCCTGAGATCAACACAAATCGGCTCGAAATCCGGGTTTTCCGGAAGCAGCTCCACCTGGCGGCCCCGCTGCCGGAAACGCTTCACGGTGACCTCGTCATCCAGGCGAGCCACCACGATCTGCCCGTTATGCGCCTCCGGGGTGCGGTGCACCGCCAGCAGGTCACCATCCAGGATGCCGGCGTCCCGCATGCTCATGCCGCGTACCCGCAGCAGGTAATCCGCCCGTTTCTGGAACAGGTCCGGGTCCACCCGCAGGCGTTCCTCCACGTGCTCCTCGGCGAGGATGGGCTGTCCCGCGGCCACCTGACCGACAACGGCGAGGCCGCCGGCGTCGATCAGGCGGATTCCGCGGGAAGCGCCAGGCAGTAACTCGATCGCGCCCTTGCGGGCCAGCGCCTTGAGATGGTCCTCCGCGGCATTGGCGGAGCGGAAACCCAGGGTCCGGGCAATTTCCGCGCGGGTGGGGGGCATATGGTGCTCCTCCATGAAGCTGCGGATCAGCTCGAGGATTTCCTGCTGGCGGGGCGTCAAATTCATAAACTGCAGCTCTGTATATACATCCAGTAGACTGGATATATGTACAGTAGCAAGAGCCGGCCTGTCAAGAGACAAAAAGACGGTCCAAGGAAGTCTTTTTGTCGCTGCCTGAAGTACAACCGAAGCCGCAGCTTCGGCTTTACTGGCGTTGCAAAGCGCCCGTTGGACGTTTTTCACTGTAAGTTAGGGTAAGCCCCAATTGCCGCTGTTCCCGGGACCGCTAGCATGTCTCCCTCACGCAAGCCGGGAGGATCCCGGCACGAATCCGGCGCACTCCCCGGCGCGAGGGTTTGAATAGAAAGGCGGGGAGAAATGCAGGAGGATGTTCATGAAAGCACGTTTTATTCCGGCCTTGCTGGCTTCCGCAGCGGTCCTGTTCAGCAGCGGCGCGGCCCTTGCGGCTCCCGCAGACAATGGCTATGGCAAGCAGAAGGTCGTCTACCACATTAACTACGACAACCCGAAGCAGCAGGCCGGCGCCCTGCGCAATATCCAGAACCATATCAACGCGGTAGGCGCCGAGAACCTGGATCTCAAGGTGGTCATGCACGGTAACGGGGTGAGCCTGGTGCTCGAGCCCGAGGCCCTGGCGCACACCAAGATGAAGGCTGCCAATGGCAACGCGGAAATGCAGGCCAAGGTCGCGAACCTGAAGAACCAGGGCGTGAAGTTTAATATCTGCGCCAACACCCTGCGCGGCAAGAAGATCGACTTCGAGAAGGATCTCTACGACGTGAACAAGGCCGATATCGTGCCCAGTGGCGTCGCCGAGCTCGCTCATTTGCAGGCCCAGGGTTACACCTACATCAAGCCCTGACCGTTTCGATTGCTCCTTGTTGGTAAATTCCGGCGCGGCCTTGGGCCGCGCCTTTTTTTTGCCCGCAAAACGCGACCCTCCGTTGCTGCTGCACGTCGCTTCAATCCGGGGTACCTTGCGGGCTGAGGCTCGCCGACCGGGCCGCGGGATGCAGAAATGAATCTTTCTGACTGGGTGATGCAACACGAAGTTTCGTTGCGGCTGGGATTTTTCCTGGGCATTTTCGGGCTGATGGCGGTCTGGGAGATTCTTGCTCCGCGGCGTGCCCTGACGGTCTCCAAGTCGCTGCGCTGGACCAGCAACCTGGGGCTGGTGGTGCTGAACAGCCTCATTTTGCGCTTGCTGTTTCCGGTGCTTGCCACGGGTATGGCGGTGCTGGCGGCGGCCAACGGCTGGGGGTTGTTCAACCAAGTGGCGGTCCCGGGCTGGCTGGCAGTGGTGGCCTCGGTGGTCGTGCTCGATTTCATCATCTGGTTGCAGCACGTGATGGTGCATGCCATCCCGTTGCTCTGGCGCCTGCATCGTGTGCACCACGCCGACCTGGATTACGACGTGACCACCGGAGCCCGGTTCCACCCGATCGAGATCATTCTTTCGATGCTCATCAAGTTCACGGCCATCCTGGTGCTCGGCCCGCCGGTACTGGCGGTGGTGGCGTTTGAGGTCATCCTGAACGCTACTTCCATGTTCAATCACGGCAATGTGCGGCTTCCGGTCTCCCTGGACCGCGGGTTACGCTGGCTGGTGGTTACGCCGGACATGCACCGCGTGCACCACTCGGTTGCCGAAGACGAAACCAACAGCAATTTCGGCTTCAGTCTGCCGTGGTGGGATCGACTGTTTGGAACCTACCGGGACCAGCCGCGGGCCGGTCACACGGACATGACCATCGGAATCAGCAGCTTCCGCGACACCCGGCATTGTTCCGGGTTGCCGGGCATGTTGTTGTTGCCATTTGTCGGGTCCATCACCGGCTACGCCATCAATCGCCGGGAGTGGACAGCGAAAGAGGAACCGTAGCGGCGCAGGTCCGGGGCCAACGGTCGCCTGACGCGGCGTGGCCGTCGGCGGCACCGGATTCGGCGACCGGCCCGTGCCAACAGTCAGCGAGCCAGGAAAATGAGCAGGAAATCCCGGATGGTTGGCGTATTGCTGCTTGCCCTGGGCGTCTTTCTGGGCTGGCGCTTCCTGCGGCCCATGAATATCTTCGTGGTCGACGATCGGTTTGCCTGGCCCATCACCAGCGAACAGGTACCGCCCGTGCTGGGCGGGCTGAGCGCCCCGGAATGCGGCGCCTGCCACACCCGGTTTCTGGCGGAGTGGCGCACCAGCATGCACAGCCAGGCATGGACGGATCCCTACTTCCAGGCGGACTGGCAATTCGAGGGCTCCGAGCCCAGTTGCCGGCTGTGTCACACACCCCTGGACCGCCAGCAGCCCCGCAAGGTGCTGGGGTACCGGGATACGGATAAGTGGGACCCGATCCTGGCGGATAACCCGGATTTCGATTCCGCCCTGCAGCACGAGGGCGTTAGCTGCGCCGCCTGCCATTACCGGGAGGGGAAGATCCTGGGGGTCCTTGGAACCACCGATGCGCCACACCCGGTGCAGCGGCTGGAAGACCCGAACCAGGTCTGCGTCCGTTGCCACGTGGTGGAAGGAGACCGCTGGGATACCTTCTTCCGCTTTCCGCCCTGTGGCACGGTGGCGGAGATTCGCGCCACCAGCACCCGGCCGGGCCCGGACCCGATGGCGGGCGGCGGGGGACGGGATGGACCCGGCAGCGGCGAGATCCTGGCCAGCGACGTGCGCGGGTTGCACTGTGTCAGCTGTCATATGCCGTTGGTGGAACGTCCGCTGGTGGAGGGGGGGCCGGTGCGCACCACCCGCCGGCACCTCTGGCGGGGTGGCCACGACCCGCAAATGGTGAAAAGCGCCCTGAGCGTTGCCTTCGAGGAGGTATCGCGCGCGCCGGACCGGAGTCGGCTCTTTCAGCTCACGATTTCCAACACCGGCGCGGCACACTATGTGCCTACCGGCACTCCGGACCGTCACCTGACCGTGCGCTTTCGGGTGCGGGACGCCCGCGGAATGGTGCTGCAGGAGCAGGATCACACCCTGGTGCGCAGCGTGATGTGGCGGCCGTTCATCGTTGATCTGCGGGATACCCGGCTGCCGCGCGGGCAGCCGCGCCGGTTCCAGCTGGAAGTACCGGGTGAGGGCGCGGCCGCGAGCGTGGAAGTGGAAATCCGCTACCATCTGCTGGCGGAGTCCAGGCGCCGGCGCATCGGCTATGCCAATACCACGCCGATTGACTACCCGGTGTTCCGCCAGCGAGTCCTGCTCGGTCCTGGTTCCGCGGACCGCCCGGTGCCATCCCGGCCCGGGCCGGGTTGATCCGCCGTCCGGCGCGAGCTTGCTTCTGCCCGGCAAATGACCCACTATTCGCTTGCGATCTAAACGTTTTGGCCTGCCTTCTAGCTACCCGCCCGATCGGGCACCTGATACAAGACACCCACTACGACGAGATTGTTCGTTTGCCGCGCCCGATTGCGCGTGGCGTTCAATTGATACTGGAGGCCAAAATGGCTACTGGAACTGTGAAATTCTTTAATGCGACCAAAGGCTTCGGCTTCATCGAGCCGGAAGGTGGTGGTAGCGACGTATTCGTACACATCAGCGCCGTCGAGCGCGCGGGGCTGGGCACGCTGAACGAAGGTCAGCGCGTCAGCTTCGAAGTCGTGACCGAGCGCGGCCGCCCGGCGGCCGACAGCCTGAAATCGGCATAGTCCCCGCTGCAATGCGGCGCTGCGCAGGCTTGCCCTGCGACCGCCGCCGGTCCGACGCATAGCGGCGGATCTGGAGGAACGGGCCCCCTGGGGCCCGTTTTTTCGTTCTGGCGCTGAAGGCGGAAGAATGAATATATACTTGACTATTCACTATTCATCTTTACAATTCCGTCCATGGAAGCCCGACTCGCAGAAAATACCCCGGAAGAGACTCGCGTTCAGATTATGAACGCTGCACGGGAGCGTTTCAGCCGCTTTGGCTATGGCAAGACCACGATGGCGGAGATCGCCGAGGACGTGGGTATGTCCGCCGCCAACCTCTACCGCTATTTTGAAAACAAGCAGGATATCGCCGCCGCCTGCGCCAGCGTCTGCATGGACGAACGGCTGGAGGCGCTGCGCGAGGTGGTGCGCCGACCCGGCCTGAGCGCCGGGAAGCGTCTGGAGGAATTGTTCCTGACCCTGCTGCGCTACACCCACGAGCAGGCCGCGAGCCAGCCGCGCATCGAGGAACTGGTGCAGGCGGTGGCGAGGGACCGGGCCGACATCGTGCATGCCAAGACCCGGGCCCTGGTGGGCCTGATCGCGGAGATTCTGGTCAAGGGCAACGAAAGCGGGGAATTCGCGGTGGAGGACGTGATCGGCAATGCCAATGCGGTGTACGCCGCGACAGTTTTGTTTGGCGTACCGATCTTCGTCAACCTGTACTCCATGGTGGAGTTCGAGAAGACCGCGCGCAACGTGGCACGCCTGATCATCAACGGCCTGCGCGCCGGCTAGGCGGTTTTTTTTGTCCAGTCGATGAATAAGTTACGAATTATTTACTCTTCAATTTCTCAAGCGGTACGGCACCATGCATGAATTCGAAAGTCGTTTTGGCCACTGGGTGATTCGCGCCCGCTGGCCGATCATCCTCCTCAGCCTGGTGCTGGTCCTGCTCGCCGCCAGCGGCGGTCGCAACCTGAGTTTCACCACCAATTACCGGGTGTTTTTCAGTTCGGACAATCCCCAGCTACTGGCCTTCGAGGCGTTGGAAAACACCTACAGCAAGAACGACAACGTGATGTTCGTGCTGGCGCCCAGGGACGGCAACGTGTTCACGCCCCGCACCCTGAAAGCCGTGCAGGAACTGACCCACCAGGCGTGGCAGATCCCGTATTCCACCCGCGTGGATTCCATCACCAATTTCCAGCACACCTTCGCGGAAGGTGATGACCTGATCGTGCAGGACCTGGTTCCGGCAGGCGGTGAGCTGGATACGGTGGCCATCGCCCGCATTCGCGAGATCGCCCTCAACGAGCCATTGCTCGCCCGACGCATCATCTCCGAGCGCGGCCAGGTGACCGCGGTCAACGCCACCATCCAGTTGCCGGGCAAGAACGAGGCCACCGAAACCCCGGAGGTGGTGCAATTCGCCCGTGGCCTGGCGGACCAGATGCGCGCGGACTACCCGGAGATCGAGGTGCGCATGACCGGCATGGCGATGATGAACAACGCTTTTTCCGAGGCCTCCAAGCACGACATGCAGAGCCTGGTGTTGCTCAGTTTCGTGCTCATGCTGGTGATCCTGGCGGTGCTGCTCAAGGGTCTCACCGCTACCGGGGTCACCCTGCTGGTGATTCTGTTTTCGATTCTCACCGCGATGGGCCTGGGCGGGTACATGGGGATTCCGCTGACACCGCCATCGGCCACCGCGCCGACCATCATCCTGACCGTGGCCATTGCCAACTCGGTGCATGTGCTGGTGACTCTGCTGCATGAAATCCGTAGCGGCCGAACCAAATACGATGCCATCGTCGAGAGCCTGCGGGTCAATCTGGCTCCGGTGGCGCTGGCGAGCCTGACCACCGCCATTGGTTTTTTGTGCATGAATTTTTCCGAAGTGCCGCCGTTCCGGCACCTGGGGAACCTGGTAGCCATCGGTGTGGCGACCTCTTTTATTCTCGCGGTGACCCTGCTTCCGGCACTGATGTCCCTGTTGCCGGTAAGCACGCGAGTGCACGAACCCCGCGAGGACCACGCCATGGCGAGGCTTGGCAATTTCGTCGTCAACCAGCGCCGCAAACTGCTGTGGGGCATGCTTGGCCTGATTGTCGTGCTGGTCGCGTTTATTCCGCGCAATGAGCTTAACGATGTTTTCCTGGAATATTTCGACACCTCGGTCCCATTCCGGGCCGATTCGGATTTCACCGTGAAGCATCTCACCGGGCTGTATACCATCGACTATTCCCTGGAATCGGGGGAAGCGGGCGGAATCAGCAACCCGGCATTTCTCAGCGACGTGCAGGCTTTTGCGGACTGGTACCGCGCTCAGCCGGAAACCATTCATGTCAATGCGATCACCGACGTTTTCCGCCGGCTGAACCGCAACATGCATGGGGACGACGACGCGTACTATCGCTTGCCGCAGGAACGCAATCTCGCCGCCCAGTACCTGCTGCTGTACGAGATGTCCTTGCCCTACGGTCTGGACCTGAACAACCAGATCAACGTAGACAAGTCCTCGACCCGGGTCACGGTGACAACGCAGACCCTGTCTACTAATGATCTGCTGGCGCTGGAGGCCCGCGCCCAGGCATGGCTGGACAAAAATACCAGCCAGATCACCGGGCACGAGGGCAGCGGGCCCAGCGTGATGTTCGGTCACATCGGCAAACGCAATATCCGGAGCATGTTGCTGGGCAGTACCTTCGCGTTGCTGTTGATCTCGGTGCTGCTGATGTTCGCCCTGCGCAGCTTCAGCCTGGGAGCGGTAAGCATGCTTCCCAACCTGGTCCCGGCGGCCATGGGCTTCGGCCTGTGGGGCCTGTTCGTCGGCGAGGTAGGCCTGGCCTTGTCGGTGGTGACCAGCATGACCATTGGCATCGTGGTGGACGATACCGTTCATTTTCTGTCCAAGTACCTGCGCGCCCGCCGCGAGAAGGGCTATAGCGCGCCCCAGGCGGTGCGCTATGCGTTCAACACCGTGGGCCGGGCGCTGCTGATCACGTCCATCGTGCTGGTGGTGGGTTTCCTTGTGCTGGCGTTTTCCACCTTCAAAGTGAACTCAGGAATGGGCACACTCACGGCCATCGTTATCGCCTTTGCGTTGATGGCGGACTTCCTGTTCCTGCCCCCCCTGCTCATCAAACTCCAGGAGAAACAAGATGAAAAAGCCCGTCTGGCTGTTGACGCTCAGCCTGCTCGTTCCTAGCCCGTATTTTCTTCCGGTCGCCCATGCCCTGACTCCGGAAGAGCGGGGCCTGGAGCTGGCGCAGGAGATGGACCGTCGGGATACCGGCTGGGGCGATATGAAGTCCGAAATGCTCATGGTGTTGCGCAATAAGCACGGCCAGGAGAGCACTCGCCGCCTGCGTGGCCGCAGCCTGGAAGTCACCGGGGACGGCGACAAGAGCCTGAGCATCTTTGATGAACCCGCCGACGTGAAGGGAACCGCGTTTCTCAGTTTTACGCATGCCACCCAGCCGGACGACCAGTGGCTGTACCTGCCCGCCCTCAAGCGCGTCAAGCGGATCGCCTCGGCGAACAAGTCCGGTCCGTTCATGGGCAGTGAGTTCGCCTACGAGGACCTGTCATCCCAGGAGGTGGAGAAGTACACCTACAAGTGGTTGCGCAAGGAAGATGTCGGCGGTCGCGCCGTGCATGTATTGGAGCGTTACCCGGTGGACAAGAATTCCGGTTATACCCGCCAGATCGCGTGGGTGGACGAAATCATGTACCAGCCGATCAAGGTGGAGTTCTACGATCGGAAGGATTCGTTGCTCAAGACCCTGACTTTTCACGACTACAAGCAGTACCTGGATCATTTCTGGCGCCCGGACCGCATGGAGATGGTCAATCACCAGACCGGAAAGAGCACGACCCTGTCGTGGAGTGGCTACGAATTCAAGGCAGGACTCAGCGACGCCGACTTTGACAAAAACGCCCTCAAGCGGGCCCGTTGATGCGCCGGTTGCTGTTGCTGGTATTGCTGTGCCTGCCGGGCTTCGCCGCCGCGGGCAAATGGTCCGGCAACCTGGCGCTGGAGGGACGGCTGTTTTTCGACCAGCCCACAGACCCGGTGCAGCACGGGGACAACCTGTCGTTGTCGTTTGAACCGCAGTATTACCAAGGCTGGGACAATGGACGGCAGAGCTTTACGCTGGTTCCTTTTGTGCGCCTGGACCAGGGGGATAACAAACGCAGCCACGCGGATATCCGCGAACTTACCTGGCTGAAGGCCAGCGATGGCTGGGAACTGCGCGCCGGTATTCGTCGGGTCTTCTGGGGGGTCACCGAAGCCGTGCACCTGGTGGATATCATCAACCAGACCGACCAGGTGGAAAACCTGGACGGAGAGGACAAGCTCGGCCAGCCGATGCTCAACCTGGCCCTGATTCGCGATTGGGGAACCCTCGATCTATTCGTGTTGCCGGGTTTTCGTGAGCGTAGCTTTCCTGGCCGCGAGGGACGGGTGCGTCTGAACCCGGTAGTGGATCCGGACCAGGCGGTGTTCGAATCCGGCGACGGAAATCACCACGTGGATTTCGCCGCCCGCTGGGGCAAGACCCTGGGCAACTGGGATGTGGGTGTCAGTCACTTCTCCGGAACCAGCCGGGACCCGGGCTTTATTCCGGGCAACAACGCAACGGGAGAGCCGGTGCTGATTCCGGTCTATCCGCTGATCGACCAGACCGGCCTGGAGCTGCAGTTCACCGGCGAGACCTGGCTCTGGAAGCTGGAGGCCATCCGCCGCCGCGGCCAGGGGCAGACCTACCTGGCCGCTACCGGCGGTTTCGAGTACAGCTTTTACGGGGTGTTCGGGTCTGCCGCGGACCTTGGGGTGATCGGCGAGCTGATCTGGGACGAGCGGGGCGGCGATGCGCCGACGCCTTTCGCCCGCGACCTGCTGACCGGCTTCCGGCTGGCGCTGAACGACGTGCAGAGCAGCGAGTTGCTGGTGGGGGCAATTACCGACCTGGACGACGGCAGCGTGTTTCTCAATATCGAGGCGAGCCGGCGCCTGGGATCGAATTACAAGGCGAGCCTGGAACTGCGCGGTTTCCCGAACCTGGACGCGGATGCCCCGCTGGGACCCTTCCGCAAGGACGGCCACCTGCGGCTGGAGCTGGCCCGCTATTTTTAAGGTCGCGCAGACGGCTTCAGCGCCTGGCGGCCGTCCCGCTCGCGGTCTAGGCCGGCCTGGAGTGCAGCCAGCCGGGGAAAAAGGTGTAGGGATCGATGTTCAGCTCGCTGCGATAGCCGACCTGGCTGGCTTCCAGCCGGTTCTGTAGTTCCCCCTCCCGATAGGCATCAAACAGCTCGGTGCAGCCACCGATCAGTTCCCCGCCGACAAAAATCTTGGGAATGGTGGGGCTGCCGGTGTGCTCCAACAGTGCGCCCCGGATCGCCCCGCCACGATCGTTCTGCTGGTAGGCCACGGAATCCAGGTCCACGGAACGGTAGGGAATCTCGAAGTGCGCAAACATCTTGCGCACGGACCAGCTGAACTCGCACCATTCCAGCGCGAACAGCACCACCGGGTGATCCGGGTCGGAAAGGGCGTTGGCGAGGAATTTCCGCGCCTCGTCGTTGATGGGCCAGGTGGGGCCGCCGTCTTCCTCCGCTTCCCCGTCATCGTCCGTGGCCGGCGGCGGTGCTGCGGAAATGTCGAACCGGTAGTTGGGTGTCGAGCGGGAGATTTCGGTCTCCTCGTCGGTCATGTCCTCCGGGATGTCCTCGAACAGGGGGGTGGACAGGTAGCGTTCACCGGTGTCCGGGAGCATGCAAAGCACGGTTGCCCCGGGCTCGGCTTCCGCGCACACCTGCAGCGCGCCGGCAAAGGTGGCACCGGCGGAGATGCCAACGAAGATGCCTTCCCGGCGGGCCAGTTCCCGGGACAGTCGCAGGGCGTCGGCGCCGGCAACCGGCAGGATCCGGTCGACCAGGTCCAGATCCATCACGTCCTCCATCAGTCGCGGGATGAAATCCGGACTCCAGCCCTGCATCAGGTGCGGGCGGAAATTCGGGTGGCTACCGGCGTGCCGGCCCTGTGCGTCCCGGGACTGGGGGATGCCGCTGCCCAGGGTCTGGGAGTTGTCCGGCTCGCACACCACGATCTGCGTGTGCGGGCTCTCCTTTTTCAGTACCCGGGCGACGCCCTTGAGGGTGCCACCGGTGCCGAATCCGCTGACCCAGTAATCCAGGGGCAGGTCCGCGAAGTCCGCGAGGATCTCCGGCGCGGTGGTGCGCGCATGGGCCTCCGCGTTGGCCTCGTTTTCGAACTGGCGGCACAGGAACCAGCCGTGTTTTTCGGCCAGTTCTACCGCCTTGGCGAGCATGCCGCTGCCTTTTTCGGAGGCCGGCGTGAGCACCACCCGTGCACCCAGGAAGCGCATCATTTTGCGGCGCTCGAGGCTGAAGTTCTCGGACATGGTAACCACGAGCGGATACCCCTTTTGCGCGCACACCATGGCCAGGGCGATGCCGGTATTGCCGCTGGTTGCCTCGATAACCGTCTGGCCGGGTTTCAGGGCTCCCCTGCGTTCCGCGTCCTCAATCACTCCCAGCGCGAGGCGGTCCTTGACCGAGCCCATGGGGTTGAATGCCTCGATCTTGACGAACAGGTTGGCGCCTTCGGGGGCGAGGTGATTGATCCGGACCACCGGCGTTCCGCCGATGGTGTCGAGAATACTGTCGTAGCGCTTACCGTTCATGGATATGCGTCCGTACCGGTGTTCGGAGGAATCGATATTATGATTTAGCGAAGGCGGCCGGCCAAGGCCGGCTGCTGAGTCAGGATTCGGGGGGATCGTCGCCGGGTCGCCGTAGCCTGCGGCGCAGCAGTATTGCCGCAATCCAGAGCAGCGGGGCGACCAGCACACCGGCCAGGAAAATCGCCGGGACCTCGGTGTCACCGGCACCGATGCGGCCCATGGCGCTGATACAGCTGGTCAGCCCGAGGGCAAACCAGGCGAAAAAAATCCAGGGCAGAAAACGCATCAGCCGGCGGGTGGCGGAACCCGGTGCCCGCCAGTCGCGTCGCCGCAGCCGATACACCAGCAAGGCCAGCAGCAGCACCGGAAGCACGTAGATCGCCAGTTCCGGTAACCAGTTCAGCGGCTCACGGCTTTCCACCGGATCCTCCTTTCTTTGAACACAGTTCGACGGAAACCGTACGTGCGTACTCGGCCAGCGGCCGCAGACCCACCGCCGCGCGCCGCTGGTCCACCTGGTCCGGCTCCTCCATGGTTTTCGGTGACCAGCGGCCGTCCGTCCCGCAGCGTCCCTGGGTTCCGTAACGTTGCGTAATGTGTAACCGGTCGAACAGGTAGGCGTAGTCACCGGCGTCCGCCTCCCCCGCCGGAAGCAGGGCCTGGATCCTTGTTAACACCTCGCCCTGGAAGGCGGGGTCGGAATCCGCATGCTGGGCGATCAGCCAGGCGGCTTCGGCGCCATCCTCGCCGACCTGGCTGATCGTCGGCCAACCGTGGGTGGCTACCAGCGCCTTCAGGCGCGCCAGGTTGAGGGAATCGGCGGCCGCCATGCGCTCGTTGTCCTCCTGACCGGGCAGCCGGTAACGCTGGTCGAGTTCGGCCATGGCCAGCAGTTCCCGGCGCAGTCCGGGGTCCGCCGGGGCCGCTCCCGCCGCCGTGGCCAGCAGCAGCAACGCCAGTCCGCCACAGGCTGCCGCGGGGATCATCGGTTTTGGCGCCGACATCTGTTCATTGCTCCATCAGCGCGGAAAAAGTCTCCGGCTGCACCCGCGCAAACTGAACCTGGGCGGCCAGGCGGGCGCCGCGATCGGCCACCAGCTGGCAGGCCTGTTTCTGGCTGATACCGTTTGCCTGGGCGACATCCCGCATCTCGGTAGCGATGGCGTCCCGCAGCCGGTCCTGCCCTTGCTGATCGAGCTGTTCCTCGTCGGCGGCATACCGGCGGAGCAGCATACCCGCCCGGACCAGTTCCTTGCGGTGTTCGTATATGAAGGCCTCGACGAACGGGCCGATGTCCACGCCTTTTTCGGCGCACCAGTCGCGCCGCTCGCGCACGTTGGCCCGGTAGTAGCTCCGGAACCGCCTGGCGGCCTGAAAGGCACGCTGCTGCAGGTTCACGCCCGGTTCCAGACGGACCCCGGCCACGGGCGCGGCTTCTTCCCTGTCGGCGGCGGAGGCGGGCAGCTGCAGTTGATTCTTCGCCTCCTGGCTCTGGAGTTCGGAATCCACCGGCCCGGGTTCCACCATCGCCGAGCGTTGTTGGTACTTCCAGAGGGAGGGGCCGGCAACGGCGACCAGCAGTCCGGCGGCCGTCGCGATTGCCAGGTACCTCGCGACGGGCCTCATGGCGCGGTGTCCGGATTCCCGGCCTTCGGAGCTCGAGCCAAATGCACAGGCTTTCTCTCCAGCCCATCCGGCAGTTTTCGCTTATCCGGTTGCATGGCGGCCGTTCGGGTGGTGAGCGGTTTGGTGACGCGTGGGGTGGTTATGCCTGGTGGGCGTCGATGACTTCCTTGGCCGCACGGAAGGCATCGATGCCCGCAGGTACGCCGCAATAGACGGTAGCGTGCAACAACACTTCACGGATCTCCTCCACGCTGCAGCCATTGCGCAGGGCGCCGTGGACGTGTCCCTTGATCTCGGTGGAGGCGCGCAGGGAGGTGAGGATCGCCAGGGTAACCAGGCTGCGGGTCTTGCGCGACAGGCCGTCACGGGTCCAGACCTCCCCCCAGCAGTTCTCGGTGGTCAGGTCCTGCATGGCTTGTGTGAATTCCGTGGCGGCGGCGGTTGCCCGATCGACATATTCGTCACCGAGCACTTCCCGCCGTACCTGCATGCCGGCGTCGTATTTGGCTGATGTCATGGTTGCTGCTCCCGGTGTAAGGGGTGGGGAAAGAGAGTGAATTACCGCGGCCATGGTACGAAGCCCGCGGCGGCGCGTCTAATCCAGGTAGCGCCGGAAACGCGCGATGCTGAGGGCGATGAACCCAGCGGCGAAGCCCAGCAGGGCCAGGTAGTGGGGGTACAGATCGGCGATGCCATTCCCTTTCAGCAGCAGCCCGCGGATCACTTCAATGAAGTAGGTGAATGGAAGCACCCAGGCGATGGGCTGGACGTAACTCGGCATGGCTTCCACCGGAAAGATGAACCCGGACAGCAGAATCGACGGTATGAGGAAAAAGATGGAAAGGAAGATCGCCTGCTGCTGGGTCTGGCTGATGGTGGAGATCGCCAGCCCCAGTGCGATCAGTCCGCCCACGTAAAGCAGCGCCAGCACCAGCAGCGGCCACTGGGCACTGCCGGGAAACGGCAGGCCGAACAGCCAGGTACTCAGCGCCAGCACCAGGTAAAAGTCCGCAAGGGCAATCAGAACATAGGGCAGGGTTTTTCCGGCCACGAAGCCGCTCTTGCTCAGCGGGCTGACGATCAGTTGTTCCAGGGTATGGTTTTCTTTTTCGCGCACCACCGCGGTGCCAGTGAGAATCAGCGCTACCTGCATAATCAGCACGCCGACTACGCCGGGCAGGAAGAACCAGGTCTCCTTCTTGTCCGGGTTGAACAACACCTCCACGTCCAGGTGAAAGGGTTCCGGCGCAATCACCACATTGTCCGCGTCCGGATCCAGGAAATACATGTCGCCGGTTACGGCGTCGTCGGTGATAGCGTGTTTCTTGTTGTCCATGGCGGTGGCCAGGGAGGGCATCGTGCCGTCCACGAACATCCGTACCGTGGGCTGGGCATTCTCCGTGAGTTCGGCGCTGAAACCACGCGGGATCAGCAGGCCGGCGCGGGCCTCGCCCAGTCGGATTGCCCGGCGGATGGCGGCTTCGTCTTCCACTTCGTAGAGTGTGAAATATCCCTCGGACCAGATGTTGGTCTTGATCAGGTTGCTGAACAGAGACGGGTCCTGGTCCACGTAGGCCATGCGCACGTTCTCCGGTTCGAGCTTGAGGGCCAGGCCGAACAACAGCACCAGCACCACCGGGAAGAACAGGATGAAGGCGATCAGGCGTGGATCCCGCCGCAGCTGCAGGAACTCCTTCTTCATGATGGCCAGCACCAGTCGGGTCACGAATTGCTCTCCGTCAGCGCGATGAATACATCCTCGAGCGTGGCCCGTACGGGTTGTGGTTCACCGGCCCCCGGCCACTCCGCCAGCAACTCCCGCAACTGGTCCTGGGGAAAATCCTTTTCCACCACCAGGCGCACGCTTTGCCCCATTCGGTTGACCACCGCTACCGCCGGGAGATTCCGCAGCCGGGACATCAGGACCGGATCATGATCCGCGTCGAAGGCCCACACTGCGCGGCCGCCGAGTCCGGCGCGCAGCTCCGCGGGACTGCCGCTGGCCACCCGCTTGCCCCGGCTCAGGAACGCAAGCTGGTGGCAACGCTCGGCTTCTTCCATGTAGTGGGTGGTAACGAAAAGGGTTTTTCCCGAGGTGGCCAGGTCGTAGAACAGGTCCCACAGTTCCTTGCGGGTCACCGGGTCGATACCGGCGGTTGGCTCGTCCAGGAACACCAGTTCCGGGTCGTGGCTCAGGGCGCAGGCAATCGACAGCCGGCGCTTGTAGCCGCCGGATAACTGGCCGGCGAAGCGGTCGCGAAACCGCTCGAGTCCGTAGGTAGCCAGCAATTCGGTCAGACGCGCGGGGTGCACTTCCCCATACAGGTGGCTGTAAAAATCCAGATTTTCGTACGCGGTGAGTTCCGGATACAGGGCAAAGTGCTGGGCTACGTAGCCGATACGCCGCTTGATGGCGTCCGCCTCGCGCACCAGGTCCAGGCCGAGCACCTGGGCGGATCCTGCGGACGGCCGCAGAATGCTGGCAAGCATGCGGATGGTGGTGGTCTTGCCTGAAGCGTTGGGTCCCAGCAGCCCGAAAATCTCGCCGGCGGCCAGTTCCAGGTCCAGGCCATCCACCGCGGTAACGTTTCCAAAGCGGCGGGTCAGGCCGCTGGCAGACAGGGCCGGCGTGGTCCTTCGAACCTGACTCGCGGGATGCGCCGCACTCATTGCCGACCCAGCCATCCCGCGGTGAACGCCACGCCCAGGGCGATCAGCAGTACGCCCGCGCCCAGGTACAGGATGCGCGCCCGCTCGCGGCCGAGCTGGCCAGCAATCCAGCGTACGCGCTTGAGCGCAAACCAGGTCGGGTTGTCGGTCAGGCTGGCATAGATCAGCCAGGCGCCGAAGGCGATCAGGATGCCACCGAGGACCGGATTCACAGCGCCCCGGAAATCAACAGGCGATCCGCCGGCACCGGGCGGATGCCGATGGCGTGTACGGGGCCGGCGAGCGGAATGAAACGAGGATTCGTGTCAGGCCGCCCGTTTCGCAGCGGTCGTGCCACGGGAGTTGGCCGTCGTGCATTCCCTATTTGGCTTCTTCCAGGACCTCGGAGCCTTCGAACTCCTCGAGGTTCTGCTTGGTGTCTTCCTTGACTACCGGGATTTTTCGGCTACCGCCGTCCGGTCCGTGTACCACGATGTAGTCGTCATAGACGTCATCCACCAGCAGCACTTGGTCATCGATTTCCAGTTCCCATCCGGAAGCCACCGCCAGCGGCACCACCAGCAGGCGCCGGCCACGGATGACACGCCAGGCGGGCCGCCGGCGGATGCGCCAGCGACGACCACGTAACCAGCGCCCGCCCCAGCGACGGACGTGGGGATGGCGGTGGGCGCCGGGATGGCCCAGCGCGGCAGGAGCCAGCAGGCTGAGCAACATGACGAAAAACGAGCGACGGGACAGGCGCATGGCATTCTCCTTGGATCATCTCCGGATACTCTAACCAACAACGATTTTGAGGGCGAGTGGTTTGCAAGCCAACACCCGAATTCTCCGCGACTTTTAAAGTCGTATAATCAAGAGTATGGGTGCCCGTTCCTGCTTTTTTGTACCCGCCCCGGGCCGATGCGCCCCGGATCGGCTGGCATCTGCTGGTCCCTGCGCGCGATTTGCCGG
>JAJDOE010000081.1 GCA_022340345.1 Gammaproteobacteria bacterium
AGCCCCAGACCTTTTCCTCCTCTCCGCGCTCCTCGAACAAGGCCTCTACCGTCTCCACCGCGAGGTCGAGCGCTTCCTGGCGACGCTCGTCCTCGGTCGGTGCGGCGGCCTTTTTCTCCGTCTTTCTCGCAGCGCTCTTGGGCCTGGCGCGGCGCTGCTTTTCAGCCTCGCGCACGAGGTCGTCATAGAAGATGAACTCGTCGCAATTAGCGGTCAGCAGGTCGGATGTGGATTTCTTGACGCCGACGCCGATAACCACCTTGTTGTTCTCGCGCAGCTTGCTCACCAGCGCGGTGAAATCTGAATCGCCGCTGACGATAACGAAGGTATCCACGTGGGCCTTGGTATAACAAAGGTCCAGGGCATCCACCACCATGCGAATGTCCGCGGAGTTCTTTCCGGACATGCGGATGTGGGGGATTTCGATGAGCTCGAAGGCCGCCTCGTGCATGGACGATTTGAATTCCTTGTAACGGTCCCAGTCGCAATAGGCCTTGCGAACCACGATGTTGCCCTTCAGCAGCAGTCGCGCAAGGACCTTGCCGATATCAAAAGCCGCGTACTTGGCATCGCGCACGCCGAGGGCCACGTTCTCGAAATCGCAGAACACGGCCATGTTGCGGGTTGTTGTTTCGTTCATTAAGTTCACCAATAGCGGGCAGTTCGCATGGTACCGCCATCGTGGCCGGATACCTACCGCTGGGCGGGGGTCGGGGCGTGCCCCCACCTGCTACCATCCTTCGCTACCCGGACACCGGAGCGTCACTGGACATCATGGGAATCGATCGCCGCGGCTTCCTTCGCCTGGCGGGTTCAGCCTGCCTGCTACTGCCTGGCGGCGCCGGAGCCACGGGATGGCGGTCAACGGGCGACCCGTTTCCGCTGGGGGTGGCCTCCGGAGACCCGCTCAGCGACGGTTTCCTGCTCTGGACCCGGCTGGCGCCGGATCCCCTCCACGGTGGCGGAATGGGATCGCAGGCGGTGCCGGTGGATTTTGCCGTGGCCACCGACGAGTCCATGCGCCGCGTTGTGCGCAGGGGCACTGCCCTGGCAACTGCCGAGCTGGGTCACTCGCTGCACGTGGAGGTCCGCGGCCTGGAACCGAACCGCTGGTACTGGTACCGCTTCAGCACCGGCGGCTTTCGCAGCCCGCTGGGGCGCACCCGCACCCTGCCCGCCCGTGGAACCACCACAGGCTCGATGCGCCTGGCCGTGGTCTCCTGCCAGAACTTCGGACGCGGCTTTTTCACCGCCTACCGCCACATCCGCGAGGACAATCCGGACCTCGTACTCCACCTGGGTGACTACCTCTACGAAACCAATTACGGCCGTGCGGTACGCGAGCAGCTGCCGGAAGCGTATACGCTGGAGGACTATCGCAACCTGTACGCCCAGTACCGCAGCGACCCGGACTTGCGCGCGGCGCATGCCGCCTGCCCGTGGCTGGCAATCTGGGACGACCATGAAGTCGACAATGACTATGCGGGAGAAAATCCCGCCTACACCGTCTCCCGAAAGGCCTTCCTGCGCCGGCGTGCGGCGGCCTACCAGGCCTGGTACGAGCACATGCCGGTGCGGTTACGGCCCGGCGACCATCCCGGCGGCGGGTCCCTGCGCATTTACCGCTCTCTCCAATTCGGCGATCTCGCCGGCATCCATGCCCTGGACTGTCGCCAGTACCGCGATGACCAGGCCTGCGGTACGAAAAAGAAGCGCGGCGGGCAGGTGATTCGCAACTGCGCTGCGCGTCTCGACCCCAAACGTACGATGCTCGGCGACCGGCAGGAACGCTGGCTGCTGAACGGCTTAGGTTCAGGTACAACGCGCTGGAACGTGATCGCCCAGGCACTGATGATGGCCAAGCTGGACCAGCACCCCGGTTCCGGCGAGGCCTTCTGGTCGGATGGCTGGGACGGCTACCCGGCGGCACGGGCCCGGCTGCTCGCCTTCATTCGCGAGCGCCCGGTCGCCAACCCGGTGGTGCTCAGTGGCGACATCCACAGCTTCTGGGTCAACGATCTCAAGGCGGACTTCGACGACCCGGCCTCGGCCACTATTGGCACCGAGTTTGTAACCACTTCGGTAAGCGCCCACGGCGCCGATTTCTTCCGCAAGTTCCTGCCGGACAACCCCCACGTGCAGTTCTTCGAGCACGCGTACCGCGGCTACCTGCGCTGCGACCTGGATCACCGGCGCTGGCGCACCGAGCTGCGCGCGGTGCGCAGCATCACGCGTCCGGCGAGCGATGTGTTTACGCTGAAGTCCTTCGAAGTGGAGGCCGGGCGGCCCGGAGCGGTGGAGGCCTGATACGGATCCGGCACCGTGCCGGTCGGGCGTGCGCAAAATGGGTTCGGGCCGCTCAGGGCCGGGTTGCGGAGTGAATACAGGCGATACCGAGGGAAAGGCGCTTGTATCGGACCCCGGAAAACCCCACGCGAACCAGCAGGTCGCGGATCTCGCGGGGCCCGGGAAATCCGAGCACGGACTCCACGAAGTAGTCGTAGGCCTCCGGTTCGCGGGTGATCCGCATCCCCAGCCAGGGTGCCACATAGCGTGAGAACGCATGGTGCAGCGGCCGCACGACTCCGGAAGGATTGGATACCTCCAGGCAGTGGAATTGCCCCCCGGGCTTGAGGACCCGGAGCACTTCCGCAAGGGTTGCGCCCACACAGGTAACGTTGCGCAGCCCGAAGCTGACCGTTACCACGTCCATCGAAGCGTCGGGAAACGGCAGCGCGCAACTGAGACCCGCCACCCAGTCGATGCCCGTCGCGCGCCGCGTTTGTCCGATCTTCAGCATGGGCAGGCTGGAATCGAGTACGACGACGTAGCGCCCGGGGCCTGCAAAGGCCGAGCCTGTTTCGCCGCAGCCGCCGGCAATATCCAGAAGCGACTGGTTCTTTTCCAGGGAAATCCTGCCCAAGTAGGTCCTCCGCCAGCGCCGGTGCAACCCAAGCGTCATCACATCGCACAGCCGGTCGTAGTGGGGCGCCAGGTGATGAAAAATCCTGCGCATGCGCCGGTCACGTTCGTGCGGTGTGACCGTCTCGCGCCCGAACCGGGTTGAATGCTCAATTCTGCGTGGCGACGACATGGCCGTGTCAGCCCGGTTTCGCCACGGCGAGCCACATCATGGCCAACACCGCCGCCAGCAATACAGGCAGGCCGATGGGCACGAAACGCCGGTGATACAGGTCGAGCAGGCGTTTTTCATCCCCGGTGTAGGGCGCATCCGGCCGCCGCGACAGGAAAATCCGGGGCAGCCCGCGGTGGCTGAACCAGAGGTCAACAGCCTCGATGGGGAGAATGACCAGGAAAAGGATGGCCAGCTTCAGCATCAGCCAGCGGGCAGTAGTCATCTCAAACCCCAGCATGGCGAGCAGAATGACGCCGCTCGCAAGCATGGTGAAAAACCCCAGGTGCTCCAGCCAGAGCATCTGGAAGAATCCGCGGTAGAGATACTGCGTGACGAGGCTCGGTTCACCCGCCTTGCGCCGGGCGAGCATCAGGACCATCCATGCGCCTCCGGAAGGCCCGAGCCAGATCACCAGCGCACCAAGGTGGACGACCTTGATAATGGGAAACCAGAACGAGGTATCCGGCACTGGGGCCTCCGTTGCCCTCTACGGTACGCCTGTCAGGCCCTGGCGGGCAACTGGCGCGGCTCCTGCAAAATCCGTTGTCGTCAACGGCTACGGCCCCGGGGTAGGCCTAAGCAAAGCGGTCAGGCCGACTTCAGTCGCTCAAACTCTTCACGAATCAGCTGCTCCGCGTCGAGCTTCGCGCCCTCGGCCAGCAGGGTGTCCACACGCTCGTCACCGAAGCGCTCACGCCAGTCCGCCACGTAGGCGTTGAAGACGGATATAGCTTCCTCGTCGAGGTTTTCCCAAAGACGGGCGGCACCCAGCAGCCGCATGCCCTTTTCCACCTCACCCATTTCCACATCCATGCGCCCGATGACTCCGAGGATGAATGGACGGATGTAGTGGCGCTGGGCGATGCCCTCTTCGAGGCTGTCCGCGAGATACCGGCTTGCCGCATTGTAGTCTCCGACAGCAATGTTCGCTTCTCCCAGCGTGCAATTGGTAACCATGGCGCCCTGCCGGTCACCGATGTCATGCATGATCGCCAGCGCCTCGCGCAGCGGCTCCAGGGCCGCCGCCGGGCTGCCCGCGAGCTGCTCCAGGTTGGCGGTATTGTTGAGCATGCGCCCCAGCAGGCGCCGGTTGCCGCTTTTACGCGCCAGTTCCAGCGCGCGCTGCAGGGTCTCCCGGCCCGCCTGGAAATCTTCCGCAACGGTCTGCAGGTGGGACTGGGTACTCAGGCACTCCACCTGCAGGCCGAGATCGTCACTCTTCTCCGCAAGCGCGAGCGCTTCAGCGAGTTGCGCGTCCCGCAGTTCCGGGGACTGGTCGCCCCGTACGCTGCCGGACAGGGCGGACGCCAGCACGCGGGCATCCCCGGACTCCCGCGCCGCATCCACCGCGGCGTTCAGGACCTGCCGCGAACGTTCGATATCGCCGCGGGCGTAGAGAGTACGGCCGAGAAGCTCCAGGGCCTGGGAGCGCACTGCCGGGTCCTCCGCCAGTTCTGACGCTTCCTCGGAACTGGCGATGCATCGGTCCAGGTCACCCCGCTGGTAGGCGACCTCGGCGATGTGCGCCAGCAGGGCACTGCGGGCGGCAGTGTCCTTTGCTGGCACAATCTCGAGCGCGCGCTCGTACAGGCCCATTCCCTCGGCCAACGCGGAGACCTCCAGTGCCCGGTCGCCGGCCTGCTCGAGGAAGCGCACCGCCTCGCCGGCTTCGCCGGCCTTCTCGAAGTGGTCTGCAATCAGCGTGGCGTACTCCCCCACCCGCTGTCCGCTGGCGGTGATCAGCCAGCGCGCCACCTCGCCATGGTAGGCGCGCCGCTGGCGCGGCGGCAGGCTGCCGAAGGTCACGTCCCGCAGGATGGCGTGGCGGAAGACGTATTCATTGGTATTACCGAAGCCGGTCTCCTCCCGCAGCAGGATCATCTCCCGCTCGCGTAGTTCGTCGAGGATCGCCTCGGTCTCGCGCGCGCTGACTCCGTCCACGGCGCTTAGGGCCACCGCGGCGGTGTCCCAGAACACCCGCCCGACGACCGAGGCGCGTTGCAACAGGGCGCGGTGCGCTGCCGGCAGCCCGTCCAGGCGCGCCTGGAGCACGCCGGTCAGGGTGGAGGGTACGCGTACGTTGGCCAGGCGCTCGCCCGCGACCGTCCACTCCTCCTTTCCCTTGACGATGACACCGTCGTCGATGAGCGCCTTGATGAGTTCTTCCACGTAGAACGGGTTGCCCTCGGCGCGGTCGGCGATCAGGTCCCGCAAATCGGTCGGAATCTCGCTGACCTTTTTCAGGATCTCGCGGATCAGGCGCCGTGTATCCAGGCGCGACAGGGGATCCAGGGCGATGCGTGCGTGGAAATCCTGTCCCTCCCCCCAGGACGGCCGCCGGTCGTACAGGGACGGACGCGCCATGCAGATCATGAAAAACGGCAGCTTGGTGTTCTCCCGCACCAGGTTGTTGAGCAGGTCCAGGGATCTTTCGTCGGCCCAGTGGATGTCCTCCACTTCCAGGAATACCGGGTTCTGGCGAGTGGCGGCGATGAAGTATTCGCCCAGGTGACGCAGCGCACGGGCCTGGAAGGACTCCGGATCGTGCAGGGCCTCTTGCACCACCGGCACATCGGAAAAGTCGAAGCCCACCAGCTGACCGATGAGCTGCGCCTGCTCGGC
>JAJDOE010000120.1 GCA_022340345.1 Gammaproteobacteria bacterium
GTGCAGCGCACCGGCGGTGAACTTTCCAGCGAGTGCGGTCGCGCCAACTCTTCCTCGATAAAGTCATCCAGTGCCCGCCGGGGTTGGTCAATGACCTGAAGCGGCGGACGGAAGGCCGGCAACACGCAACGCACCGGGTCACGTCCGGGTGCAGGGAACGTGCTGCGCAGGGCCGGATGACGCTGGCAAAGACGGCCCAGCGCCTCTTCCAGAGTGGCCTCGTCCGGACCACGCGTGAAATCCACCCGGTAGCAAACGTTGAATGCAGCCGGATCCGGATCGAGAACGGAAGCGACCCACAGGCGGCGCTCCGCAGCAGACAGGGTCCGATCCCCCGCGCCGTTCCCGGTATCCGCCCCCGGTTCCGGACGCGCGTCTGCCTTCGGGCTGCCGGCCAGCAGTGCCGCCATCCCGGAGATCGTCGGCGAACGCAGAAACGCTTCATGGTCCAGCGTGCGGCCGTTGGCACCCGTGGCCCGGGTCAACAGTTGCACCGCCAGCAGCGAGTGACCACCATGCTCGAAAAAATCATCGTGCACGCCGATAGGAGCATGACCGAGCAACTCCTGCCAGATGTTCTGAAGCCACGCCTCCACGGAATTCCGCGGCCGCACCGGTTCGTCCCCCCTGTCGCCCGTCGGCAACGGCCCCGCTCGCCGGTCGGGCTTCCCGTTCGCCAGCCGTGGCAACCGGTCCACGCACCCCACCTGCGCCGGCACCAGGTGGGCCGGCAGACGTTCTCGCAGGAACGTGCGCAACTGGGTTGGGAACCGGCGCCGACGCTCGTTCTCTTGGGGATCGTTGGTGTGTGGCCGCGCCACCGGCTGTTTCGCCGGGCCGCGGGCCTGCGCGCCGGTCGCGTGGAACCCGCGCCGTACGAACCATGCCTCGAACTGGCCCGGTCGCTCACCGGTTTCCAGCACCAGGGTTGCGTCGTAGCCTGCGCGGTCTGCGATCTGTTCTACGACCTGCGGCTCCATTCCAGTCTCTGCGTCCTGCTCGCGTCGAATTTGCTCGCGCAGTTCAGCGACGTTGCCAGTCAGTTCCTGTGCCAGCCGAAAATGCCGGGCAATATCGGCGGCCCGCGCATCGCAAAGCCCCGTGACATGCAGCCCCGCCGGACCCTCGGCCAGCAACTCTTTGATCTCGCCGGGCCGCGGTGCCTGCACCTGTTCAAAACGGTCATCCTGTGCCGGATCCATGCCAGCAAACAGCACCGCGTCGTAGCGGAACCGGTTCATCTCGTTGCGATATCGCCCGGCCTTGGGCATCGCGCGCGCCTGCCATCCCTGGCGTTCGGCAAACTGCCGAAACCACTCCGGAGCCACCACGAGTTCATGCTCGGCGGCCACACTCGCGGCCACCCGTTCGAGCAGCTCCGCGATATCGCGCGACCCCGGGGACAGAAACAGCTGGCGGGAAAAATGGAACCATTCGAGACGCTCCAGATCGCGCACGTCGCCGATGAATATACGTCCGCCCGGTGCGGCCACGCTGACCAGCGCCTTCAGCACATCCTCTAGATAGCCAGGACCGGGGAAGTGCTGCAACACCGAGTTCAGCACCACCAGATCGAACCGTTCGCCCTCCAGAAATCCCACGTCCCGCGCCTCGCACTGGTGCAGCCGCACGTCGCCATGACCGGCTTCTTCCAGTTGCTCGCGCAAAAGTGCCAGCGCCCCGGACGAGAAGTCACTACCCGTGTATCGGGCATGGCCTGCCAGAGGCAGGGCCAGCAACCCCGCGCCGCAACCCGCTTCGTAAATGCTCCGGGCGCCAAGTGCGCGAATACGCTGCAGGGTCCCGGTGGTCCATTCCTCCATCTCCGCCGCCGGAAATGCTAACCCGTCGTAGCTGTTGCGCCAGCCGGCCATGGTCTGTCCACCGGTGGTCCGCGGCGCAGCACTGGCCCGGGCGTATTTGTCCTCGTGAACGGACCGCCAGTGGTGCACGCGCTCCCGTTCCTGTTTTCGGGAAACCGTGTCCGGTTTCAACTCGACACGCGCCACGAGCGAGACCGGTGCGTCGTTCTCATCCCGCACCGGCGTAACCAGGCAGTCCTGTACATCCGGGTGCATTCGGATAATGCCCTCGGTTTCCCGAGGATTTATCCGGAATCCACGCAGCTTGAGCTCGTCATCCACGCGGCCCACGAATTCCACCAGGCCCTCCGCGTTGATTCGCCCCAGGTCCCCGGTGCGGTAGCTGCGTTCTGACCCGTCTCCGGAGAAACGCCCCGCCCGCGCATTGCTGCCCCGGTAGCCACGCGCGACCGCGGGACCACGGATCACGATCTCTCCCTCCTCCTCGTTTGGCCCTCCATCCGGATCCTGCAGCTCCAGTGCGTTGTCGCCCAGCGGGGAACCCAGGGGCACCGGCTGATCGTCCGCCCGGGGAGCCGTCGGGTCCACGTTGTGCATACACACGCCGATCGTGGTCTCGGTCGGGCCGTAGTGGTTGAACACCGCACAGCCGCCATCGGCCTGCAGCAGTTCACGAACCTGCCCGTAGCGCAGGGGTTCGCCGCCAAGAATCAGTCCGCGGTGGGGCAATAGCGGCGCACCGGCACGATGCAAGGCCAGCAGGTGGCCAGGGACGGCCTTAATATAGTCAGGCCGATGGTCCGCTGTAGCCGCTGCCAGCGCTACCGCGTCCTGTCGCACGGACGCGGGCAGCAGCTCCACGCAGCCACCGGTAAAAAGGGCCCCGAACACGGCGGTATACGCGTGATCCGTGGCCAGAGATGCCAGCGGCAGGAACGTTAGCCCCGGGGGAGGTGCGAGACGCGCGGCCAGTGCGTTCGCATACTGGGCGACATTGTGATGATCCACCTCCACCCCCGCAGGTTCGCCGGTGGAGCCAGAGGTAAAACAGATATAGGCGAGCTGGCACGCCTCGGCCGGGACCGGCTCCGGCGCCTCCCGAGTGGCGGATCGCCAGTCAAAACGGTCCAGGCACAACGTGCTCCGGCCGGACACGCCGGCCGCTCCCGGCGCAAGGACCAGGCGGACACCGGCGGCCCGGAGCAGTTGCTCCCGTCGACGCGCGGGCATTTCCGGGTCCAGCGGCACGAAAGCGGCTCCGGCCCTGGCGATGCCCGCAAGCCCGCACAGGAACTCGACGGACTCGGTGGCCACCAGCCCGACAGGGTCCCCGTTGGCGATGCCATGGTCCCTGCGCAACCCGGCCGCCAGTACACCGGCACGCTGCCACAACTGCGCATAGCTCAGCACCTCGCCTGCACTTCGGCACGCCGGTGCATCAGGGAATACGTCGGACCACGCCTGGAGGCGCCCCAACAGATTTTCGGAAGCTCCCATCGTAGTAATCCGGGGCACAGGCAAGCAGGAACCGTCCGGCACCGAGTGCCGGCTCAAAAGTTTCGCAAGCAGAACTCCCCCAGCATCTTGATTTAATTGAAATTTTTTGTTTCGCTTCGCCCCCAGCCGGGCGGACAATCATCGCGCAGCATGACCTGAAAGGTCAATCCGGAGCGGCGCACAAACTGGACGCAGGGCTCGATCCCTGCAAGAAAGAGACCGACATGAGCAAGAAGAGCGACCACGACCGGATTTTTGCAGACCCACAGACGATCTCCGATTTCGACTTTGGGGACCGCACGGCGCTGGTTTTCGATGACATGCTCTCCCGCAGCGTCCCTTTCTACGCAGAGGTTCAGCGAATGGTGGGCGAACTGGCCGCCACCTACCACGTTCCCGGGACGCCGGTCCTGGATCTGGGTTGTTCCACCGGCACGACGCTGGGCCTGCTGGGACGAGCTCTGCCGGACACAGCTGTGCCCCTCATCGGGGTGGACAACTCGCCGTCAATGCTTGAGCGGGCGCGCCACAAGCTCGGGGTCACGGGACTGCTCGAACGTTGCGAACTGATCGAAGCGGACATTTGCGAGTTTACGCCCCCACAAACCGGGCTCGTGACGCTCATCCTCACGCTACAATTCATCCGGCCGGCTCGGCGTGCGGCCCTGTTCCAGCGGATCGCTGACAGCCTGCATCCGGGGGGTGCACTGATTCTGGTCGAGAAAGTGCTTTGCGCCGACACCGATCTCGACCGGAACTACATCGCCTTCTACTACGACTTCAAGCAGCGTCAAGGCTATTCGGAATTGGAAATCGCCCAGAAGCGGGAGGCACTAGAGAACGTGCTGATCCCGTATCGCATAGACGAAAACGTGCAGTTGCTCAGGGACAGTGGCTTCCATGTGGTCGAGTCGTTCTTCCGCTGGTACAACTTCGCGGGAATCTTCGCTCGCAAAGCCGAGGACTGAGCCCTGACCTTGCACAGCTTCTTTCACTGGCTGCTGTTCCGCCTATTGCGGCCGCTGAATCGGTTCCTTCAGCGCGTCGCGGTGCGCGCCGCCGACGCCATTTCGCCAACACTGGTTTATTGGCTGGAGCAATCCGGCAAGGATATGCAGGCGGCTGCCGCCCAGAGCCGCCACCTCAGCCCCCTGCAGGTCCGTTTTGGCCCTCCCGGAACGGGTTTTGCACTGGATGTTTCTGCGGCCCCATGGCGTGTTCGCCGAGAGTACCAACAACTCGCGGAGAGCGGCCTGGGATATGAGCCAGTCATGACGCGCTGCGTCACAGCCCTGTGGAATGGTTCCCCGGCAGGCCTGTTCCTGGACCTGGGCGCCTTCCTGGGAATCTATGCCTGCCAAGTCGCCGCCTCGAACCAGACGTCTGGCCGGATCGTCGCGGTGGAAAGCAATCCCGCCTACTGCCGAAGCATAGAAATGTCGGTGCGACTCAACGGATTTTCAAACGTGGAAGTGATTAACGCGGTGGCTTCGAACGACATACATCCCGTGATCGTCCGCGACAACACGGTGACCACCAGCGACGAGGCTCATGGCAATGCCCATACGACCACCATCGACCGGCTGTGCCAGGAACGTTCATTGGCCCCGACGCTCGTCAAGGTGGACGTGCACGGCACCGAAGGGATAGTCCTACAGGGCATGCGGGAGATACTGCGGCAACACGTGCGTTTTCTTCTGCTCGAGTCCCACAGCTACCGGTATCTGGACCGATATTCGCCGGGAGTCACCCGGGAGGAGATCCTCGAGCTGCTCATTGAGGCTGGCTTCGCACTGTTCCACGTCGCGGGCCACCGCCTGCACGCGGACGACAAGCAACGCGCCTGCGTGCGCAACGGTGAATTGGCCTACCGGCCAATCCCGCCGGAGTCGCCCAGGCAAGCACTGTTCGATCGGATGGACGAGTTGTTCATTCTGGCGGCGAAGGACCCGGCAGAATTGGCCGCCTGCCTGGGACCACCCAGCGACGATCCGCTCTGGTACTGACCAGGACCGCTGTCAACAGCGATCTGCGTGCAAAATGATGTCATGGCGCCTGTGCATGGCGAATAGTTAACTCTTGCAGAATTGGGTGATCTCGGCACTGTTGTTGAACGCGCCTTCCTTGCCTACCCTGCCTCTCCATGAGGGTTTTCTTCGGGCTCCTGGGCTACTTCCTACTAACGCTGGCACGGCTGCTCAGGCACCAGGACGGCAAGGCCGTCGTCGCCTTGGCGGTGGTGCGAGTCCAATGCAAACCCGTCTCCCAATTTCCCTGTTAACAGGGAAAATACAGGGAATTTTTTCTTCAGGATGTTGCGTTGCAACAAGCCAGATCAACGTCCGAATCGGCGAATCTGGGCTGGCCTAGCTACTGATCGCAGTGTGACTAGTCATTCGCAGGCACAGGAACCATCACTTTTCCTTGTGATCCCAAGGCTTGACAGATGTTATAACATTTGTATAATTATTGACCGTAGACAGACAACTGAACTGAGGACTACCCCTTGCACACCATCAAGGCCCGCAAGATTGGCAACTCAATCGGAGTCACGCTGCCGAAGGAGCTGCTGGATCACTTCGGCATCCGCGAAGGCGACACGCTGTTTGCTGGCAGCGTAGACGAGGGTATTTGCCTGTCCCCTTACGACCCGGCCTTTGAGGCTGCTATGGCCGCCTTCGAAGAGACCCGGCGTGAATTCCGCAATGCCCTGAAGGCTCTGGCCAAGTAACTGCCCAACTGGATTCCGAAGGCTGCGATTCTTAGATTCCATGCCAAGCTGCTGGAAGAACACGGCGGGCTGGCCGGCCCCGCGAATAACGACGCGCTGGAGGCAACTCTAGCGCGTCCCATTCACTTGCACGGCTACGAGAACGCCAACCCGTTTGCCCTTGCTGCCTCCTACGGCTACGGCTTCGCCCGTAACCACTGCTTCCCCGACGGGAACAAGCGAATCGCGCTGGTAGCGATCAGCGTCTTTCTGAAAATGAACGGATACACGCTCCCCGCTCCAGAGTTCGAAGCGGTTGAAGTGATTACGTCCCTCGCCAGCGGCGACCTTTCCGAAACGGAACTTGCCGCGTGGGTGGAAGCCAATTCGCAGAAAGTGCCTCCGGCCCCCGATCTGAAACTCACCCGTTAGGTGTGCATGCGAATTGCTAATCCTTGCAGAATTGGGCGATCTCGGCACCGTTGTTGAACGCGCCTTCCTTGCCTAACCTACATCCGCATGAGGGTTTTCCTTCGCTCTCTTCCGGATAAATGGGGTCAGACCACAATTGTTCCTAATATTCGGGGCTGGGAATATTAGAAAGAATTGTGATCTGACCCCATTTTCTATTTGTTGCTGCGTAACAGCCATGCGCAGTTTAGCGGGGCAATTTTCGCTTTTGCGCCGAACCTCAGGCTGAAACCTGAATTCAGGACATCAGAAAGCGCACCTAGAGAAAAAAACTGCAAAGCGCGAAGTAGCTGCGGCAAAGGCGTCCTGAATAGACCAAGCATCCGCCGGAAAACGCCCACGACGCGACGATTTCAGCTGAGGCCTCAAAGTCTCCGATCGGAGACCAGACTGTCTGGCGGAGAGGGT
>JAJDOE010000129.1 GCA_022340345.1 Gammaproteobacteria bacterium
TCCAAAAAATCCGTATGTTCAAAGCCATCTGGGGTTTCTTTTCGAACGACCTGGCCATCGATCTTGGCACGGCGAATACCCTGATCTACGTTCGCGACCGCGGCATCATTCTCAATGAGCCTTCGGTAGTGGCCATTCGCCAACAGTACGGCGGCGGCAACAAAACCGTTCTCGCCGTAGGCAGAGACGCCAAGCTGATGCTGGGGCGTACTCCGGGGAACATTCAGGCCATCCGCCCGCTCAAAGATGGTGTGATCGCCGATTTCACCGTGACGGAAGTGATGCTCAAGCATTTCATCCGCAAGGTGCAGGAACACAAGTTTTTCAAACCCAGTCCGCGCATCATCATTTGTGTTCCTTGCGGGTCCACCCAGGTCGAGCGGCGCGCAATCAAGGAGTCGGCCGAGGGCGCGGGCGCCCGCGAGGTGTACCTGATCGAGGAACCGATGGCGGTGGCTATTGGCACCAATCTTCCGGTCGCCGACCCCACTGGTTCCATGGTGCTGGATATCGGCGGAGGCACGACCGAAATCGGTGTTCTGTCTTTGGGCGGCGTGGTCTATTCCCACTCCCTGCGCGTGGCCGGCGATACTTTTGATGAAGGAATCGTCAATTTCATTCGCCGCAAGCACGGCTGCCTGATTGGCATGGCCACCGCGGAGCGCATCAAAACCAGCATCGGTTGCGCGTGGGCGCAGGCGGACCCGATGGAGTTGGAAATCAAAGGCCGCGATCTCGCGGAAGGGCTTTCCCGCAGCCTGACGATTACCAGCCAGGAGGTGTACCAGGCGATCAGCGAACCGTTGTCCTCGATCATCGATGCAATCAAGATCGCGCTGGAAAACACACCGCCGGAACTGGCTGCGGATATCGCGGAAAAGGGGATGGTGGTCGCCGGCGGCGGGGCCTTGTTGCGCGACATGGACCGGCGCCTGATGGAGGATACCGGCCTGCCTATTGTTATTGCCGACGATCCGTTGACCTGCGTGGCCCGCGGATGTGGTCGCGCTCTGGAAGAGATGGACGTCCTTGGTGATGTATTCGTTCACGAGTGAGCCGGTCCTGACCGGGCTACCCGCACATGCCGCGTGAGCACGTTGCTCGCCAGCCGTTTCCAGCCCTACGCTTCGTTCTGCTGATCGCCCTGTCCGTCGCCGTCATGGCGCTGGACAACCGATCGCACTACCTGGTGGGTGTGCGTTCGGTGTTGTCTGTCGTGCTGTACCCGTTGCAGAGCATCGCGGCCTGGCCGGAAGCGATTGCCGATTCCGGACATCGCTGGTTCGGTGAGCGCAGCGAACTGGCGCACGAGAACCAGCGGATCAAGGAAGAGCAATTGTTGCTGAAAGCGCGCCTGCAGCGGATGGTGGCGCTGAAGGCCGAGAACCTGCGGCTACGGGAGCTGCTCGGCGCGGCGGAGGCCGCCGCGGACGAGGCGCTGGTGGCGGAAATCCTCGAAGTCAGCCTGGAACCGTTTACCCAACGTGTATTGCTCGACAAGGGCGCCAGCGACGGGGTACGGGAAGGCCAGCCGGTGATCGACGCGGATGGTGTCATGGGACAGGTGGTGCGGGTCACGCCGTTTCGTTCCACCGTGATCCTGATTACCGACCCGTCCCACGCCATACCGGTATACGTAAAGCGCAATCACCTGCGCGGTATCCTCTACGGCACCGGATCCCAGTACGTGCTGGATCTGCCGCATATGACTCCCATGAGCGACGTGCGTTCGGGTGACGAACTGGTGACCTCCGGCATGGGCGGGCGCTTTCCCATAGGCTACCCGGTGGCCAATGTCACTACGGTGCGCGCGGACCCCAACGAGGCCTTCCTGCAAATCCAGGCGACGCCGCTGGCGGGTCTGGATCGCTCCCGGCAGGTGTTGCTGGTGCGTTCCCGTCCCGAGTCGGGGCTTGGCGATGAGTAGTTTCGTAACCCGCCGCACGCGGCGCTCGCGTTTTCGTTTCTTTGCCGTGCCGCTGACGTTTGTGGTGGCCTTGGTGCTGATGGCGGTTCCGCTGCCGGATTGGGCGCTGCACTGGCGACCGGATTTCGTATCGATGGTGCTTATCTACTGGTGCCTGGCGTTGCCGCACCGGGTCGGGTTGGTAAGTGCCTTTGCGCTGGGCCTGGTGGTGGATGTCATGCATGGCGGCCTGCTGGGACAGAACGCGTTGGCCAAGGTGCTGATTGCCGCAGTGGTGATCTGGATTCACCTGCGGATGCGCATGTTCCCGCTCTGGCAGCAGGCATTGGTGGTACTGGGCCTTATCTGCCTGCACCAGGCGGTGATGCTGCTGACCTACAACTTCACGGGTGGCATCCAGGTCAACTGGAGATACCTGCTGCCGGCCGTCAGCAGTATGGTGTTGTGGCCCTGGCTGTTCATCCTGCTGCGCGATTTGCGACGCGCCAGTGGAACCCGCTGATCATGGCCGACGTATCCATCCGCGACAGCTTTCGCGAATCCACGCTGGTGCGTGCGCGCCTGGTGACCGCGGGCGCGGTGTTGGTGTTGTTGACGCTGGTGTTGCTTGGGCGCCTTGCCTGGCTGCAACTGGCCCAGGAGCAGCGCTTTACCACGCTGGCTCAAAAGAACCGTATCAGCCTGATACCCCTGGCGCCGGTTCGCGGACTGATCTTCGATCGCAATGGCGTGGTGCTGGCGCGCAACTATCCGGTCTACACCCTGGAAGCCGTGCCCGACCAGGTGCGGGATATGGATGGCTTGCTGAAATCGCTGGGTGAACTGGTCGACCTGTCCGAGGACGACCTGCGGCGATTCAAGCGTTTGCGCAGGCGGCGATCCGGGTTCGAGAACCTGGCGATCAAGGAGAGCCTCAGCGAGGAGGAGGCGGCGCGTTTCGCGGTCAACCGCCATCGTTTTCCCGGTGTGGAGCTGCGTGCCCGTTTGCAGCGCCACTATCCCCTCGGAGCGCTGGGCGTGCATGCGGTGGGCTATGTGGGGCGCATCAGTGAGCGGGACCTGGAGCGTCTGGACACCGCGCGCTACCGTGGCACGTCCTACGTGGGCAAGCTCGGAGTGGAGGCTTCCTACGAGGACACTTTGCTCGGTGCTCCGGGTTTCCAGGAAGTTGAAACCAATGCCCATGGGCGCGTGGTCCGGGTGCTCAAACGCCAGCCACCGCGGGCCGGCCAGAACCTGCACCTGTCGCTCGACGCCGGGCTGCAGGCCGTGGCCGAAGCGGCCCTGGGAGATCACCGCGGTGCAGTCGTTGCCATCGAACCCGATACCGGCGATGTGCTCGCCCTGGTGAGCACTCCCACCTACGATCCCAACCCCTTCGTTGACGGTATTGATTCCCGTTCCTACGCCGAGCTTCGGGATTCCCCGAACCGGCCGCTGCTCGACCGGGCGCTGGTCGGGCGTTACGCACCGGGCTCGACCGTAAAGGGTCTGATGGCCATTGCGGCCCAGGACAGTGGGCGCTCCCCGGCACGCACCACGTTTTGCCCCGGCTATTTCCGATTGCCGGGTCGATCCCACCGCTATCGCTGCTGGAAGAAGACCGGCCACGGGCACATGAACCTGCATGACGCCGTGGTGCAGTCCTGTGACGTGTATTTCTACCAGCTCGCCGCCGAACTGGGCATTGACCGCATGCACGACTTCCTGTCGGGGTTCGGGTTCGGCAAGCCTACCGGAGTGGATCTTCGCGGCGAATCCGCCGGCCTGATGCCATCGCGGGAGTGGAAACGACGAGAGCGGGGCCAGCCCTGGTATCCGGGGGAGACGGTAATCGCCGGCATCGGCCAGGGATACATGCTGGTCACTCCCTTGCAACTGGCTCAGGCCATGGCGGTTGTGGCCACAAAAGGCCACGCCAACCGCCCGCGCCTGGTTCGAGCACTGCAGCAACGCGGTGACCCACAGGAGGTGCCGCTGCAACCACACCCGCTGGAACCGCTGAAAATTCGTGCGCGATATTTTGACACGGCGATCGCTGCCATGACCGACGTGGTGCATGGTGCCCGGGGTACGGCGCGGCGAATTGGGTATGACGCCCCGTACCGGATCGCTGGCAAGACCGGCACCGCACAGGTGATCGGTATCGCGCAGGACGCCCGCTACAACGAGAAACTGACCCCCGAGCATCTCCGCGATCACGCCTTGTTCGTAGCGATTGCACCCGCCGAGGCTCCGCGCATCGCCGTCGCGGTCATCGTGGAAAACGCCGGACATGGGGGGAGTGTCGCCGCCCCGGTAGCGCGCAAGGTTATGGACTTCTTCCTCAACTCGGCCGACGCGGCGCAGGCCGCCCCCAGCGGATGAGCCGCCTGCGCAGCGTGCTCGCAGGTCTGCGCCCGAACGTGGACTGGCTGTTGCTGGTGGGCATCCTGATGTTGTTTTCCCTGAGCCTGCTGGTGCTGTACAGCGCTGGCGGCGAGGAAATCAGCGTGCTGCTCAAACAGGGACTCCGCATGGTCGCGGCATTGTCGGCGATGCTGGTTATCGCGCAATTCTCTCCCCAGGCCCTGCGCCGCTGGTCGCCGTTGCTGTTTCTGTTCGGCCTGGCACTGCTGCTGGTGGTGCTCGGTGTAGGGGTAATCGGCAAGGGGGCACAGCGCTGGATCGACCTGCAGTTGATTCGCTTTCAGCCGTCGGAGGTGATGAAACTGGCGGTGCCGATGGCGGTGGCCTGGCTGTTCGCCCGCCAGTCGTTGCCGCCCCGCATCGGCTCGCTGGTGGCCGCGCTGGCGTTGATTCTGGTGCCGACCCTGCTGATCGTGGCGCAGCCGGATCTGGGTACCGCGCTGTTGATTGCCGCCTCCGGTCTGTTCGTGGTCTTCCTGGCCGGAATCTCCTGGCGCTGGATAGGGCTGGCCGGTTTGTTGGCTGCGGCCGCGGCGCCGCTGGCCTGGACCCAGTTGCACACCTACCAGAAACAGAGAATTCTTACCCTCTTTGATCCCTGGGTGGATCCGCTGGGGGCTGGATATCACAGCATTCAGTCCATGATCGCGGTGGGATCCGGCGGTATGGTGGGCAAGGGCTGGTTGCAGGGCAGTCAGTCCCAGCTGGAATTTATTCCCGAGCGGGCCACCGACTTCGTGTTCGCGGTGTATGGCGAAGAGTTTGGTTTGCTCGGGGCGCTGGTGTTGCTGGCCATCTACCTGTTCCTGTGTTTCCGCGGACTGGTAATCGCCAACAATGCCAAGGATAACTACTCCCGCCTGTTGGGAGGCAGCGTGGCGCTGACCCTGTTTCTGTATGTGTTCGTCAACATCGGCATGGTGACCGCTATGCTGCCGGTGGTGGGCGTACCGCTGCCGCTTATCAGCTACGGGGGAACCTCCATGGTGACCCTCATGGCGGGCTTCGGTATCCTGATGTCCATCAACGCGGATCGAAAACTCATTTCTCACTAGGTGCCCTGATGCAACGCCTCATCGCCAGCATCGTACTGTTTTTCAGCGTGGCTGCTTTTGCCACCGCATCGGAATTTCCGGATTCGGCGAAGAAGGCGATGAACGTTTTCATCGAGGACATGCACACTCGCCATGGCTTCGATGCGGCCCAGTTACGGAATCTGTTTGCCCGGGCCAGCTGGCGGCCACAGGTGATCCGTGCACATCAGCGGCCTGCCGAATCGCTACCCTGGTTCAAGTACCGCCCGCGCTTCGTGGCAGAGAAAAGCGTGCGCGGCGGAGTGGAGTTCTGGGAGCAGAACCGCGATTTGTTGTTTCGTGTCACACAGCGGTACGGAGTCCCCGCCGAAATCCTGATCGCGATTATCGGGGTCGAGACCCGGTATGGCGCACACACCGGTGGGCACCCCGTACTCGCTACCCTGGCCACTCTTGGGTTTGGCTACCCGCGGCGATCGGAGTTCTATAGCCGCCAGCTCGAACAGTTCCTGTTGCTGTGCCGGGACGAAGGCCTGCAACCGCTGGCGTTGGAAGGGTCCTACGCCGGTGCCCTGGGCGTGCCCCAGTTCATCCCGAGCAGCTACCGGGATTTCTCGGTGGACTTCGATCACGACGGGGTACGGGACCTGTTCGGCAGCCTCGGCGACGTGCTCGCCAGCGTTAGTAATTACCTCGTGCGCAACGGCTGGGACCGGGAGCAAACCCGGCGGGTGACACCGGCCTCTGCCGATGGCGGATACCGGGAGCTGCTGTCCGCCAGCGGCGAGCCGGACCACCGCGTGGTGGAACTTCGTGGCCGTGGTATTCGCGCCGGGCAACCGCTGGCGGATGACGACCGGGTCGCATTGATCGCGCTGGAGGGAGAAAGCCGCGAACAGTTGTACCTGGTACACCACAATTTTTATGTCATCACCCGATACAACCACAGCCTCCTCTATGCCATGGCGGTCCACCAATTGGCGGAGCGGATTCGTGAGGAATTTCAACGCAGTTCGTGATCGTGGACTCTCCGTGGCGGTGTTCGCGCTGGCAGCCCTGCTGGGCGCCTGTGCATCGCCGCGGGATGGCGGCTACTATCAGGACGACGGCCCCCCGGCCGATGCGCCGCTAAACCTGGCCTCGGTGGCCGAGCCGGTACCCCGAGCCGAGCCCCGCAGTCGCTATGGCAACAATCCCTACGAGGTATTTGGCCGTACCTACCGGCCGCTGCGCGATGCCCGTGGCTACCGGGAACAGGGCACCGCTTCCTGGTACGGCAAGAAATTCCACGGAAAGCGCACCTCCAGCGGCGAGACTTATAATATGTATTCCATGACCGCGGCCCACCGCACCCTGCCGTTGCCAAGCTACGTCCGGGTGCGCAATCTCGCCAACAATCGCAGTGTCGTGGTGCGGGTCAACGATCGCGGGCCGTTTCATTCCAGTCGCCTGATCGATCTGTCCTATGCCGCGGCCCATCGCATCGGTCTGCTCGGCACGGGGACGGCGCGGGTCGAGGTAGTGGCCCTGGAGCCCGGCACCGGTGCGCCCGGTCCGGCGCCAGCGGAGTACGCGGCGAGTGGACGCATTTTCCTGCAAATCGGGGCCTTCGCCGACTGGAACACCGCGGAACGGGTACGTCGACGCGCTGCGGGAACCACCACCGTGCGCACCTTCGTGGACGTGGTGGAACGCGCCGGCCGGCCCCTGTACCGGGTGCGGATGGGACCGCTGGCTTCACAACAACTCGCGCAACGCGTCGCCCGGCAGCTGGCGGGCGCCGGGCTGACGTCCGACCTGATGATCGAGTGACCCGCGGCGCGCGGGGATTGCTGTGGCTGGGTTTGGTGGCCTCGTTGGCGATGCCGGCACAGGCACGCCAGGCCCCCGGCGCCGGGCCGCCGCCCAGCATCGGGAATGCGGCCTGGAACCTGCGTGACTATGCCAGCGGCTGGACCCTGGCGGAGCGCGAAGCCGGCGAGAAGACCCGTTGTGGTTTCTTCGAACTGGCGAGTCTGGGCGCGATCTTTCGGGAACTGGAGGCCCGGCGCCTGAATCTGGATGACCTGGTGCGGATACCGGAAACCCTGGCGGGCCGTGAACCCTATTTCTTTCGTGCCCGGGCCCGGGTGCCGCTACAGGAATTGTTACGGGCCCAGGTGGCGGCGCCGTCCCCGGAAATCGCGGATCTGCTTGCCGAGCACGTGGCCGGCGGTCGCGAGGCGTTCACCACGCTGGTGCGGCGGTACCTGGTGGAGCGGGGTTTCCAGGGCCTGGGCTGGGATGCGGTCGGTCCGCGTGGCACCCTGAAGGACCTCACCGCGCTGGCCAACGACCTGGTGCGTACCTTTCCGGATTATTACGGCTGGTTTTCGTCCCGCCAGGTCACTGTCAATGGTATTACCCGGTATAGCAGCAACCGGCTGCTGTGGCAGAACCCGTTTGTGGATGGCCTGCTGACTGCAAACAGCGGCGCAACCCGTTGTTTGATCCTCTCCGCCAAGCGTGATGGAATGCGCGCCACCGTCGCCCTGGCGGTAACGGATGACGAGTTCGGGCCCGACGACGCGGCAGACCGGCTGCTGGGCTACGCATTTTCCAGTTTTTCCAGTCACCGCGTATACCGGGCGGGAGACCCCCTGCTGGAGGTCGGAGTGTGGATGGGTGAACAACCGCGGGTCGCGCTGGGACTCGCACGGGACGTGGACGTGGTACTGCCGCGAGGAACCGTGGATCGCCTGCAGGCCAACCTGAACCTGAGCGAAAGCCACCAGGCGCCGCTCACGGCAGGCCAGAAGCTGGGCTCGCTGACCCTGCTGTACGGCGAGGAGGTGGTCGGCGACTACCCGTTAGTGGCGCTGCAGGCGGTACCGGTCGGGAGCTGGTATCGGCAAATGCTGGACCGGTTTCGATTGTGGATCAGGAAGGATTGATGAAGAACGTCACGAGCATTTTCCTCAACGGTGAATTCCTGCAGGCGCGGGAAGCGGCGATCTCCCCATTCGATCGGGGTTTTTTGTTCGGCGACGGCGTCTACGAGGTCATCCCGGTTTACGGCGGACGAATCTTCCGTCTTGCCGGACACCTGCAGCGGCTCGAGGCCAGCCTCGCCAGTATCCGCCTCGCCAACCCCTTTGATCGCAGTCGGTGGGCGGCGATGCTCGACCGGCTTGCGGACAGCGCCGGGGAGGGAACCCTGTATCTGCAGGTGACCCGCGGTGTCGCCCCGCGGGATCACCGTTTTCCGGACGTGGAGCCCACGGTGTTCGCCTACATGCAGGCAGCGGACCCGGAGCCCGGAATGCAGACGGCCTCGGCGATTACCCTGCCCGACTGGCGATGGACGCGCTGTGACATCAAGGCGGTTTCATTGCTGGCCAACGTACTCGCCCGCGACGAGGCAGCGCGTCAGGGCGGAAACGAGGCGATCTTTGTGCGCGACGGGCTGGTGACCGAGGGCGCCGCCAGCAACATCTTTCTGGTAGACGGCGGGCAGGTGATCACGTCGCGCCAGGACCAACGAATCCTGGCGGGCATTACCCGCGAGTTGCTGCTGGAACTGCTGCGCGGCGAAGGGATCGCGGTCAGCGAGCGGGATATTCGCGCCGGCGAACTGGCGACGGCGGAGGAGGTCTGGATGACCAGTTCCACCAAAGGTGTCATTCCGGTTGTCGGTATTGACGGTCGGCCGGTTGCGGGCGGCGAACCCGGACCATTGTTTGCCCGCGCTGCCGGATTTTACGCGGAGTTCGTCGCGCGTTTTCGTGCTGGTGAAGTCGAATGACGGTCACCGGTCTGCGGTTTCCCTGCCGCTTTGAGATCAAGGCGATGGGACGCCGCCAGCCGCGCTTTGAGTCGTTGGTGGAATCCATCGTCGCGGCCCATCTGGATGGCGGCGAAGTGCTCGGCATGCAGCAGCGGGCCAGCCGGCACGGCAAGTACCTGAGCGTAACCTGCACCATCGAGGCCCGTGACCGGGAGCAACTGGACCGCATCTACCGGGACCTGTCGGCGCACCCGGAGGTGCTGGCGGCGCTTTGAGTGAACCATCGCGGCAGCTGACCGTGCGCCAGGCCGCCGCGCTGGTGGACTACCAGGCCTGCTGGGACGCCATGCGGGAGTTCACCCTGGCCCGTGGCGAAAAGGACCAGGACGAACTGTGGCTGCTGCAGCACTCGCCGGTGTATACCCTGGGCCTGAGCTGCCGCGAGGCGCCCGCGCGTCGCCGTACGGACATACCACTGGTTTTCAGCGACCGCGGTGGCCAGATCACCTACCACGGACCGGGACAGTGGGTGCTGTACCCGTTGATGGACCTGCGCCGCCGAAACTGGGGAATCAAACGGCTGGTGACGACTCTGGAGCAGGGGGTGATCGACCTGCTTGCGAACTACGGGATCCGCGGCCAGCGACGGGAGCATGCCCCGGGCGTATATGTGTCTGGCCGCAAGATCGCCTCGCTGGGCCTGCGGGTGCGCAACGGCTGCAGCTACCACGGCGTCAGCCTCAACGTGGCGCCGGATCTGGATGCATTCGCCGCCATCGATGCTTGCGGTTACCCGGACCTGGAGGTCACCGGGCTGGCTCGGCTGGGAGAATTCCCCATGCAAACCGTGGCCCGGGACTGGCTGAACGTCATGCTCGGGCTTCTCGACTATACTGCGGTCCGCTACCAGCCCCTGCGGCTGCCCGACCCCAAAGACACCTGAGACGCAAATGAACGATCCTCATCGCAAGCAGAAGGGCGCCGACAAGACTGACCGCATTCCGGTCAAGGTCGAGGTGAGTGCGCAGCGGTTGCCCAAGCCGCGCTGGATTCGGGTGCGCGCCTCCAGCATGCCGGAGGTTACACGCCTGAAGGCACTGCTACGGGAACACAAGCTGCACACCGTGTGCGAAGAGGCTTCGTGCCCGAACCTGGGCGAGTGTTTTTCCCACGGGACCGCCACCTTCATGATCATGGGCGAACTGTGCACGCGCCGCTGTCCGTTCTGCGACGTGGGCCACGGTCGGCCGCTGCCCCTGGACGAGTCGGAGCCCGAGCAGCTGGCGGACGCGGTACAGTTGATGGACTTGCGTTACGTGGTCATCACCTCGGTGGACCGGGACGACCTGCGTGACGGCGGAGCCGGTCATTTTGCCCGCTGTATTGCCGCGGTACGGGCCCGGGTTCCCGAAATTACGATCGAGATCCTGGTCCCCGACTTCCGCGGGCGCATGGAAAAGGCCATCGATGCGCTCTCCGGGCAGCCCCCGGACATCTTCAACCACAATCTGGAGACGGCGCCGCGCCTGTATAAATCCGTGCGGCCCGGCGCGGATTACGCGTGGTCGCTGCGGCTGATCCAGGAATTCAAGCGCCGTCATCCCCGGGTGCCGACCAAGTCCGGCATCATGGTGGGGCTGGGTGAGAGTGACGACGAAGTCATCGAAGTCATGCAGGACCTGCATGCCCACGACTGCGAAATGCTGACCATCGGCCAGTACCTGCAGCCGGGACCCCACCACCTGCCGGTGCAACGCTACGTTCGCCCGGAGCAATTCGAGGTGTACGCCAAACGCGCCCGTGAAATCGGGTTTCGCAACGTGGCCTCCGGACCGCTGGTTCGTTCCTCCTACCACGCGGACCAGCAGGCGGCGGACGCGGCCGTCATCTGAACTTGGACCTGGTCCTGACCAAGGGGGTGGCACTGTTGTTGCTGCCCCCGGGTATTTTCGTGGTGCTGGGTCTGCTGGCCCTGCTGCTTTGGAAGCACAGCCGGCTCGCGCGGTTGCTGGCCTGGGCGGATATCACGCTGCTGGTGGTGCTGAGCCTGCCGGCGGTGGGCAACCACCTGCTCAGCCGCTTGCAGGCGGAGGTATCCCCGCTGGATCCGCAGGCCCTGCCCGCGGCCCAGGCCATCGTGGTGCTTGGCGGCGGGCGCTATGCGGCGGCGCCGGAATTCGGCGGCGTGGATGTGAGTTCCGGCGCGGCGCTGGAACGGCTGCGTTACGCCGCCTGGCTGCAACGGCGCACCGGCCTGCCGCTACTGCTCAGCGGTGGCAGCGCCTTCGGCCAACAACGGCCGGAAAGCGAGCTCATGGCCGAGAGCCTGTCCCGGGATTTCGGCGTTCGGGCGCGCTGGACCGAGACCCGTTCGCGCACCACCTTTGAGAACGCGAAGTTCTCCCGCAAGTTGCTGGCCGCCGAGGGCATCGACCGGATCCTGCTGGTGACCCACGCCCTGCATATGCCCCGCGCCAATGCGAGTTTTGGTGCGGCCGGATTCGATGTGGTTCCGGCGCCCACGGTTTTTCTCACCCGCGGCGCATTCAGCGACACGTTGCTGAACTACCTGCCATCCATGGGCGGTCTGCGGGCCTCGGATGCTGCCCTGCACGAGTACCTCGGACGGGCGTGGTACGCACTGCGCAGCCCGCCCCGGGACTGAACTCCGGGCTCAGGGGCGGCCCATGGCGGCCTGAACTTCGGGTGCCTCCCAGATCGTGTATTCCGCGCGAAGTTCCTGGCGCGCGATCTCGGCCTGCGACGACGTCAGGTGGAACACCCGGGGTGAGCGATTGGCGTGCAGAATGTCACCCTCGCGGAATGCCGCGCCGAATGGGTTGCGGCGGTTAAATAGCCGGCAGAAGCGGTCGAGCTCGTCGTGCCGGGCAACCACGTCGTAGCGTAGAAGATTTTCCATTGCCCGGTTCGGATCCCGCTCCCCGGCATCGAACCAGGCAAGGTAACCGGTCTGGTCGGCAAAAAAGCGGCACAGGGTTGCGAAATTCTCCTCGGAAATGGAGGCGATATCCGGGCGATCGCCGAGGAGCGAGTCCGGAAACAGGTTCAACGCAATACCGAAGCCGAGGAAGGAGGCGAGCCGCTCAACAGGTTCTCTCAGGAGGGTAACCCGGAAAATCTCGCCAGCCGCGAGAACCCGCGAGTCGTACACACCGAACGGCGAATGATCGGCAAGCAGTCGAATTCCGGAAGGAAGTGGCGCGCCACGCGCTTCGAGCATCGGCAGGTTGTCGTTGCGGGCGCAAGTGACCTGCGGAATGTGCACCTGCTGCGGATGCAGGTCCTTCCCCAGCAGCTTGAACAGCATTTTGCGCAGCGAGCTCCCGGAGCACTTGTGAATGTGCGTGAAAACCAGGACCGGGGCAGCCACGCTCAGGCACCCGCAAGCTCGCGGTCGAGTTCCGCCAGGCGTTGCGGTGTGCCCACGTCGCGCCAGATTCCGTGGTATGCCTCACCGCTGGCTTTTCCGGCGGCAACCGCCTGGTGCAGCAGTGGGGCCAGCGGGAAGCGTTGCTCGCGAATACCCGCGAACAGGTCCCGGTGCAGCAGCGAGATGCCGGAAAAGGTCAGCGCGGTACCGGTGTCCTCCAATTCGCCGAGCCGGCCATCCGGGGCAAGCCGGAAATCGCCTCGCGGGTGGTGGGCGGGATTGGGAACCAGCACGAGGTGGGCCGAGCTGACCTGCTTTTCGGTCAGGGTTGCGAACGGAAAGTCCGTGTAGATGTCCGCGTTAACGACCAGCAGCGTATCGGCCCCGCTGATTTCGAACGCCCGGCGCACGCCGCCGCCGGTTTCCAGGGCGCCCTCGGGCTCCGGTGACCAGCGGATGCTCACCCCGTAATCCGCACCCGAGCCCAGCGCCGCCTGCAGGCGGTCTCCCAGCCAGGCGGTGTTGATAATGATCTCGGTGATCTCCGCCGTGGCGAGGCGGCGCAACAAGTGACCGATCAGGCGGTCACCGCCGGCGCGCAGCAACGGCTTGGGTTGCCGGTCCGTCAGCGGGCGCATGCGTTCCCCCCGACCCGCCGCCAGCAGCAAGGCCTGGGTCATTCCGCCAGCCCCGCGCTGTCCAGCAGGCGCGCCAGGGGCGCCAGCTCCGGGTAGCTCTGGCAGCACTCGCGCAGGTATCCCAGCACTCGCGGGATGTCGTCCAGGAACCCGGATTTGCCGTCGCGGTGGTGCAGGCGCGCAAAAATCCCGATCGCCTTGAGGTGGCGCTGGACGCCCATCCAGTCGAACCAGCGCAGGAAGGTCTCGGGTGAGGAGCCCACCGGCAGACCGCTGTCGATTCCGTGGTGGTAATAGCCCAGCGCCCAGGATTCCACCTGTTCCCGCGGCCAGCGGATGTAGCAGTCCTTGAGCAGGGAGACCAGGTCGTAGGTCACCGGTCCGCAGACCGCGTCCTGGAAATCCAGGATTCCCGGGTTATTGCGACCGGTTACCAGCAGGTTTCGGGAATGAAAATCCCGGTGGACCCAAACCCGTGGCTGTTCCAGGGCGGTGGTGGTCAGCAATTTTTCGCTGTCGGCAAACCAGGATCGCTGCTGGTCGTTCAGCGCAAGGCCCAGGTGGCGGATCAGGAACCATTCCGCAAACAGCCCGGTCTCCCGGCCTAACAACTCCGCGTCGTAGGCAGGCAGCGCATCTTCCTGGCCCTGGCCTCCGGCTTGCAGGGTTCGCAGAGCCCCCAGGGCGTCCCGGTAGAGCTGCGCCACGTTGTCCGGGGCCAGCGCATCCAGGTACAGGGTGTCTCCGAGATCGGTGAGCAGCAGGAATCCCTGCTGCACCTCGGTGGCCAGCACCTGCGGAACATTCAGGCCCAGGGCCGCGAACCGTGCGGCAATCTTCCGAAACGGGCCGGTATCTTCGCGTTCCGGCGGTGCATCCATGGCGATCCAGCTTCCGTGGCGGGTAGTTACGCGAAAGTAGCGGCGGAAACTGGCATCCTCGGATGCACTCGTTATCGAGCATCCGTCCAGCTCTGGCAGCGTATGCAGCCAGCACCTCAGCTTGTCCAGCCTTTCATCCAAGTAGTGGGAGCCTCTATAATTCCCGGCGAAATCCGGCCTGCCAGAACGCGGACGGCATCATCTATAAGAGGGGCATCGATTCTATGCGAAATCCCATGCGTCACAAGCACGCGGTCGTAACCGTGGTACTGCTGGGCCTTTCCCTGCCGGCAGCCAGCCGCGCGGCGACACTCGCCTGTGTACCGGACACACTGCCCCACACGGCCCTCAAAAAGGGTGCGGATGCGGCGGCGCTTCCGATCGACCTGGAAGCGGACACCGTGGAGCGTGCTGGCGACGGCCCGATTGTCCTAACGGGAGCGGCGGTGGTCAGCCAGGGAAACAAGAAAATCAGCGGGAAAACCATCCGCTACGACCAGCAGGCGGACCAACTGGATGCGGAAGGTGACGTGGAACTTCGCACCAGCCGCGGTGACCGGATCCGTACGCCGCAGCTCGAATACCAGCTTGAGACCGGAATCGGCAAAACCGGGTCAGCGGATTTCGAGATGGCGAAGACGGGTATCGTCAAGGACGGCAGGGTCGAGCTTCGCGGACGTGGTAGCGCCAGCACCATCCACCTGGAAGGCGAGGGCCTGACACGGCTGGTGAACGCCGTCTTTTCTCCCTGCGTAAAAGGAAAAGACGACGTGATCCTGCGTGCCAGCGAGCTGCAGGTTGACCAAAATAGCGGCGTGGGGCGGGCAAAGCATGTGCGGGTGGAGTTCCTGGGCGTGCCGTTGTTTTATGCCCCTACGCTTTCCTTCCCCATCAGCGATGAACGCAAAACAGGATTCCTGGCGCCGACCTTCGGTTCCGAGGCGGATTCCGGGTTCGTGCTGGGCATACCGTATTACTGGAACCTTGCGCCAAACCGGGATGCCACGCTAACGCCACGTTTTTACGCCAATCGCGGTCTGATGCTGGAAGGCGAGTTCCGGTACCTGGGCAAGAACTACAACGGCAGCCTGGCCGGTGCCTGGTTGCCAGGCGATGACCAGTTTGGCAATGAAGACCGGCATGCGGTGTCCATCCTGCACGACCACCGCCTGGGCAAGCGCACGGTGGCGCGCCTGCAATACCAGGACGTGAGCGACCGGGACTATTTCGACGATTTCAGCAACGATTTTAACGTGGCATCTGCCACGTTCCTGCCGCAAACCCTGGCAATCACCCATTTTGCGGACAAATTCACATTGTCTGCGGACGCCTTGCTGTACCAGCCAATCGACGAGTCGATCTCGGTTGCCAACGAACCCCAGGAACGCCTGCCGCGGCTGACCTTTAGAACCACGCTGCCGAACCGGCCCAACCGGCTGAACTACGGACTGGATGCTGAATTCACCAGTTTTCACAGCGATGTTCGCGTTGAAGGCAATCGGCTGGACGCCACACCCTGGATAAGTTATCCGCTCGAGGCCATCTACGGTTTTGTGAATCCGAAATTCCGATTGCGCCACACCAGTTATTCGAACTTGAACAATATCCCGGCGGGGAACGACGAAGCACCGTCCCGAACCGCCAGCGTATTCAGCCTCGACAGCGGGCTGTTTTTTGAGCGCCAGACCCATTTTCGGGGACGCGACGTTACCCATACCCTGGAGCCTCGGGCCTACTACCTGTTCGCCAGCAACGAGGATCATTCGGATTTTCCGATCTTTGATACGGCGGTGCTCCGGCTGAACAATTTCAGCCACTTTTTCTACGACAACCGTTTCGTAGGGCGGGACGTGGTTGGTGATGACAACCGCGTTACCCTGGCCCTTACCTCCCGTTTGATCGATAACGGAAGCGGGCGCGAGATGCTTCGCGCCAGCATCGGCCAGATCTACTACTTTGAAGATCGCCAAATTGGCGGGCTGGACACGTCCAATTCCTCGGACATTATCGCAGAGGTCAAAGGGCAACTGAGTGACTACCTGAGCCTGGAAACCGTGTGGCAATGGGATAACCAGCTGGATGAAATGCGTGAGGCCCGGGTGTTTCTTAACTACCACGAGTCAAGGAAAAACAACGCCTACGTCGCCTATCGTTTCGCCCGGGATTCCCGGGAACAGATGGACGCCAACATCAACTGGCAGCTTGCACCGCGCTGGAGTGTCCACGGTCGCTCCGTTTACGATTTGCGCAATTCGAAGCAGCTCAACACCGCCCTGGCGCTGGAATACGACGCCTGTTGCTGGGCGCTGCGCGTGGGCGCGCAGCGGCGGGTCAGCGAAGATGGCGGATTTCGAAATGCGATCTTTGTGCAGTTGGAACTTTCCGGTCTGACAAGTATTCGCACCGGTTTCTAGATTTTCACGAGACAAATCAGATGCGGCAGCCGGTAACGGCTGCCGCCTTTGCTCAGGAGCATCCGAATGGCTTCCAGACTTCCACGCTTGGTGACCCTTGCGGTTACGGCAGTACTCGCCGCATTTACGGCGTGGCAACCGGCGCGCGCGCAACCCATTGTTCTCGACAAGGTGCTGGTCGTCGTGAACGACGATGTCATCACCGATGGTGAGTACCGGGCGCAACTGGAACTCGCCCGGAGGCAGATGCCACAGGGACGCCGACCGTCTGACGATGTTCTTCGGCGGCAGATCCTGGATCGCCTGATTACGGAGCGGGTTCAGATTCAGTACGCCGAGCGGACCGGGATCAGCGTGGATGAAGCGGCAGTGAATGAGGCCATCCAGCAGATCGCCCGAACCAACCGGCTAAGCCTGGAGCAGATGAAAGCAGAACTGGCCAAGGACGGTGTTACGCTGGTCGACTTTCGCACCCAGATTCGAAACCAGCTGATCATCCGGCGACTGATCGAGCGAAATATCAATCGCCGGGTCTCCGTGGGCGAGGGCGAAATTGAGCACTGGCTGGCGACCCAGGAACCTGCGGCACCACCCAAGCCGGTCACCGAGTACCATATCTCTCACATCCTGGTGGCGATCCCACCGCAACGGGATGAAACTGCGGTGCGCGCCGCCCAGGCGCGGGTTGCGGCGGTGCACCAGCAGTTGCGCGAAGGTCTGAGCTTCGCCAAAGCGGCAAGAGAGTTTTCCCAGGGCGCAGAAGCTCCCCAGGGCGGCCAGATCGGCTGGCGCCGGCTGCAGGACCTGCCTCCGGCAGTCGCCAAGCTGATCAGCAGCCTCAAGCCCGGCCAGCTCAGCCCGATCCTGCGCTCGAACCTGGGATACCATATTTTCCGCCTGGACCGCACGCGGCAACAGAAGGTCGACCGGCCGGTCCGTACCGAGACCCGCGCGCGGCATATCCTGCTGCGCACCACGGAACTGTTTACGGACGAGGACGCCCGCACCCAGTTGCAGCGCTTTATTGAGCGCATCAAGGCGGGTGAGGATTTCGGCGATCTGGCGCGGGCGCATTCCGACGACACCGCTACCGCGGCCCGGGGCGGTGAACTGGATTGGGTAGCCGCCGGCACCCTGGATCCTGCCTTTGCCGAGGCCATGAACGCACTGCCGGTGGGCACGGTCAGTCAGCCGGTACAATCCCGCTTCGGCTGGCACATCATCGAGGTATTGGACCGCCGGACCCTGGATGCCGCCGACGCCAATGCTCGCGAGGAGGCACACCGCCAGTTGCGACGGAAAAAGGCCGAGGAGCGGTATGACCGTTTCCTGCGCCAGTTGCGGGACGAAGCCTACATCCGGTATGTGGCAGAGGAGTTCGCCCAGTAAACCGTCGGCGCCGGGATCCAGACCAAAAAAAAGGGGCGCCCGGTGGGCGCCCCTACAAATGCCCTGTTTGGGCAGGTCAGCTGCAGGGACTACTTTCCCGAGCCATGGGCCCCGGTAAATTCCGGGTAAGCCTCCAGCCCGCATTCGGCGAGATCGACGCCTTCATACTCTTCCTGTTCGGACACCCGGATGCCGATGGTGAATTTGAGCAGCGTCCATACCACCAGCGAAGTGACCAGGACCCAGCCAAAAATCACTCCGGCTCCGTAGAGTTGTGTGAGCAGGGTGGCCTCCGGGTTGGACAGCACCACCGCGATCAAACCCCAGAGACCCACCACACCGTGTACCGATATGGCGCCCACCGGGTCGTCGATTCGCAGCTTGTCCAGCAACAGGATGGAAAACACCACCAGCACGCCGCCCAGGGCTCCGATTCCGCTGGCCAGCAGCGGTGTCGGGTTGAGGGGTTCGGCGGTAATCGCGACCAGGCCCGCCAGCGCTCCGTTCAGTGCCATGGTGAGGTCGGCCTTGCCAAACATCAGCCGCGCCGTAATCAGGGCGGAGACTACGCCGGCGGCGGCTGCCGCGTTGGTGTTGACGAAGACCAATGCAACGGCGTTGGCTTCGCCGACGTCGGAAACTTTCAATTCCGATCCGCCGTTGAACCCGAACCAGCCCAGCCACAGGATAAAGGTACCCAGCGTGGCCAGCGGCAGGTTGGCGCCAGGCAGCGCATTGATCTTACCGTCCTTGCCGTATTTTCCCTTGCGTGCGCCGAGAAGCAGCACGCCCGCAAAGGCCGCTACGCCACCGCACAGGTGGACCACGCCGGAACCGGCAAAGTCCTGGAAGCCAGCCGCGTCAAGGAAACCACCGCCCCACTTCCAGTACCCCTGCATCGGATAGATGAACCCGGTGAGGACCACGGCAAACAGCAGGAAGGACCACAACTTCATTCGCTCCGCAACCGCACCCGACACGATGGACATGGCGGTGGCCACGAACACCACCTGGAAAAAGAAATCTGCCAGGTTCGAGTAGTAGGGAGCGCCATCGCCGCCGGCCAGTACCGCGGCCGCCTCGTTATCTGCCTTGCCGAGGATGGATGGCAGTCCCGGCCACCAGGAGGACACCGCAGCGTCGCCCGGGTACATCAGGCTGTACCCCATCAGCATGAACATAATGCAGGCGATCGCGTACAAGGCGACGTTCTTTGTGAGGATTTCGGTGGTGTTTTTGGCGCGGACCAGGCCCGCCTCGAGCATGGCGAAGCCAGCTGCCATCCACATCACCAGCGCGCCGGTTACCAGGAAATAGAAGGTATCAAGCGCGTAACTGAGCTCTTTCAAAGCTTCCACGGGAATATCTCCGATAGGTAGGTTCGGGTTTACAACGCGTCCGGACCGGTTTCGCCGGTTCGGATGCGGTAGACCTGTGCCAGTTCAGTGACGAAAATTTTTCCGTCGCCAATCTTGTCGGTACGGGCTGCCTGGATAATTGCCTCAACGACCTGGTCGAGGATGCTTGTGTCAACCGCGACCTCCATTTTCATCTTGGGCAGAAAATCCACAACGTATTCAGCGCCGCGGTACAGTTCCGTGTGACCCTTCTGGCGGCCGAAGCCTTTCACTTCGGTCACGGTCATGCCCTTGACGCCGATATCGGACAGGGCGTCACGGACATCATCCAGCTTGAAGGGCTTCAGGATTGCAGTAACCATCTTCATCTGCGTATCTCCGAAAGTTTGGTGCCCCGCGAACGGGGCACCTCTGCATTACAAGGACTTGGAAACGCTCACGACGACGCGGTCGTCACCCAGCTTGCCGTAGACCAGCTCGCCGTCGTTGTTCACACCGTAGGCGGTGATCCCGAGATCGAAACCACTTACGGCGGTTGAAACACCGATGGAGTAATCGACCGGGTCGGGTCCCTCGTCGTAGTCATACTTTCCGACGTGCAGGGCGAGGGTGAGCTTTTCGCCGAGCGGGATGTCCGCGCCGGCCTCGTAGTAGTTGCCCAGGTCCGGGCCGTCGATCTGGAAGCTCGCCTTGGCGCTGAACATGCCGAAGCTCAGGCCGACATAGGCCTCGGTGAAATCCGGGTCGGCAACGTCATCGAAGTAGCGGTAACTGATTACGCCCGCATCCACTCCGAGGCCCCCGCTCAGTTCCCCGGACCAGCCACCGTAGAGGTCAAGCTCCAGGTTTTCCGGTCCGCCGAAGTCCACGTTGGAGCCCCAGGTGCCAAGGTAAAAGCCGGACTTGTCGCTAAAATCAAATCCACCCTGGATGGCGGGATTCTCCATGGTCTGGGAATAACCACGCCATACGTAATCGGTGGTCAGGGCCACGTTGCCGCTGAGCTCGGCCTGGGCGGCGCTTGCGCTGGCCAGCAGGGAGCCGGCCACCAGGGAGTTCATCAGGGTCTTTTTGCAATACATTTTGAAATCTCCAGCACGGGGTTAAGGAAAACTCTGTGGACCGTATTGCAAGGGGTGTGCCAACCCCGATCTGGCGTGTTTTTGGCGGATTTATGGCAGCATCTGCACCAATGGGGTTCGCCCCGGAAGGCTTGCGCACCATCCTGGTGCGGGGGAACTTGCTAAGATGCCAGGCATGGAAAAGACCCGACCCGGCAACGTACTGGAAGATCTGGCCAGGCTGGTGGAAGGCGTGTTCCCCCAGGCCCTGGCCGAGGATCTGCGCAAGAACCTGCGTGGCGTGTTGCGTGGCGGACTGGACCGGGCCGGCCTGGTGACTCGCGAGGAACTGGAAATCCAGGAGGCCCTGCTGGAACGCACCCGCGCCCGGCTGCGGGAGCTGGAAATCCAGGTGGCGGAGCTGGAAAGCCGCCCGGGACCGGAAACGCCCGGCTGAGCGGACCAGGCGCCGCTCCGGATTGAGCCCCGGCCGCGGGCTGCTTTCTCCGCATGCGGCGAAAAAAAGCCCGTTGTAGCGTTCTGCGCATCGCACCATGCGGGGACCATGTCCCTGGCCATCGTGCATTCCCGGGCCCTGGGCGCGGTCCGCGCCCTTCCGGTCACCGTGGAGGTTCACCTGGCCAATGGCCTTCCGGGCCTGTCTATCGTCGGCCTGCCCGAAGCGGCGGTGCGCGAGAGCAAGGACCGGGTTCGCAGCGCCCTGATCCAGACGGGTTTCGAGTTTCCGGCGCGGCGCATCACGATCAACCTGGCGCCCGCCGACCTGCCGAAGGGAGGCGGGCGTTTTGACCTGCCCATTGCCCTGGGCATCCTTGCCGCCGCCGGCCAGCTACCCCGTGACCCGCTGGCGGAGTACGAGTTTGTCGGCGAGCTGGCGCTGGACGGGCAGCTGCGGCCCGTTGCGGGCGCTCTGACCGCGGCCCTGGGGGTGCGGGGAAGTGGCCGCAGCCTGGTATTGCCCGCGGAGAATGCCGCAGAGGCGGCGCTGGTCCCGGGCCTGGTCTGTGTCGGTGCGCCGCACCTGCTGGCGCTTAGCGAACACCTGCATGGCCGCGTACTGCTGCCGCCACAGCAAACGGCGCCGGCCGGCGGCGCACGCCACAAGGCCCCGGACCTGCGCGATGTTCGCGGCCAGCCCCACGCCCGGCGCGCCCTGGAGATCGCTGCCGCCGGCGGCCACAGCCTGCTGTTCGTGGGTCCGCCCGGAACCGGCAAGACCCTGCTGGCCTCGCGGCTTCCGGGCCTGCTGCCGCCGCTGGGCGACGGTGAGGCGCTGGAAGTTGCGGCCATCGAATCCCTGGCCGGGGTAGCGCTGAACCCGGTCCACTGGCGAACGCCGCGATTCCGTGCTCCGCATCACACGGCCTCCGCCGTGGCGCTGGTGGGAGGGGGTTCGCACCCGCGTCCCGGGGAGATTTCCCTGGCGCACCACGGTGTTCTGTTCCTGGATGAACTGCCGGAGTTCGAGCGGCGGGTGCTGGAGGTGCTGCGGGAACCGCTGGAGTCCGGCGTGATCCATATTTCCCGCGCGGCCCGGCAGGCGAGTTTTCCCGCCACGTTTCAGCTGGTGGCGGCGATGAATCCCTGCCCCTGCGGATACCAGGGGCAGGCTCGCTGCCGCTGCACGCCGGCCCAGGTGCAACGCTACCGGGCGCGCATCTCCGGCCCGCTGCTCGACCGCATCGACATGCACGTGCCGGTACCGGTGCCGGACCCGGCCGCCCTGTGGGGGCCGCCGGACGGGGAGGACTCCGCGGACGTGGCGCGGCGGGTGCGGGTCGCCCGGGAGCGTCAGCAGCAGCGCAATGGCGCCCGACCCAACGCCCGGCTGGCGGGGCGGGCGTTCAGCGAGGCTTGTGCGCTGGCGGATTCCGGCTACCGGATGCTGCAGCAGGCAGGTGAGCGGCTGGGCTTATCGGCGCGGGCCTTTGATCGCATCCGGCGGCTGGCCCGCACGGTCGCCGACCTGGAGGGAGAGCCGGGCATTTCCACCACCCACCTGGCCGAGGCCATCGGCTACCGGCGCCTGGATCGGAATCCCGCGCCGCGCCCGGGTGGCTGACGGTTATTCGTCCGGATTGTGCAGGGCCGGAGTAAGGAGGTGGGTGATCTCGAGCCAGCGTTTTCGGTAGCGCTCTAAAAAACTTCCCGGCGGCGGGGCATGGTACTCGCCCACCTTGAAACCGTGTTCGCGAACGTATTGGTTGAATTCCCGTTGCAGTTCGAGGTGCTCGCGGACCAGATCGGCGACGCTGGTTTCTTTGGCCATGGGTGTGCTCCGTTTGGGTGATGGGGGATTCACCCCGGGACCAGCCTATGCGCTCACCGGGGGTAGTGGCAATCTTTTCTCCAGCACCTGAGAATCAGGGCATGGTCTGGAATGCAAAGGCAGCAGGCACCACGATTCCTGCGATCTGCTGCGGGGAGCCCGCGTGAACCGGCCCGTACGAATCCGTTTTTCGGATATCGGCGAGCATCGCCACGGCGATCTCTTTATTCGCTGGCTGGTGCCCTATTTTCACGCCACGGGAGTCCCCTGGGAGTTTTCGGATCCTCCCGATGTGCTGTTCGTCGGTTTCAACGGCGTTGATTACCGGCGTTACGACTGCCCACGTGTGATCCTGAGCGGGGAGAATGTGCATCCCAATTTCGATGAATTTGACTTCGCCCTGGGCAACGATTTGCTGAACGATTCGCGGTACCTGCGGGTACCGTTTGGTCATCGCAATTTTCCGCGCCTGGATGTGCTGACCGCTAAACCAAAACCCGGGGACATTGCCCGGGACCGTACGCAGTTCTGCAACTTCGTGTATTCGAATCCACACCCGCGGGAGCGGATACGGATGTTTCGATTGCTGTCCCGTTACCGCAAAGTCGATTCCTTCGGTCCGGTGCTCAACAATATGCCTTTCGAACCACACACCGGCGAGCGCTTTGCCCCGGACTGGCCGGAGGTCAAGCGGCAGCTACAGGCGCGATACAAGTTCACTATTGCGTTCGAAAGCGAGTCGTGGCCGGGCTACGTGACCGAGAAAATCTGCGATGCCATGGAGGCGGGTTCGGTTCCCATTTACTGGGGCAGTCCATGTATTGCTGACGATTTCAATACACGCTCCTTTATCAACTGCCACGACTATCCTTCATTCGAAAAGGTAGTCGAACGGATTGTTGCGATCGATCAGGATGAGTCACTCTACTTGCGTATGCTGGGCGAGCCCTGGTTCAGGGACAACCGGGTTCCGGACCAATTCGCGCCAGAGCGGTTGCAGAGTTTCCTGCGGGACATCTTCCTCCGTTGCCGGGAAATTCTGCCTGTTGCACGACAACCGGAAGCGCTGGCGCGCGCCTCGGGGATGCCAAGTCCAGGAGAGACTATTCGTCAGCGCTACGGCCCCTGGCAGCGGTGGTATCGTCAGCGACGTTACGTACGCTGGCCTGCGCGAGTGAACCAGGTGCGGCGAGCCATGCGTGGCATTCGCCAGGGGGACTGGAGCCGGATCCGGGACCGCCTTAGCAAGCGGTTCGGCCGGCAGGCGGACTGACCCCGGATCAGGTGGTCACCGGTTCCGCATTTGGTCGGAACGCACGCACGATGAAATCCGGGTTGGATCGGGACATGGCGAAGGAAAGGGTGATGTGCAGGTACCCCCAGAACTGGAACTGGGACAGAAAAAGAGAGCCGCCGAGTTGGTAGTTCAGTGGGCCGAGGGGTGATAACAGCAGGAAAATGCCGCTGAACAGTATGGTCAGGCCCGCATACCGCAGCGACGCGCGGGAATCCCGGCCCAACGGGGTGCTGAACGGAAACACCAGCCAGAAAAAAAAGTGGTAAAAAATTACGTCATAGAAATCCATCGGGTATACGAAGCCTAACGCCAGGATGGCTGCCCAGGGCGCCTCCGCCAGCACCGCCTCCCGAACCAGGCCTCGCTCCCCTTCGCGGGTGATGGAATGCAGGGCATAGAAGAATACGGCGTACAGGATCGCGATTGCCCCCACCATCATTTTTCCGTCGAGTACGCCAATCAGCGCCGTCTGCGTCGGGTAGTGGCGAAGTACGGTCAGATAAATCAGCAGGTTGGCCGCGAATAGCGCACTGACAACCACGCCGCGGCCGGCTCGCTGCGGGATTTTCCGGTACAGCGTGTACACCTCGTTCAGGGCATGGTGCACGCCGAACAGCATCAGTAACGGGAGCCCCGCGACGTACAGCGCGAGACCCCCGGCGGCCAGCAGGACGGTACGCCAGGTGCCGCCGCTGGCGCGGATGTGCTGCCACTGGTAGCGTGAGTAGAAGAAACTCAGGAGGTAATGGGAGTAGGCCAGGCTGAACAGCAGCGCTGCGTAGAGCTCCCAGTTTCCCCGTGCCATCAGCACCGTCGCTGCCAGCAGCGCCAGGGTCATCAACCGAATAACGGCGGCATTCTGCAGCCAGGGCATGTGTGATCCGAAACCAGGATTCAGGCGCAATTATGGCGCCGCAGGCTAGTGGCTGTCGATGCAGAATCCCTTGACCTGAGTCAATTCCTGTTGGGAGCGGGGGGCGGACAATACGTCCAACCCTAACCAACCGGCGCCCCGACTTGCGATCCGGCAGAGGCCTCCTTGCGTACCAATCCCTACCAGAAAACCCTGGGCGTATGCCTGCTGTCGGTTTTGTCGCTGGCCGCAAGTGCGGTTTCCGCTGTGGAGCCGGAGCAGATCAAATACGGGAGCCTGGAAGTGGTGGCGGCGGTGGCCAAGCTGCCGCAGGCTCGACAGGATGTGCTGGGTCATATCACCATCCTGCCGTCCGAGGAATTGGAGGCCCGGTTGGTGACCGGCGCGGCGGACCTGGTCCGCTACCTGCCTGGGGTCGGAATTGACTTTGGCGGGACGCGCTTCGGAACCACCGGCCTCTCCATCCGCGGAATTGGCGAGAACCGTACCTTGATCGAGATTGATGGCGTGCCGGTTGCGGACCAGTTCGATATTGGCAGTTATTCCCAGGCCGGTCGCGAGATCGTGGATCCGGAGCTGGTGGATCGGGTTGAAATTCTGCGCGGGCCGGCCTCCTCGCTGTTCGGAAGCAAGGCAATCGGTGGAGTGGTCGCTTTTCTCACCAAGGATCCCGAAGACCTGCTGGCCAGGGGGTCGGGCAATACCTACCTGGGTTTGCGCAGCCAGTACAACAGCGTGGACAACTCGGCTTCCGCGAGCCTGTATGGCGCGCAAAACGCCGGCGCGTGGGGTTTCCTCGCTCAGGTGACTCGCCGCGGAGGCGATGAAATCCAGAACCAGTCCGACGGCCCGGTTGCGGAGGATCCGCAGGATCGCCGCGCCAGCAGCTGGATGTTCAAGGCGGTAAGCGACCAGGGCCTGCACATTTCGCTGCAGGGAGCCGATCGGCGCAGTCGTACCGAGGTGCTATCTCTTCCGGGTAACGGACGGTTTTCCCGCACCACCGAGCTTTCTGGCGATGACCGCTCGACCCTGGCGCAGCAGTCCGTGAGCTGGGATTTCGATCGTGGGCCGGGCTGGCTCTCCGGGGGGCGGTTGCTGGCCTTCCACCAGGTGTCGGAAGTGGATCAGCGCAGCGATGAAATCCGCACGGCGCGTTCCGGCGGGCTGGAATTCTATGACCGGAATTTTTTCTATCACCAGAAAATCGACGGGCTGCGCCTTCAGTTCAGCGGCGAACTGGAAACGGGCCCGGTGCGCCATCAACTGGGATATGGATTTGAATACGCGGACACCCGCACCGAAGAAATGCGCGAGTCGCTGCTAACCAACCCGGACGGCAGTACGACCAACAGCGTCCTCGGCGAGGTTTTCCCGCTGCGCGATTTTCCCATCAGCGATACCCGTGAGCTTGGCATATATCTGTACGATCGCGTGGAACTCGGGGATGGCGGCTGGGCGTTGATCCCCGCGGTGCGTTTCGATTCCTACGACCTGGATCCCCGGACCGATGATATTTATCGGCTGGACAACCCGGCTACCGACGCCGTGTCGGTTTCGGAGGAGGCCTGGTCACCAAAGCTCGGCGTGCAGCGCCAGCTCGGCGAAGCGCAGTCCGTGTACCTTCAGTACGCCCGCGGCTTTCGCGCACCGCCCTTCGAGGACGCCAATATCGGCCTGGATATTCCGCTGTTCGGCATTCGTGCAATACCCAACCCGGACCTCAAGGCGGAATATTCGGATGGCTACGAACTGGGCTGGCGTCTGGACCGGGAAGGCCTGACTGCCCAGGTCACGCTGTTCGACAACCACTTCCGTGATTTCATCGAGACCAAGGTGAACCTGGGCTTTGACCCGGCCAGCGGGCGGGTACTGTTCCAGTCCCGGAACCTCGAAAAGGCGCGCATCTACGGCGCCGAGCTGGACCTTGGCCTGCGGCCCCGGGCCTGGCAACGGCACCAGGGTGAGGTCTACCTGCGTGGTTTCTGGAGCCGCGGTCGTAACCAGGCCGAGGACGCACCCCTGAACAGCGTGCAGCCAGCGGAACTGCTGCTGGGTATGGGCTTCGCGCCCCGCGCGGGCTTGCGTGTTGATATCAACCTGCGCGCCGTGGATGGCGTGAATGATGTTGACGAGAGTGCCGGACCGCTTTTCCAGCCGCCGGCTTATGTGACCCTCGACGCGCACCTCAGCTGGACCCTCAACCGAAACTGGAGCGTCAACGCCGCGCTGCGAAATCTCACCGGCAAGAAATACTGGCGCTGGTCGGATGTGCGGGGCCTGCCGCCGGACGACCCCCTTATTGAAGTGCTGTCCTCACCTGGCGTGCATGGCGCGCTGGCGGTGAAGGCCAGCTGGTAATGAAAATATCCATTTTGGATGCAACTTGAAGGTGATGGCTATGAGACGATTTCTTTTTCTCTTGATGACCCTGCTGGCCAGCGGCGTCTGCAACGCCGCGGACCAAAAAGGGATGGATGTGCATAAGGCGGAGGCCAGTCAGGCCCCGACCCTCGAGCAGCGCCTGGCCTCCGGCAAGGCGGTTTTCGAAAAGGTATGCGCCGCCTGCCACCAGGTGGACGGCAGTGGCCTACCCGGGGCCTTTCCGCCGTTGGCGGGTTCCGATTTTCTGAATGCCGACAAGGCGCGTGCCATCGAAATTCCGTTGGCCGGCCTTTCGGGAGAAATCACCGTAAACGGTCGCAAGTACAACTCGGTGATGCCGGATGTTGGCTATCTTCCGGATGCGGAGATCGCTGACGCACTGACCTACGTATTCAAATCCTGGAAAAACAGCGGCAAAGTGGTTGAAGTGGCGGAAGTCACCGCCGCCCGGGATCGCCTCGGCAAACAGGATCGCTCCGCCAGTGAGCGCCATCCCACCACGCCCGAAACGGAAATGAAGTACAAGGGAGCGCCCAGCGCCATGACCGGCGAAGATTCGCGCGCGCTGCTCACCAGCGAGGGCCCGGAGATCTCCGAGCAGGATTTCGCTACCGCCACGCGCATCTTCTTTGAACGCTGCGCCGGCTGTCACGGCGTACTTCGCAAAGGCGCCACCGGCAAGCCGCTGACGACGGATATTACTCGCAAGAAGGGCACCGCCTACCTCAAGGCGCTGATTAACTACGGATCTCCGGCGGGCATGCCCAATTGGGGAACCTCCGGGGAACTGAGCGCCGCCGAGATCGACATTCTTGCTCGCTTCCTGCAACACGAACCACCGGCACCGCCGGAGTTCGGCATGGACAAAATGCGCGCGAGCTGGAAGGTCCTGGTGGCCCCCGAAAAACGCCCGAAGAAGAAGATGAACCAGTACGATCTGGACAATATCTTTTCGGTCACCCTGCGGGACGCCGGGCAGGTCGCGCTTATCGATGGCGACAGCAAGAAGATCATCACCACGATCCGTACCGGATACGCGGTGCATATCTCCCGCTTGTCCGCGTCCGGGCGCTACCTGTACACCATCGGGCGGGACGCCAAGATCGACATGATCGACCTGTGGATGAACCCGCCAGCCAAGGTGGCGGAGATCAAGGTCGGCCTGGAGGCGCGTTCGGTGGAGACCTCAAAGTACAAGGGCTACGAGGACCGCTATGCCATCGCCGGAGCGTACTGGCCGCCCCAGTACACCATCATGGACGGCGATACGCTGGAGCCCCTCAAGATCGTTTCCACCCGGGGCATGACCGTGGATACCCAGGAATACCATCCGGAACCGCGAGTGGCGGCCATCGTGGCTTCCCACGAGCATCCGGAGTTCATCGTCAACATCAAGGAAACCGGCAAGGTGTTGCTGGTGAACTACGAGGACCTGGACAACATGGAGGTGCGCACCATCAACGCGGCGCGCTTCCTGCATGATGGTGGCTGGGACTCGACCTTGCGGTATTTCCTGACCGCGGCCAACAAGTCGGACAAGATTGCGGTCATCGATTCGAAGGACCGCAAGCTGGTCGCCATGGTGGACGTGGACAAGATTCCCCACCCGGGACGCGGGGCGAATTTCAAGCACCCCAAGTTCGGGCCAGTGTGGGGCACCAGCGCTCTGGGTAACGACAAGGTGACCCTGATCGGGACCGACCCGAAGGGGCATCCGAAAAATGCCTGGAAAGTGGTGCAGGTGCTCAAAGGCCAGGGTGGTGGATCGCTGTTCGTCAAGACCCATCCGAAGTCCAGCAACCTGTGGGTGGATTCCCCGCTGAATCCGGACGCGAAGATCAGCCAGTCCGTCGCCGTGTTCGACGTCAATAACCTGGACAAGGGCTACGAGGTGCTGCCGATTGCCGAATGGGCCGAACTCGGTGAGGGCGCCAAACGCGTTGTCCAGCCGGAATACAACGCCCGTGGCGACGAGGTCTGGTTCTCGGTGTGGAGCGGCAAGGAGCAGGAGTCCGCAATCGTGGTGGTGGACGACAAGACCCGCAAACTCAAGGCCGTCATCAAGGACAAGCGGCTGGTGACGCCCACCGGAAAATTCAACGTCCTGAATACCGTCAACGATATCTACTGACCGCACTCGGTGGTCAATTCAGGGCGGGGCCTTCGGGCCCCGCCTTTTTTTATGGGTCCGTTGCCGGGTGCGGCAATGGCTGCTGGTTGATCGGCAAGGGAATCAGGGTGCCCGCCGGTACCCGCGCGAATGCGGTACCGGCCACGCCGATACCGGTGCGGATGCCGCCGCTGAACCGCATTGCACGGCTGCCGCGCATTGCCGCCAGTCGCCCGGTATGATCCCGTCCAGCATGCGTGTCACGTGGCTGGTCAACCTGGAGCAAGGATTTCTGCCGGAACGCCTGGGCGCCGACTATTGTGCCACCTGCAACGTGGCCAGTTACCGGTACCGCGTGGGACTGCCGGCGCAGGCCCTGCAACGGGGCGGCCTGGATTGCTCGGTGGTAGTGGTCTCGGGGCACTCGGAATGTGAAATGCCGAAGACGGACGTTCTGGTGGTGCCCAAGCTGTCGACGAAATTGGCGGAGGATTTCCGGGTCCGGGCGCCACGCTGGCTGGCGATCATCGATCGGCTGAAGGCGGACGGCGCCCGGGTGGTGGTGGACGTTTGCGACAACCATTTCTCTGACTACCGCGGCCCGGTGCTGCGGGCGCTGGTAGCGCGTGCGGATGCCGTCACCTGCAGCACCGGGGAGATGCAACTCGTGCTCGGTCGCGAGGCCGGGGTCAACGCGACCATCATCGGTGACCCGGTATCGGGCGGCGCCCGCGGGGAGGTGCGTTTCGCTCCGGGTGAGCCCCTGCGGCTGTTGTGGTACGGCAATGCAAGGAACCTGCCGGCATTCATTCCGCAATGGCCGGGTCTGGTGAAGCTGGCGGGCGAACACCCGCTGCACCTGAGCCTGCTCAGCAGTGCGTACCCCGAAGTGGAAGAATTCCTGGCGCAGTTGCGGCGGGAACCGGCCAACGGCATAGAGATTGCGTTTACGGAATGGTCGCTGGCGGCTATGGATGCCGCGTTCGTGGCCTGCGACCTGGTCATTCTGCCGGGCCTGCCCGAGGATCCATGGTACCGGGTAAAGAGCGCTAACCGGCTTACCGACGCCCTGTGGGCCGGGCGCCCGGTACTGGCCAGCCCGGTGCCCGCCTATCGGGAGTTTGCGGACTGCGCCGGGTTGGGAGAGGACCTGGCCGCGGGTATCCGCAGCGCCCTCGCGGACCCGCAGCTGGTGGCAGAGCGCACCCGGATGGGACAACTACGGGTGGCGGAGACCCTGAGCTCCCAGGCGATCGCCCGGTGCTGGCTGGACGTTTTCCGGGCGGCGACCGCCTGAAACCGCCTGCAGTCGTCGGTGCTCCCGGGCCGTCCGGCTGCCAGTGGCGCCGGCATTGGGGTCGGATCGGCCGTGTGCCCTATAATCCGGGTCATGTTTGATCTGATCGCCTTCGGCTTTGCCGGTCTGTACGCCATCGCGCTCCTGATGGTCATTCTGCTTGCCTACCGGGACCAGCCTTCCTGGGGAATGCTATTGCTGATCTGGCATGCGGCCGCTGGCGTGGTGCTGTGGCGGTCGCAGGATTCCTGGATGGCGCCCCTGTTGTTGTCTGGCGCGGTAATATTTTTTCTGGCCGCGGTCATCCGCCAGTGGAGCAAGACCCGCTGGTGGTTCGTCGCAGCCGTTGTGGGGGCCGCCGGGTTTCTCGGATTCGGCTGGCAAATCGCTCGTCCCTACCTTCCGCTGCAGCAGGTGATGATCCTCACCCCGCCGCCTCCATTACCGGAAGAAATCTACGAAGCGCCAACTCTTACCGGAATTGCGGTGTTGAAACCGGCGACCCCGGTTGCCGACCCGACGCCCGCGCCGGCACTACCCCGCGGCCCGATTTATCGCCGAATTTCCTTCGACGAAGCGGCGGCGCACGTCGGGGAGGAGTTGCGGGTCCAGCTGGTTGGGGGTCTGGTGCGCGGTGGCGAGATGGTAAGCAGCGAGGGCGACCAACTGGTGCTGCGCGAAAACCTGGCCGCTGGTTCGTCGGTGGAGTTCCGCATGGCGCGGGACGATATACAGCGGGTGGAGTTGCGGCTGGAACCGGCGGTCGCTCAGTAGGCGTCGCGATCCAGCTGCAGCGGCATTTCGTCCATCAGGGCCGCCTGCTCCCGAAGCATCAGGATGTGCTCTTCCCAGTAGCGCGGGCCGCTGAACCAGGGGAAGGCCCGGGGGAAGGCCGGGTCCTGCCAGCGGCGAGCCAGCCAGGCGGCATAGTGCATCAGTCGCAGGGTGCGCAGCGCCTCGATCAGGTGCAACTCCGCCGCATCCAGTACCGCGAACGTGGTGTAGCCGCGCACCACCGCTGCCAGCTGGCGTTGCATTTCCTCCCGTTCGCCGGATAACAACATCCACAGGTCCTGGATCGCGGGTCCGCTGCGGCAATCGTCCAGATCGACGAAATGGGGCCCGTCATCGGTCCACAGGATATTGCCTGGGTGGCAATCGCCGTGCAGGCGGATGCAGCTTACCCTTCCCGCGCGCTGGTAACATTGCTCCACCTGGGTGAGCAACTGGTTGGCCAGGCCCTCGTATGGCGAACGCAGTTCCGGCGGCAGCCAGTCATTTTCCAGCAGGTACGCGACGCTGGGGTAACCGAACGTATGCACATCCAGCCGAGGCCGGGACTGGAACGACTGGCTGGCTCCGGTACGATGGATGCGACCGATGAAACGGCCGATCCATTCCAAGTGGTCCTCCTGGTCGAGGCTTGGATAACGCCCGCCACGCCTGTCGAAGACGGCGAAGCGGTAGCCCTCGTAGGCGTGCAGGGTTTCGCCCGCGAGTTCCCTCGGTGGCACCACCGGAATCTCGTTTTCGACCAGTTCGAGGGTGAAGGCATGTTCTTCCCGGATCTGTTCATCGCTCCAGCGCCCGGGCCGGTAGAATTTGGCGACGCAACTGCTTCCGTCCACCATGCCGAGCTGGTACACGCGGTTTTCGTAGGAATTGAGTGCCAGCATACGCCCGTCCGGAACCAGTTCCACGGACTCCACCGCCCGCAGGATGCGGTCCGGCGTCAGGTGTTCGTAGGGCGTCTTTTCTTCCGTCATTGCAAAAAAAGGCCGGCTCCCCGAACACGGGGGCCGGCCTTTGATGCCAGTTTCAGGCGATGGTTACTTGGCTTGCTCCACCATGTAGGCAACCGCCGCCTTCACGGCGTCGTCGGGCAGGCTGGCGTTGCCGCCCTTGGCGGGCATGAAGCCGGTCTTGCCCTGGAATCCCTTGATGGCGTGCTCTTCCAGTACCGCGAGGCCCTGGGCGATGCGCGGGTCCCACAGGGCCTTGTCACCGAGCTTGGGCGCACCGGCCACACCAGCGGCATGGCAAGCGGAGCACGTGGTCTCGTAGGTCGTTTTGCCGTCGGCGGCTTCCGCCACCGGGACCAGCACATCGAGGGCCTGCTGTGCGGCCATCTGCACGCTGCCCACCGGGGCGGTGCGCTCGGCCACGGTGGCCGCGTTGCTGTCATCGGAGGCGGTCTTGCCGCCAACCCCGTTGGCCAGCACGAAAAGGAGGATGGTAAGCAACGCCAGACCCGCGATCATGGCGGTGAAGCGCTTGGTGAAGGTCATATCGCTCATATCGGAATGCGGCAACATATTTGCTAACCCCTTGAAATATCGATGAATAATCTGCCGACGTCGGCGGCAACCAGAAGAACGGGCCGCATAGTAGCGTATCCGGCAAATCCTCGCCAAGCCCTATCATGCGCTTTTGGCCGGCGATGGACGCGTTTGTGGCGCGCCGGTATGCTTGCGCCCCCGCGCCCGTAGCTCAGCTGGATAGAGCGCTGCCCTCCGGAGGCAGAGGTCAGGGGTTCGAATCCCTTCGGGCGCGCCATTTATTTGGTAAATCAATCGGTTGCAGGAGCGTCGATGGCGGCGACCATCTCCCGGCCACAACCCCTCCGGATTGCACTGACTACTTGCCGCGTTCGGCGGCGGCCTTCGCCACCAGGAAATCCAGGACCGCGGGTAAGTCGGCATGGCCCCCGGCCATGTAGGAAGAGGTCCGGTAGCGGCCGTCCACGATCAGGGTCGGTACCGAGTTGGCCTCATAGCGAGTGCCGACGAGGCGCGCCTGGCGCACCTTGCTGTCCACGGCGAAGGAGTTATAGGCATCCAGAAAGGTCTGTCGCTGGATACCGTGCGCAACCGCGAAGTCGGCAATTGCATCCGCGTCGGCCATGTGTTTGTGCTGCTCGTGGATGGCCTTGAAAAAGGCAAGATGCAGCTTGTCCAGGACCCCGAGTACCTCGAAGGTGTAGTAGGCCTGGGCGTGCTTGGCCCAGCTGTCGCGCAGCACCACGGGCATGCGCAGGAAGGCGACGTTGGCGGGTTTCTTGGCCAGCCACTGCTGCAGAACCGGTTCCAGGTTGAAGCAGTGCGGACAGCCGTACCAGAACAGCTCCCGGACCTCGATCTGGTCGCCGGTGTCCACCGGCTGCTTGTCGAGCAGTAACTGGTAATGCACGCCTTCCACGTACTCGGTGGCGGGGGCGGCAAGGGAAAACATGGCCAGCAGGGAGGCGACAACCAGGCGTTTGAACATCGGTTCGGGGACTCCGGTTTAAGGGGCGGTGGGCATGATAGCGCATGCCCCGGTATTGTTTCTCGCGTTCACAATGCGGTCAGGAATCGGCGCGTTGCTCCAGGGCGCTCAGCAGCCGGGCGTGCAGACCGTCAAACGAGCCATTGCTCATCACGATGACGCGATCTCCGGGCTGGCTGCTGGCGGTCAGGTCCGCCACGATCTCCTCAGTAGACCGCAGCACCGCCGCGTGGGTTCCCAGTTCCCGGGCAACTTCCGCCAGCGACCAGCCGAGCCCCGCGGGTTCCAGCAGCAGCACCCGGTCGGCGGCCGCCAGGGCGCTGGCCAATTCGGCCCGGTGGCGGCCCATGCGCATGGTGTTGGAACGGGGTTCCAGCACCGCCACCAGGCGCTCCCCGGGATAGCGGGCCCGGCAGGCCTCCAGGGTGGCCCGGATGGCGGTTGGATGGTGGGCGAAATCGTCGTACACGCTGACGCCGCCGGTCTCGCCCCGCAACTCCAGGCGTCGTTTCGGTGGAATGAAATCTGCCAGCGCCTCCAGCGCCTGCCCGGGCGCCACACCGGCGGCGGCTGCCGCTGCAATCGCCGCCAGCGCGTTCATGGCGTTGTGCCGGCCCGGCAGCGGGATTCGCGCATCGCCGCAGGGTACGCCGTCCCGGCGTACCTGGAATTCGCTGAAGTCCGGGCAACTGGCGCGGAGTTGCCAGCCGGCGCCGGTGGCCTCGTCGCCGAAACCGTCCACCGGGGTCCAGCAACCGCGCTCCAGTACTTCGCGGAGCTGCGCGTCCTCCTGGTTGACCACCAGTTTTCCGTTGCCGGGTACGGTACGCACCAGGTGGTGGAACTGGCGGCGGATGGCCTCCAGGTCATCGAAGATGTCCGCGTGATCGAACTCCAGGTTGTTCAGCACTGCGATCCGCGGCCGGTAGTGAATGAACTTGGAGCGCTTGTCGAAGAACGCGGTGTCGTACTCGTCCGCCTCGATGACAAAATCCCGGCCGCCGCCCAGGCGGGCGCTGACCGCAAAATTGCCAGGGACGCCGCCCACCAGAAAGCCCGGGTCGTGCCCGGCCCGTTCCAGGATCCAGGCGAGCATACCGGTGGTGGTGGTTTTGCCATGCGTGCCGGCCACCGCAAGTACCCTGCGGCCGGGGCAGACCGCCCGGGCCAGCCAATCCGGTCCCGAGGTATAGGCCAGGCCACGCTCCAGCACCGCCTCCACCAGCGGCTGGCCGCGGGACCGGGCGTTGCCGATCACCACCAGGTCCGGGGCGTCCTGCAGGAAGCCGGTATCCGTATCCGGCCCAACCGGAATGCCCTCGGCGGCGAGCATCTCGCTCATGGGTGGATAAATATTGGCGTCGCTGCCGGTGACCTGGTGCCCCAACTGGCGGGCGAGCAGGGCGAGGCCGCCCATGAAAGTACCGGCGATGCCGAGGATGTGCAGCCGCATCAGGCGGCGGGAACCAGCCAGGCCACCAGTGGCAGCGTCAGCATCAGCACCACCAGCGACAAACCGATAGAAAGCCCGATCGCGGCACCGCGGGAGACCTCCAGGGATTCGCGCAGGATCGTGGCGGTGACCGCCAGGATCCAGCCCACCAGCAGCAGCGCAAAAAACTGGGGGGTGGGGTCGGTTTCTCCCACCTCCCGCAGCCAGGAGATTACCGGCAGGGACAGCAGGTTGAGTACCGCGTTGGCGCCGAACAGGGCGGTCAGCGTCTGGGTGGCGCGGTCCGGAAAGTTTCGCAGCCGGAGCATTCCCTGCACCAGCGCCGCCACCAGCGCGATCTGCACCAGCGCAAGGATCACCGACGCCAGCGGCCGACTGAGGTCCTGGACGCCGCTGATCACCGCCAGCATGGCGGCCATCCACAGCAGCGCATTCGAAGTCGGCAGGTCCTGGGGCCGGGCACGAAACAGGCACAAGGCAACAAAGGTCTGAAGGATGGAGAACATGCGCGGCGATGATACCGTGCGTTGCCCGCCACGGCACGCTGGGCTTGGGCGCCCGGTAGCCCTACACTTGCCTGCCATGCGATACCCCATGATTGATAGCGCGGCTGGATTGCGGGACTTCAGCGAGGAACTCAGCAGCGCGGCGTGGCTCGGGATCGATACCGAATTCCTGCGCGAGCGAACTTACTATCCACGCTTGTGCCTGATGCAGGTGGCGGCGGGTGAAACCATCGCCTGTGTGGACCCGGTGGAGGGCCTGGATTTCGAGCCGCTGCTGAACGTGATGTTCCGCCCGGACGTGGTCAAGGTGATGCACTCGGCGCGCCAGGACCTGGAATTTTTCTATTCCTGGCGTCAGCAACTGCCGGCTCCCTTGTTCGATACCCAGGTGGCGGGGGCCTTGTGCGGGCTGGGCGATCAGACCGGCTATGCGTCGCTGGTGCAGACCCTTTTGGGGGTGGAGGTCAGCAAGGACCAGACCCGAACCAACTGGTGCCGGCGTCCGCTCACCGAGGCGCAACTGGCCTACGCCCGCGACGACGTGCGCTACCTGGGCGCGTTGCAGGAGTGGTTGAGCGGGCGGCTGGAGCAGCTCGGTCGCCTGGCCTGGCTGGAAGAAGATTGTCGCCGCCTTACGGATCCGGCCCTGTATCTGGCGGACCCGGCCATGGCCTGGCAGCGCCTTTCCGGCGCTCGCCTGTCCCCCCGCGAGCAAGTGGTTTTACGGGCGGTTGCCGAATGGCGCGAACAGCGGGCCCAGGACCGTGACCTGCCCCGCCAGTGGGTGCTACCGGATCGTTCCCTGGTGGCATTGGCCCAGGTGCAACCCGATTCGGTGCGGGCGCTGGATGCCGTGGGAGAGCTGGGGGCCCAGCGGGGCGACGCCTGGAAGCAGGAACTGATCGGCCTGATATCCGAGGCCCGCGAACAACCGGAAGAGCTGGTGTGGGACAACCCCCAGGCCCTCAGCCGCAGCGAGCAGGCGCTGGTGAAGACCCTGATGAGCCTGCTGCGCGCACGGGCGGAGCAGCTCGAAGTGCCGGCGTCGCTGCTGTGCAACCGCCGCGATGTGGTGCGCCTGGTGAAAGGCGAACGGGAGTTGCCGGTGCTGGCGGGCTGGCGGCGCGGCGAAATCGGCGAGGCATTACTAGCCGATTTTCAGGGCTGATTCCTGTTTCCTGTTGTTTTGTATGCAGCCCGCGCGGGAAGGATTGATGTCCGCTTTCGGCCACAAGCGGACATGGCCCCGGGCTTTTCTCGCTATTCCACCGGAGCAAAGTGATGGATCGTGGCCGCATTGTGACGGCAGGATCCAGGTCAGGCCAAAAGAAAGCCGCCTCCGATAGAGAGGCGGCACCGTCAACACGGAAGTGTCGCGAAGAACTGTCGATCAAATGCGACGCTCGGCGCTGAACTATTTTTTCTTCAATTCCGGGTGGTCCAGGTAGCGGGTATCCCTGACACGATTCGCCAACGGATTAATGTACTGGTATCCCTGAGATTGGAGTAGGGCAATCTCCGGGAATCCGGCCGGTACAACGGTAATGAAACCGTGAAAATCGTCAGCCTTAAATCCCGCCGCGCGTAAGGCGTTGTGGCACATGCGGAACTCAACACCATCATCAGCCAGTGCCTTCATCTTATCAACGATACCTTGGTACTTGGCATAATTTTCCTTCGCAAAAACACGAAGCTCCGGTCCATGAGTGACTACAACCATCTTTCCCTTTAGGGGCTTCATGCTATTGCTCACGAACGCATAAAGAACGTTGAGGTCATTGGGATCCATGTAATTGGTATCGAATACTGCGTTGATTGTTGGGTAATCGTGCAGATCCGTTTTTGACGTGCCGTAGGGCGCCATCGAATCGGAAGCCAGGACCGTCCCGCTGATTCCGAGTGCCAATGCACATCCAATACAGAGTGTACGTAGTTGTTTCATTCGAGTTTCCTTGTTGGTGCGCTGCGCTGATCTCCGCGATGTGGCCATCTTGCAGCAGTTCAGGCCGCCAGAATCATTTTTTTCTGGGCGGAACCTTGCATCATACGCCTTTCTGAATGACGAGCACGAAGTGGCCTCCGCTTGGGAAACTCGCCGCCTGGCGACGCAAAACGCGAGCATCGAAGCATTCATTGCTCATGGCTCCCGCGGCAACAGGGCGTATAGCTGGCCACGTTCCTTCATCAGTCCGGCCAGTTGTTCCGCCTCCGCACCGTGACCGAAAAATACATCGGCACGCAGCGGACCACGGATCGCGCCGCCGGTGTCCTGGGCGAACACGGTGCGCCGCAGGGGATCGCCGCTGCGCGGGTCGCGGGTATCCAGCCACAACGGAATCCCCAGCGGGATATGCGCCGGGTCCACCGCTACGCTGCGCCCTGGGGTCAGCGGTACCCGCAGGGACCCCAGGGGACCGCCGGCGGGGGATTCGCGCAGTTCGAAAAAGACGTAGCTCGGGTTACGCGCCAGCAGCTCGCCGGCCTCGGCCGGGTTGCTGCGCAACCAGTCGCGGATGGAGAACAGGTTGACCTCTTCCCGTTGCAGGTGCCGTTCGGTGACCAGCCAGCGTCCGATGGCGAAGTAGGGATGGCCGTTCTGGTCCGCGTAGCCGACCCCGATCTGTTTGCCGTCCGGGAGGCGGACTCGCCCGGAACCCTGGATGTGCAGGAAGAACAGGTCCACCGGATCATCCACCCACAGCAGTTCGTTGCCGGCCAACGGGCGTCGTTCGCTGTCGATGTTGGCGCGTTCGAAATAGGGCACTACCCGCCGCCCTTGTAGCCGTCCGCGCACCCGTTTCCCCTTCAATTCGGGGTACAGCCCTGCAAGATCCACTCGCAACAGGTCCGCTGGCGGCTCGTACAGAGGAAAGGCATAGCGCGCATCCGGTTCCCGGCTTCCGTTCAATAGCGGCTCGTAGTAGCCGGTAACCAGTCCGTGCTGCTTTCCGTTTTCACCGTAAACGCGATGCGGTACAAACCAGTTTTCGAAAAATCTCCGGGCGACCGCATCGTCCGGCTCGCTGATCGCTTTCGCCGCTGCGCACAACGCCTGCCACTGCCGCTCGTTCGCGAGGCGTTCGCAGCTTTGTTGCAGGGCCGGCCAGGCGCGGGTGTGGTGGTCCTGGTCCCAGCCGGGCAGGTCGCGGAAGTCCACCGGCCGGCCGATTCCCGGAGCGGAGCATGCGCCGAGGCCCAGCAGGGTGAAAACAAACAGAACTTTCAGGAGGGAGCGCGACGACATGCCGGCTTACGTTACGCGAATCCGGATGCAGCGCAAAGCACGCCGGCGTGACGCGGGACGGTGGCTGGCCTAGACTGATTCCCCCGATGCTGGGAGACCATGTCATGTTCCGAATTCCGGTTGCCTTGCTGGTGCTGCTGGTCAGCTTCGGGCCGGTGGCCGCGGTGGCCGATGCCCGTGAGGACATCGCCGAGGTGCTGGATCGATTTCACGCTGCTGCCGCGGCGGCGGATGGTGATACCTATTTTTCCCTGTTCGCGCCTGGCGGCATTTTTCTTGGAACCGATGCCAGCGAACGATGGGACGTTGCGGCCTTTCGCGCCTACGCGCAACCGCACTTTGCCCGGGGGAAGGGCTGGACCTACGTGGTCAAAGAGCGATTCGTTCATGTGGCAGCCGATGCCGACAGCGCGTGGTTTCACGAGCGCCTGGATAACGCCAAGCTCGGAGCCTGCCGCGGTACCGGTACCCTGGTGCGCCTGGCGCAGGGCTGGCGCATCGCCCAGTACAACCTGTCGGTGCCGATCCCCAACGCCCTGGTCGAAGGGGTAGCGCTGCAAATCCGGCAGCAGGCGGGCGAGGGGAACTGATGGACGATTCGCGGGTCTATTTGGACAGTTCCCTTCAAATCGGTATGGACACGCAATGAAACGACGACACTTTCTGTGGACGGCGGGCGTCCTTGGCAGCGGCGCGGTACTCGGCCGGCTGGCGGGTGCCAGCGCCGGACAGGCCGCGGGTAACCGCATTGAAAAACTGGTGCTCAGTGATGCCGAGTGGCGTAAGCGGCTGGAGCCGGACCGCTACCGGATTCTGCGTGATGCAGGAACGGAACGCCCCAACAGCAGTGCCCTGAATGCCGAAAAGCGCGCCGGAACCTTTGTCTGCGCTGGCTGCGAGCTGCCGCTGTTCACTTCCGAGATGAAATACGACAGCGGTACCGGCTGGCCGAGTTTTTTCACCACCATCGAGGGTGCGGTGGAAACCAAGCTGGACTTCAAGCTCATCTACCCGCGCACCGAGTACCACTGCGCCCGCTGCGAGGGCCACCAGGGACATCTGTTTAAGGACGGCCCGAAACCCACCGGCCAACGCTGGTGTAACAACGGCCTGGCGTTGAAGTTCCAGCCCGCCTGAGCGGCCAACCACCGCGGCTGCCGGTTTCCGGCGGTCGCGAGTTTGGCCGGCCCGAAACCCACCGGCCAACGCTGGTGCAACAACGGCCTGGCGTTGAAGTTCCAGCCTGCCTGAGCGGCCAACCACCGCGGCTGCCGGTTTCCGGCGGTCGCGAGTTTAGCCGGCCCGAAACCCACCGGCCAACGCTGGTGTAACAACGGCCTGGCGTTGAAGTTTCAGCCCGCCTGAGCGGCCAACCACCGCGGCTGCCGGTTTCCGGCGGTCGCGAGTTTGGCCGGCCCGGGTATCCGCGGCCGGGCATTTCACGGCGGGACGCGGCACGCCCGCTGTCGCTATACTCTTCGGCCCAATCACATCACCGGGGGGTGATTATGGGCCTGCGCCTGAAGTTCAATCTGACCCTGTTTCTCGCCACCGTGCTGGGGCTGGCCGTGACCGGCCTGCTGGGGCACCGCATGCTGCAGGAGGATGCGCGGGACGAGGTATTGCGTACCGCCCGCCTGATGATGGAAAGCGCCCTCGCGGTGCGCGGTTACACCGTCAAGGAAGTGCGTCCGCTACTTGCGGAACTGCAGGTCAACTCCGACAAGTTCCTTGCGCAGACGGTACCGGCCTACGCGGCGCACCGCTATATTTCCCGCGTCCAGGAACGGTATCCGGACTTCAGCTACAAGGAGGCGACCCTGAATCCCACCAATCCGGCCAACCGCGCCAGCGAATGGGAGGCGGACCTGGTCAGTTTCTTTCGCAACAGCGCCGAATCCAGGAATGAACTGATCGGGGAGCGGGAGACCAGTACCGGGCGCATGTTGTACCTCGCGCACCCGATTCGAATCGCCAACCCCAGTTGCCTGACCTGTCATGGGCGACCGGCCGATGCGCCCCGCGCGTTGCGTGCCAGTTACGGAGACAACAATGGTTTTGGCTGGAAGCTCGAGGAAGTGGTGGGCGCACAGCTGGTGACGGTTCCAATGGCACTGCCGTTCCGGCAAGCCCGCGAAGCGTTCATTACCTTCATGGCGGGACAGGTCGCGGTTTTCCTGGCCCTCGCTATTTTGCTCAACATCATGTTGCACTACATCATTATCAAGCGGGTGCGGGCAGTATCCGCGAAGGCGGACGAGGTCAGCCTCGGTTCCCTGAATGTGGAAGAGCTGCATGTTGGTGGCAAGGATGAAATCGCATCCATGGGCCGATCTTTCAACCGCATGCACCGTAGTCTCACCAACGCCATGCGCATGCTCGACGAATCCGCCGGCAAACGCTGACATCCATCGTGGGCGAGATTGCACCGGAGAGAATCGGCAAGTACGCGGTGGAGGGCGTACTCGGCCGGGGGGCCATGGGAGTCGTCTACCGGGCCTGGGACCCGGCGATTCAGCGGCGGGTCGCCATCAAGGTGATCCACCGGCATTTGCTGGAGGACGATAACGGCGAGCAACTGCGATCGCGTTTCCAGCAGGAGGCCCGTGCCGGGGCCCGCTGCGTGCATCCGAACATTGTCACTATTTTTGATTTCGGGACCGACGGCGGGCTTCCGTTCATCGTCATGGAGCTGGTGGATGGCCGGGATCTGCGGAGCTTGCTGAAGGCACAGGGACCATTCGAAGTATCACGCGGCCTGCAGGTGGTGACCGGGGTGCTCGAGGCGCTGGAGGCGGCCCATCGGGAACAGGTAGTGCATCGGGATATCAAGCCGGCAAACATCCTGATCGTAGGCGACCGGAATGTGAAGGTGTCGGATTTTGGTGTCGCCCGTATCGATACTTCGGAGCTCACCGGAACCGGCATGGCCCTGGGGACGCCGTACTACATGCCACCGGAGTCGCTGCGCGGCGAAACGGTGGATCATCGCGCTGACCTGTTCAGCGTGGGCGTCCTGCTGCTGGAATTACTGACCGGCTTCCGCCCGATTCCGAATTCCGACCTGGGGGCCCCGCTGGCGGCGGTGGAAACCGCGAATCACCTGTCGCCGGGCGAGCGGGATGCGCTGGTGAAGCTGTTGCGCATTGCCCTGCAGGGCAATGCCAGCCAGCGTTTTCAGACCGCGCGGCACTTCATTCAGGCGCTGGCGGGACTCCAGCAGGGCGACGCGACCCTGGTGCTCACCCGGACCGAGGAAATGAACGGTTCGGAGCAGATCCGTGGAATACCGGAAGCCGCTACCCCGGAACCGGAGTGGAGTCCGGACATTCTGCAACTGCTGGAAAAGAGCCTGGCCCGATTTGTTGGTCCCATGGCCGGGCGCCTGGTGCAGGAAGACGCCCGCTCCTACGATTCACTGGAAGAGTTATGTACTTCCCTTTCCCGGCGCATTCCCTCGCCAGAGGAGCGGCAACAGTTCGTCTCGCTGGTCGAAACCTCCGGCGCGCGCCGGGCTGGCGACTCGTCGCCGTCGCTGGGACCGGGGACCAGCGCGACCCATGGCCGGCCTGATGTTCCCGTGGCCAGCGCGGCGGAACTCGCGCGGCTATCCGAACAACTGCTGGAATTCGTCGGCCCCATGGCCTCGCGGCTGGTGGCCGATGCGGCGGGCAAGACCAGCAACCTGCAGGAACTCTATGAATTGCTGGCAACCTCGATTCCCGATCTCGAGGAACGCGACAGTTTCCTGCGCAAAGGTCCGCGCAGGGCCCGTTCCCGCCGCTAACCCAGTCCGTACAGTTCCGGAAAAACCAGCACCGAGCCCAGGATCGCCACCTGCATGGCGATGAACGGGACTACGCCACGGTAGATGTCGGTGGTGCGAACCTCGGCTGGCGCCACACCCTTGAGGTAGAACAGGCTGAAACCGAACGGTGGCGTGAGGAACGAGGTTTGCAGGTTCATTGCAATGAGAATCGCGAACCACAGCATGCTGATGCCCAGCGCCTCGGCCACCGGGGCGAGGATCGGCACCACGATGAAGGATATTTCGACGAAGTCGATAAAGAATCCGAGTGCCAGGATGAACAGCATGGAGAAAATCAGGAATCCCCACTGCTCTCCGGGTAGCCGCAGCAGGAATTGTTCCACCACCGTATCGCCGCCGGTATAGGTGAAGGCCATGGAGAAGGCCGTGGCCCCCAGCAGGATTGCGAACACCATGGCGGTCACCTCGACCGTGGCGCGGGCGCTGTCGAACAGCATCCGCAAGGAAAACCGCCGGTAGAAGACCGCCAGTGCGATGGCGCCGGCGCCGCCGAGGGCCGAGGACTCCGTCGGCGTGGCGATGCCGGCAAAGATCGAGCCCAGCACCACGACAATCAGCAATAGCGGGGGAACCACCGCCCGCAGCGCTTGCAACACCGGGTAGCGGTGGTCGTCGCCGCCTTCAAAGGGCACGCTTGGTGCCCGCTGGGGATTGCCGCGGGTCCAGGCCAGCACGTACAGACAATACAGGCCCACCAGCGCCAGTCCGGGCAGCACCGCCGCCCGGAACAGTTCCCCCACCGGCAATCCGAGAACGTCGCCAAGGATAATCAGCACAATGGAGGGCGGAATAATCTGACCCAGGGTGCCCGCGCCGCAGATGGCGCCGCAGGCCAGCCCCTTGTCATAGCCGTGCTTCAGCATCACCGGCAGCGAAATCACGCCCATGGCCACCACGCTCGCACCCACCACGCCGGTGGAGGCCGCCAGCAACGCGCCCACCAGGATCGTGGCGATGGCCAGGCCGCCGTGCAGCCCGCCGAACAGGCGCCCGATCGCAACCAGCAACTGTTCCGCAAGTCGGGTGCGCTGCAGCACAATGCCCATGAAAATAAACATGGGCACCGCCATCAGCACCGTGTTCTCCATGATGCTCTGGATACGAAACGGCATGAAAGCAAAGATGTCCATTCCCTCCGCCAGCACGCCGAACACCAGCGCAACGCCGCCAAAGGTAAAGGCCACCGGGAAGCCCGCCAGCAACAGGACCAGCGCGGTGGCGAACATGAGAACTCCGATCATCGGCGCGGACGACTCACAGCTTGCCCTCGCCGTGGTGGTGCGCTTTGCGCAGACCCAGGGCCTCGTTGACGGCGCGCAGCAGGAATCCGATGCCGCTGACCAGGGCGCAGGCGAAGGAGAGGGGTATCAGTCCCTTGACGAGCCAGCGCCAGGGCAGGCCCCCCGGGTCGCCGCTGCCCTCGTTGATCTCCAGGGCGGCACGGGCAAACTCGAAGCCGTAGCCGGCCACCACCACGCAGAACGGGATCAGCAGCAGCAGGGTGCCGGCGATGTCGATCACCCCCCGCCACCTGGGTCCGAGACGTTCGTAGATCAGGTCCACCCGCACATGGGCATCGCGGCGCAGGGTGTACGCCACGCCGAGCAGAAACACCGCCGAATACAGGTGCCATTCCAGTTCCTGCATGGCGATGGACACGTCGTTGAAGACGTATCGCATGACGACGTCGAAAAAGATGTTTGCCAGCAGGGCCAGCAGCAGCACTGCGGCGATGTTACCGACCGTGTCGGAAAAACGGTTGCAGGCGTCTTCCAGGCGCAGTAGCAGCGTGCGGGACATGCGGGGATAGTACCGCGCGCCGGGTTGGCGCAGGGCTACCCGGCAATCGGTTCAGCGGTGCTGGCTGTTGAGGTAGGCGAGGTCGGAGATGTCGGTCCAGGCGCGGGCCTTGGCCAGGTAAGCGGCCTGGGACTCGATGATCTCCCGGGCCAGCGGGTCGGCGGCGGCTCTCTCACGCAGCAGCCCGGCATTGGCCTCCCGCAGCGCGTCCATCACCACGGGCGGAAAGGTACGAACCTTGATTTGCGGGTAGTCCTGTTTCATGGTCGCCCAGTTGACCGCGCTGGCGTGGTAGGTGTGGACATAAATTTCGAACGCAGCGGCGCGCATGGCGACCCGCAGGATTTCCTGCAGGTCCTCCGGCAGGCGCTCCCAACTGCGCTGGTTGACCAGGAACTGCAACTCCGCCGCCGGCTCGTGCCAGCCGGTGTAGTAGTAGGGCGCGATCCGGTGAAACCCCATGCGCAGGTCCAGGGAGGGACCGACCCATTCCAGGGCATCAATGGTGCCCCGCTCCAGCGCGCTGTACAGCTCACCGGCGGCAATGTTGGTGGGTTTGGCTCCGAGTTTCGCCAGCACCTCTCCGGCAAAGCCGGGAATACGCATCTTGAGTCCCTTGAGGTCGTCCAGCCCGTTGATTTCCTTCTGGAACCAACCGCCCATCTGGTTTCCGGTATTCCCGCCGGGAAAGGACAGCAAGCCGTGGGGCTGGTACACCCGGTTCATGAGTTCCATGCCGCCACCATGGTAAAACCAGGCGTACTGTTCCGGCGTGGTCATGCCGAAGGGCATGGTAGTGAAATACAGGGTGTTGGGGACCTTGCCCTTCCAGTAATACGACGCCGAGTGGCCGATGTCGTACTGGCCGGCCTTGACCATGTCGAAAATTCCCAGCGGGGCCTTGTGCTTGTTGCGGGCGTGGGAGGTGATGATCAGCCGACCGCCGGACATGCGGCGCACGGATTCGGTGAGGTTCTGTATGGCCTCGCCAAAGATCGGGTAGTTGGGCGGCCAGCTCTCTGCCAGTAGCAGCCGATGCACCTCGGCGGCGCTGGCGGGGAGCCACGCCCATGCCGCCAGCAGCAGTGCCAGCAAACCCGGTCGGGCGCTGATCCGCGGGAGTCTCTTCACATCACGGCCTGGATGCCGAACTCCGCGAACCCCTTTTGTTCGAAATTGTCGCGGAACATCTGGCGCAGCTTGCCGGCCTGCTCATCGTAGGCCTCTTTATCGGCCCAGGTGTTGCGCGGGTCGAGAATTTCCGGCGGCACGCCGGGGCAGGAAGTGGGCATTTTCAGGTGAAACACCGGGTGTTCCTTGTACTCCACCTTGCCTTCATCCAGATCCCCTCGCAGGGCGGCATTGAGTAAAGCGCGGGTGTGGGTGATGGAGATGCGCTCGCCGGTACCGTAGGCGCCACCCGACCAGCCGGTGTTCAGCAGGATGCAGCGGGCCTGGTACTTTTCCATTTTTTCCGCCAGTAGCCGGGCGTAGACATCCGGTTTATGAGACATGAACGGCGCGCCGAAGCAGGCACTGAAAGTCGCCCGGGGCTCCGTCACCCCCACCTCGGTACCCGCCAGCTTGGCCGTGAAACCGGACACGAAGTGATACATGACCTGTTTTCCCTCCAGCACGGAGACCGGTGGCAGCACTCCGAAGGCGTCCGCCGTCAACAGCACAATGGTACGTGGGTGCGGGCCGCGGGCACCTTTGGCCACGTGAGGATTGCAATGTAGCGGGTAGGCGAAACGCGTATTTTCGGTTATGCCGGCATCCGACAGGTCCAGGTCCTGGGGGTCGGTGTCCTCCAGCGCCTTGCCGGGCACGGCGGGGACGTTCTCGATCATGGTGCCGGGCATGGAAAGCGCAGCGGCGATCACCGGCTCCACCTCCTTGTCCAGATCGATCAGCTTGGCGTAACAGCCACCTTCAAAGTTGGAGATGCCGTTTCCCGTCCAGGAGTGTTCGTCGTCACCGATCAGCTCGCGATGCGGGTCCGCGGAAAGGGTGGTCTTTCCGGTTCCGGACAGGCCGAACAGCACCGCACAATCTCCCTCGGCGCCCACGTTGGCCGCCGCGTGCATGGACAATTCGCCCATCTCCGGCAGCAGGAAGTTCATCACCGTGAACATGGTCTTCTTGACCACGCCACAGTAGTCCGAACGGCCCAGCACCAGGGCGACGCGGTTGGCGATATCCATGATTACCGCCCGCTCGCTGGGCGTGCCATCCCGCTCCGGATTGCAGTGAAAGGAAGGCACGTTGATCATGGTGAAACGTTTACCTTCCTCGTCCTCGATGCCCTGCACGCCACTGGCGAACATGATGCCGGTGAACATGGCATGGGAAGCGTACTCACCGATAAAGCGGTAGGGCATGGCAAATGCCGGATCCCAGCCGCAGTAGACGTCCTTCAGGTACAAGGGATTGCCGCGTTCGTTGAGGTGGGTAATGACCCGCTGCAGCAGCCGGTCGAAGGTCGCCGGATCGAAGGCCTTGAAATCATCCTTCCACCAGACCTTGTCGACAATTTCCGGGCGGGCGACACCGAAGGTATCCGCGGTGGGGCGACCGGTGCAGGTGGGGTCGCTGTAATAAACGAGCGGTCCTTCTACCCCCAGGTGGGTCGCCCAGGCCTTCTGGGCATCGTCGGGTCCGTCCTCGTGGACGCGGCCGCGGTCATTGGCGATGGCCTGGTGAAACAGTTCGGCCTGGGACAGGTTGATTTTCAGAGGGGCCTTGAGCCCGAACTGGAACCGAACATCCGCCGCAATCGCCTCGCTTCCCCTGTCCTGGATCATTTTTATGAGCCCATTACCGAAAGGAGGGCAAGGCTACCGGCCCGGTCCGGGCAAGGCAAGATTGCTGTCTGCCGGACCCGGGCGAAGCCGGTTTCCGGTTGCTTTGTTTCCGTCACATGGCGGGTTAGGGTCGGGCGATTACCCGGCGAAGGACCCCCTTGCGCATGCAGTCGAACCACTCCCGTGATCGCCGAATCCGCCGGTCCGCGGTATTTCGGATGGGGTGTCCTGGGTTCCACGCCACCGGCACTGGCCGGCTGCCGGCGGGCGGGCGGCTGCGGTGAGCACCTCGCTGCTCTGGTTCCGGCGTGATCTGCGCCTGGATGATCAGCCGGCGCTGGACGCCGCACTGGCGCGTGGCTCGCGTGTCGTTCCGGTGTACGTCGAGTCCGGGGCCGGCCGCTGGGCGGAAGGCGCCGCCAGCCGCTGGTGGCGGCATCACAGCCTGGCGGCGCTGAGCGAAGCGCTTGCGGAGCGTGGCTCCCGCCTGCTGCTGCGACGCGGCGACCCGCAGACCGTGATGGCAACGCTGGTGCGCGAGACCGGTGCGGTCGAAATCCACACCAACCGTCTGGCCGAACCGCCGGGCTGTGCCGGCGCGGATTCGGATCAACTCGCCGGGGTTCCGGTGCGGTTGCATGGCGGCAACCTGCTCAACCCGCCGGAGCTGCCGCGCAACCGCAGCGGCGGCCCGTACCGGGTCTTCACGCCCTACTACCAGCGGGTGCTGGGTGAGCTCAACCCGGCGCCGCGGCCGGCGCCGACGGCACTGCCTGCGGTACCGGGCGATCTGGACAGCCTTCGCCTCGACCAGCTGGGCCTGTTGCCCCGGCAGGATTGGGCGCGTGGCCTGGCGGCTCGCTGGACGCCGGGAGAGTCCGGTGCCCAGGCGCGGCTGGAACGGGTGGTGGATTCGATTCTCGCTGCCTATCCCGAAGGTCGGGACCGTCCCGCGGAGGATGCGACATCGTGCCTTTCACCGCATCTGCATTTTGGCGAGATCAGCCCCGCCCGGGTAATGCTGGAACTACAGGCCGCGGTCATGGCGCAGCGTGACACCCGCCAGGCGGCCGGCGCCCGGGAGCTGGTTCGCCAGCTTATCTGGCGGGAATTCGCCCATCACGTATTGCTGCATTTCCCCCATACCTGCGAGCAGCCCTTCGACCCGCGTTTCGGGCAGTTTCCCTGGCGTGAGGACCCGGTCACCCTGGCTGCCTGGCAGCGTGGTGAAACCGGCATCCCGATGGTGGACGCAGGTATGCGCGAACTGTGGCACACGGGTTTCATGCACAACCGGGTACGCATGATTGCCGCCTCGTTGCTGACCAAGAGCGCCGGCATCCACTGGCTGCACGGCGCACGCTGGTTCTGGGACACCCTGGTGGACGCGGACCTGGCAAGCAATTCACTCAACTGGCAGTGGGTGGCCGGGTGCGGCGTGGATGCGGCGCCGTTCTTTCGCATCTTCAACCCGGTCACCCAGAGCCGGCGCTTCGATCCGGCCGGCGTCTACCTGCGGCGCTGGTTGCCCGAACTGAGCCCACTGCCGAACGCGCTGATCCATGCGCCCTGGGAAAAACCGGCGCTGGTCCAGGATCGCGGGGTGGTGCTGGGTCGGGATTATCCCCGGCCGGTGCTGGACCTGGCCGTTTCCCGCAATCGGGCGCTGGCGGCCTGGAAACGCCTGCTTCAGAAAGCCTAGTGCCGGGTGAGGGTCTCGTAGCGGGCATAGGCGTCGCAGTAGGCTCGCTGCCAGCCGCGCATGTCCGCCAGGTAGGCGCCACCCTGGGCGGACGCGGCGCGGCTGCCATAGGCAAGACAGTTCTGGTGCAGGCGCTCACGCTCCCGGGACCGACAATCCCGCCAGGCGATGGAGCCCGGATTATGGCGCTGGCAGGCCTCCAGCTTGAGCGGGTAGCGAGGACGGGAAACGGGCGGCCGGCGGCGCTGAGTAAGTCGGGGTGCCCGGGGCGGGTCGACTCCCGGGGCGCTGAGCCCGAAGCGGTTTGCGTGGTCGCGCATTCGCCCGCATGCCGCATCGCGCATGGTGGCGGCGCTGGAGTCGCTGTGCAGGCGGTCTGTCCAGTAGCTGCAGATGCGACGCAGCTCCTCCAGTTCCCGGGCGGCCTGGTCCGCGGCGGGCGGGCGGATCAGGGTAAAATGGGTTCCGCCGTCCGAAGTCTGAAGGGACGGTCCGGCCGGTACCGGTGCCGCTGCCAATGCGGCGACCGATACAGCCACCCGGGCCGCCACAAGGCGTGCGGGCCAAAACCACCGGAGCGGGCTTCCTGGAGACATGCGCGGAAGCGTATCCGCCGCGGCCCGGCTCGTGGGCCGGGAATTCGACATGTGACGGAAGTACTTGGCCGGCCCACGCGAGCCAATGGAAGCCGCCAGGTCTTCAGAAGGCGGCCTGCTCCGCTTCCAGTACCGCCAGGCTCACCTGCTGGCCGAAGTTATCGTTGAAGCCGGTCCAGCTTCGGAACGCCTCGACCCGGGGCGCAAGCTGTTGCTTGATCTCGAACGGCGCCTTGCCTTCTTCCATCCCGCGGGCGGCGGCATCGTAGATGATTTTCAGGTAGTCGCGAAACGCCGAGGCGCGGTCACTGCCACCGCTGGGTCCGTGCCCCGGGACATAGTATTTCAGCTTCAGGGCCAGGGCCCGTTCCAGTCCGGCGATGTTGCCCCGGAAGCTGCTGATTTCAGGTTCCATGCGGCCCATGCGCTCGAAGACCCCGAGATCGCCGAGAAAGATCAGCTGGTCCTGAACCACCTCGAACATGGCGTCGGAACGGGTGTGGGCGATATCGGAAAGATAAACGCGAAACGTCAGCCCGCCGATCTGCAGTTCCTGGCCATCGCTGAGCGGGGATTGCGGGATTTCCACGCGGGTGCTCTCGGAGGCCCCGTCGGTGAAACGCAGCATCAATTCCACCCAGCGCTGGCCTTCGCCGGCCTTCGCTTCCTCGATCATGTGCGGGTGCGCGTACATGCGAACCCCGGGGTAGGCTTCCCGGATGACACTACTCGCAAGCCAGTGATCGCCATGAATGTGGGTAACCAGGATATCGGTAACCGGCTTGTCGGTAAGTTTCCGCAGCTGGCGCAGCACCATGTGTCCGACTTCCGCGGTGCCGCCCGGATCCACGATTACCGCACCGGTTTCCGTCAGCACGATGGCCGGGTTGTTCATGAAGCCGAGGTTCTGTGGGTTGGGCCGCTCCTTCGAGCCGTGCAACACGTAGACGTGCTCGGATACCCGAACCGGCGCCACGTCGGGCACCGGTGACCCGGCCAGCGCCAGGCCGCTGAGCAGCGCCAGGCCGGCGCCGAACGCCAGTCGGAAGTTGGTCATAGGTGGATTCCTGTATGGGGGATTGGAACGATCAGGGTCCGATTTTGTACATCGCGCTGGCAATTTGTCCACCCCGTGTTTTGCTCCGGCGGCGGCGGCCTGCTAGCGTTGGCCCCGTGAAAAGGGGGGTGTGGTTTAGGGGATCGGCAGCCGGGCTGTTGGCGTGCCTGTGGCTGGCCGGCTGGGCACCGCCGGTGCCGGCGGCGGTATCGCCGGCGACGCCGGTGGCGCAGGCCACCGCCAGCCCCCCGCCCACCGCCCAGGGCGGCCCGGCAGCACCACGGGCATCCGCTGCGCCCGCTCCAGCCGGTGCAGGGTGGTTCGAAAATCCGCTGTACCGCGCCCAGGCACTGGCTTTGTTGGTGATGCTGTTCGGCGTGGGCCTGATGGCCTGGCCGGCCCTGCACGCACACCGGGCGCGGGCGCAGTTGCGAGCTGCCTTACTCAGCCACGCGGACGAATTGCTCACCGATATCGCACTTCCGTCTTCTCGTGGCGGAATGCTGACGGTAGAACAACTGGCGCGCGGCGACGGCTTCCTGCTGGTGGTGCATACGCGCTTCCTTGGTGGTCAGGTCAGCGGCCTGGACCAGCAACGCTGGACACGCAGTGGCAACGGTGGCAGCTGGCAGTTCAGCAATCCGGTACGCGAGCTCGGCGCCGTGGTGCGCGCCTTGCGTGCCCTGGTGGGGCAACAATACCTGGTGCACCACCTGGTGGTTTTCACCGACCGGACGACGTTCGATGAAGAGCCACCACCCGGGGTTAGCGACCTGCGCGGTCTGGATGCTGCCATTCGCGAGATCCTGGAATCGGGAATCCCGAAAGGAGATGGGGATCCCGGCTGGGAATTGATTCAGCAGCTGGCCGCTCCCAGCGGCTCCGAACCGCGCCAGCGGCGCCAGCGGGCGGAACTGCGACAGGCTCAGGGCCGATGGGTGCGCTTGGGTCGGGCCGTGCTGGTCAGCGGCCTGCTGGCTTCCGCTGGCATCTGGCTGATCGCGTTGCTCGGGACCGCGGCTGGCTAATCGTTAGGGGTGCGCCGGGCGTCCAGGCGCCGTGAGCGCGTTCGCTTTTCCTGCAGACGACGTTCCTTTGAGGCCCGCGGAGGGCGGGTCTTCTTGCGGGTTCGAGGCGGGCGCGCCGCCTGACGAATCAGGGACAGCAATCGTTCGATAGCGTCATGCCGGTTGCGCTCGCGGGTCCGGTAACTCTTGGCGGTGATCACGATCTCGCCCTCCCGGGTAAGGCGCCGGCCGGCCAGCGCGCGCAGGCGGGCGCGGACCGGATCCGGCAGGGCCGCGGAGGCCGTATCGAAGCGCAACTGGGCCGCGGAGGCGACCTTGTTGACGTTCTGGCCGCCGGGGCCCGAGGCGAGAACGAAACGGAATTGCAGTTCCTCTTCGGCCAGTTCGATATCGCCGGTGACCTGAATCATGGCGCGGGGAATCGCAACCCGGGGCATTTCACCGTAGCATGCATGCTCCCAAGTCTAACGCGCCTTTCCATGAACGCCGACGAATATCGCCGCCTGAATATGAGCCAGGGTCTTCGTCACGAGGACCTCCACCCGGATCCCGTGAAACAGTTCGAGCAATGGTTCGAGCAGGCCGGGAGTTCCGGAATCCCCGAGCCGAACGCCATGGTGCTGGCCACCGTGGATGAAGAAGGGCAGCCCTGGGCTCGCACCGTGCTGGTCAAGCTGTACGATGCGAAGGGCTTCGTATTCTTCACCAATTTTGGCAGCCGAAAGGCACGTCACATCCAGGGTAACGGCAAGGTGGTACTGCTGTTCCCATGGATTGCGCTCGGGCGGCAAGTGACGGTCACCGGCGAGGCACAGCGCATCTCCGCCGCCGAATCCATGCGGTACTTTGCGACTCGTCCCCGGGGCAGCCAGATCGGGGCATGGGCTTCCGCCCAGAGCCAGGTGATCAGTTCCCGCTCTTTTCTCGAAGCTCGCCTGGATGAGATGAAACAGAAATTCGCCGGCGGCGAGGTTCCGCTGCCGGAGGCCTGGGGCGGCTACCGCGTCGTGCCCTCGAACATCGAGTTCTGGCAGGCCCGCGAATACCGGCTGCATGATCGCTTCATCTACCGCCGGCGGCAAAAGGGCTGGGACATCGAACGCCTGGCGCCGTAGCCCCCTTGCACTGGCGACCCGGAATTACCGGTGCAGCAGGTCCACGCCGAACCAGGCCGCCAGCAGGTAGATAAGACTCACTACCGCCAAGCCGCCGCCCCAGACCACGGCCCACCACTGGCGGTAGCGTCGACCGAGCACGACAAAGGCCAGCGCCAGCAGCAGCGCATACACCACCGTGGCCGTCGACAGCGGGTCGAAGGCCGCAAGCGCATCCACCGGTTCGTCGCCAACCCGGTAGCGCATGGTTATCGCTCCGTTGCCGGGGTCATCCGACGATCTCCATCAGCGCCGCCAACAGGCGATCGATTTCTTCCTGCGTGTTGTAGTGCACCGGGCTGATCCGAAGCACTCCTTCGCCGGGATCAATGCCCATGGCTTCCATCAGGCGCACCGCATAGAAATGTCCTGCCCGCACACCGATGCCGCGAAGCCCCAGTTGATGGGCGATGTCGCTGGCGGAGCGGCTTCCGCTTACCCGGAGGGAAACTACGGAACTGCGGGTTGCCAGTTGATCGCTGCCGCGGCCCAGAAGCTGTAGTCCGGGGACTTCTGTCAGCCCATCGATGAGCCGTTGCACCAGCCGCGACTCGTGTGCCTGGAATAGCCGGCACACGGCCATCGTCCGCTGGTGGGCGCTGCCGCCATCGGATTCGAACGCCTGCGTATCGTGGTGGTGCGAATACAGCAGATCGAAATATTCCCCCAGGCCGGCCAGCGCGGCAATTTCACCGTGTTGTGGACCGGCGGGATTCAGGCGTGCGAGAGGGTTGTCCGCGTTGAAGAAATGGCCCTGGTTGCGGGTCAGGGCGAGGGCGCGGTCATTGCCCCAGAGCACCCCCACGTGGGTGGCGAAGGTCTTGTAGGTGGAAAACAAATAGAAATCCAGGCCGCTGCGCTCTACATCGAGCATCGCGTGGGGCGCGTAGGACACCCCGTCTCCGACCACCAGCGCCCCGTGTCGCCGCGCGATGGCGACAATCTCCGCCACCGGGTTGAGAGTGCCGATGACGTTGGACGATAGCGTGAAGGCCAACAGCCGGGTGCGTGGCCCGACAAGCTCCTCCAGGCGGGTGGTGTCCAGCTCACCACTGGCCGGATCCACCTGCCACTCGCGGATCAGCACGCCAAATTCCTCCAGCTTCCGCCAACAGCCAATGTTGGCTTCGTGGTCCTGGTTGGTGACCACGATCTCGTCCCCGGGCGCGAATTGGTGACGCAAGGCCTCGGCGAGCACGTAGGTGTTCAGGGTGGTGGACGGACCCAGGGTCAGGTTCTCGGTTCGGGTGCCGAGCAGGGCGGCGATCGTGGCGTAGCCGGCGTCCATGGCTTCGCCGGCCATGCGTGCCGGTTCGAAGCTGCCGTAGGGTTGCACCTTGTAGTCGCGGTTGAAGCGCTCGAAATGTTCCAGCACCGGCCCGCAGGCGCAGGCGCCACCGGCGTTCTCGAAGAACGCGAGATCGGTGGCGCCCGGTCGCTGGAATACCGGGAACAGGGAACGTACAAAACGGGTGTCGAGTTCGGTCACGGAGACGGAATATACCGTGGCCGCCCGGGATTTCCCTCCGGCAGCGGTTCCGCAAAAAAAGAGGCGGCCCGCGGGCCGCCTCTGGTGTCGTCCGGGCGCGGAGCCCGGTTCAGGCCGGTTGGTGCTCGTGCCGGCGCCCGCCACGCAACACCAGGCTCGCCAGGCCGCCCAGGATCATCAGCCCCAGGGCCTGCTTGAACTGGATCTCCACCAGGCCGAACACCGGTGGAAGCACCGCGTTCCAGGCCCACAGCAGGGCCACCGTTGCGAGGAAAAATGTCGCGACCGCCAAGGCGAATCGGCGCCAGTGAGAAGGGTGAAATCGTTGATTGTGTTTCATTGCGTTTCTCCGTCAAGTACCTGGTTGCGGGTGGATTCCCAGTCCGGAGACTGGAAGTAGTTGTCCAGGGCGCGCAGGGCCTCGCTGGCCTGGCGCAGTTCCCCGGGATCAAAGCGGGATGCCGCCTGCGCCAGTAACCGGGTCTCGCGCTCACGGATGCGCGCGAACAGCTCCCGACCTCGCCGGGTGCGGCGCACGTGCCCGGAGCGCTTGTGACCCGGATTCGGCACGATCTCGACCAGGCCGGCTTCGGCCAGGGCGTTGACCGTCACCTGCACGTGCTGGCGCGACACCGCGCGTTGGCGGGCGATCTGCGGCACCGTCTGGGGCTCGGCATGGGCGAGGAACTCAAGTACCGCGCGCTGGGAAGCGGTCACCCCCATGCGCTCCTCGATACGCTCCGCCTCCCGGGCAAGGCGCTGAAACAGGCGCCGGGTCTGCCAGATGAGCTGGTAGAGGGGCCCTTCTCTGGATTCGGTCATAGCGACATCTCCAAATGACAATAATATTGTCATAAACGACAACAGTATTGTCAAGATGTGCAAATGACTTCCGTTTCCCTGGTTTCCGCGAGCATTCGGGCAGGCGGTCTGGGACCGGCGGGGGTGGCAGGGGATACCGGACTGTGAACTGGTTCACAGACCGTTTGGAATTACGGTGCTACAACGGCCAGCGTGTTGGAAACCCATTCCTCCTGACTTGAGGGAAAGTTGCCGCGAAGCACTTTCTGACCCCGCCTCCGGGCGGGGTTTTTTTATGGGTCCTGCGGAGGATCCTCAGCGACCCGCACCGGACCGGTGCCTTCGGCCCGGGCCTGGCGCAGTTCCTCGCGCACCGAACGGGAGCGTTCCCGGTTGCGGCCGAACCAGGCGCCGACGGCCAGCAGGCCGATACTGGCGAGGGTACGTACGATGATGGGCATGCCCGTAAGCATAGACTCCGGCCGCACG
>JAJDOE010000040.1 GCA_022340345.1 Gammaproteobacteria bacterium
GCGGGTGAAAACGCACGGAAGAAAACCAGTCCATCTCCTGCGAACTGTGATGGGTCTCGTGCAACCGCCACCACCATTGCCAGCGGTGTTTGGCCCGGTGCATCCAGTAAAACAAGAAATCCAGCACCACGATGATGCTGATGGCCTGGATCCAGAGTGGCTGATCCAGCAGCACTCCCATCGTGTATTCGGGCAGGTAACGCTGGCCGAAATCCTGTACCCCGGACGCGATCAGAATAGTGAACAGGAACCGCAGGCCGATATTGGTAACCACGTACAGGCAATCGGTGACAAAGCCGGCACGGAAAAAAGGCTGCGGACGCGCGCCCCAGATTCGTTCGGCGATCATGAAAAAGGTCGCAATCACGCCAAAAATTATGAACATTTTCATTGCGTTGTGCGCCGCCACCCCCCGGGCGCGTCATACTACCAAAAGCCGCTATCGGCGCTCAATGCCGGCGGTGGCGAAAAACCGGGCGTCGCGCAAGAGTGGCTATCCCGGAGGCAGCGAACAATAACAGCAGCGAAACGGTATAGGACACGAACCGGTGTGACTGATCGACGAAGGTCAGCAGAATGATTCCGGTCTGGACCGCGGGCAGAACCAGCAACAGAAGGTGGGCGGGGGTCCAGCGGCCGAATTGGAACAGCCCCCAGATTCCGAGCAAAAATGCGAGGCCGACGGCGCTCTGTACAATGCGCAGTACGGTATTGTGCGGTTCGCTGTAGTTTTCCCGGGGGTACCAGTAGGCGGTCTTCAGGCGCAGTCCCAGCAGGCGCACGGTATCGGCGGGATAGGTCATGGCGTAGCGTGCGATATCGACAAGCGGGTTATCACCGCGGGCCGTCAGCCGGGGCATTTCGTTTACGGGTTGGTGCCAGATGACCCAGCCCTGTTCCAGGCCATCCAGGACGTGATTGCTGCTGGCGGTGGATTCCGTCCGGTGCAGCAAGGCCGGTGAAAACGCCATCCCCAACACGATTGCGCCAGCCACCGCCAGATAGCGGTACCGCCCGTGTAGGGCAAAAAGCAAAAAGAAACCGAACACCGGCGCGAAGACAATGCCATTGGGACGCGCAATCGCTGTAAACGCAATCAAGACCAGCGCCAGCGGCAGGTATCGCCACGAGTGCAGAGTGCGTGTCACCGCCCAGGTGGCGAGGACTACGGTCGAAATAAAAACCGTATCGGTCAGTATGTACGGTGTCCAGCGCAGGGCGTAGATGTTGGCCGTAAAAAGCAGCAGGGCCCAGAACGCCACGGATTGGTCAAACAGCCGACGGGCCAGGTCGTGATAGGCCCAGAATGCCAGCGCGAGAATTGAGAACTGGCTGAGAACGACGCCCCAGTGCAATGCCGTGCCGGAGAGGCCGGTGAGGCGCAGCGCCGCAACCAGGCCGGTGTAGCCCGCGTACTCCGCCCACTTGCCTTCCAGGTAGCCGTGTTCCAGCAGAAACAGGGAGCCCCGCAGGTACCGGTCGCTGTCACCCGCAAGCTTCGGCCCATCGAGCAGGAACAGCGCATTGATAAGCAGGAACGCCACGAACAGGGCGCAGGGAGACGCCAGGTGGCGCAGGGAAGGTGGTAGGGTCATTCGGTGCCAGATTATCGGCAAAGGCGTATTATGATCGATCGCCACCCAACAGCAAGGAAGATTCATGATCCGGCGTCACCTTGTTCGCGCATTGGCTGCCACCATCGGCAGCTTTTTCACGATAGCGGTTGGCGCGGAAATGGATCTGTCCCGTATCCGGCTGCCGGACGGTTTCCACATCCAGGTGTACGCGGAGAACGTGGAAAATGCGCGGGCCATGGTCATGAGCCCGAAAGGAATTCTGTTCGTCGGTAGTCGCAAGGCGGGTAAGGTATACGCACTAGTGGACGCCGATGGCGATCACCTGGCGGAACGCCAGCACCTGATCGACTTTGATTTGCGCATGCCTACCGGTATCGATTTCCGCGCGGGGGCGCTGTATGTGGCGGACCTTTCCCGGATTCTGCGCTACGACGAGATCGAGACCCGTCTCGAGAACCCGCCGGCGCCGGTGACGGTGGTGGACGACTATCCCAGCGAAACACACCACGGCTGGCGATATCTGCGCTTTGGCCCGGATGGAAAGATGTATGTTCCGATTGGCGCACCGTGCAACATCTGCGACCGGGAAGGCTACGGTGTCATGACCCGCCGAAATGCGGACGGCAGCGGACGGGAAGTGGTAGCGCGGGGCCTGCGCAACACGGTGGGATTCGATTTTCATCCCCGCACGGGCGATCTGTGGTTCACCGACAACGGTCGCGACTGGCTCGGGGATGATTCACCGCCGGACGAACTTAACCACGTCTCTGGACCCGGCCAGCATTTCGGTTACCCCTACTGCCATGGCGGTGACATCCCGGACCCGGACTTCGGTGCCGGGCGCTCCTGCGCCGACTACCGCCCGCCGGCGCGGCGTCTGGGGGCCCACGTGGCGGCCCTGGGTATGCGCTTTTACACTGGCAGCATGTTCCCCGAGGCCTACCGCGGGCAGATTTTTATCGCCGAGCACGGTTCCTGGAACCGCTCGCAGAAGGTCGGCTACCGCATCAGCCTGGTACGCCTGGCAGGCGACCGGGTGACCGCCTACGAACCCTTTGCGGTGGGCTGGCTGCAGGGGGATGCGGCCTGGGGACGGCCGGCGGATGTCATCGTGGCGCCGGACGGCGCACTGCTGGTAAGCGATGATACGGCCAATGTAATTTATCGTATTTACTATAAAAAACAATAACTAATAAACGGTTTTTAAAGTAATTTCATCATTGTGATCACGCGCCGAATCCAGCGCCGCCCGGTGCCTGCCGGGGCTGTCGCGAGTTTGCTGGCGGCGGACTGCCCGCCGCTGCTGGCGCGAATTTATGCCGCCCGGGGGATTCATCACCCGAGTGGGCTGGAACGGGGCCTGGCGGGCCTGCCGCCGCCCGACGCGTTGCGGGACCTGCCCCGGGCACTGGCGCTGCTGGAGGAGGCCCTGCAAGCGAAGCAGCGCATCACTATCGTGGCGGATTTCGATGCGGATGGCGCCACCAGCTGCGCTTTGCTCAAGCTGGGACTGGAGACCCTGGGAGCGGCACCGGTGGAGTATGTCGTGCCCAACCGCTTTGAGTTCGGATACGGCTTGAGCCCGGAGATCGTTGCGGTGGCCGCCGCCGGGAAGCCGGATTTGTTGATCACCGTGGACAACGGCACCTCCAGCATCGCCGGCGTGGCGGCCGCCCGGGAGCGTGGCATGCGGGTGTTGATTACCGATCACCACCTGCCCGGAGACCGGTTGCCGGAAGCGGACGCGCTGATCAACCCGAACCAGCCCGGGGACGGGTTCCCGGGCAAAAATATCGCCGGTGTCGGCGTGGTGTTTTACCTGCTGGTGGCCCTGCGGGCGCGGCTGCAGCAGCAAGGCTGGTTTGGCACGGGACGCGAGGCTCCCAACCTGGCGAGCCTGCTGGACCTGGTGGCCCTCGGTACGGTGGCGGACGTCGTGCCGCTGGATCCCGTCAACCGTATCCTGGTGCACCAGGGACTGGCCCGCATCCGCGCGGGCCGGGGGCGTGCGGGTATCCGCGCCTTGCTGGAAGTTGCGGAGCGGGATGTCTCCGATATCAACGCCGGCGACCTGGCCTTCGCTGCCGCCCCACGGCTCAATGCCGCGGGACGGTTGCAGGACATGTCCCTTGGAATCGAGTGCCTGCTGGCGACCGACATCGGTAGCGCAATGCGCATCGCTGCCCGGCTGGACGGGCTCAACCAGGAACGCCGCCGCATTGAAGCGGATATGCGCGAACAGGCCATGAGTTTTCTTGCGGAGCTGGAGGTGGGCGCCGACCTGCCACAGGGTTTGGCGATTTACGATCCCCGCTGGCATCAGGGCGTTATCGGGATCCTGGCCGCGCGTATTCGCGAGCAGACCGGCCGTCCCGTGGTTGCCCTTGCCCAGGCGGATGCGGGCGGGGAAACCCTCAAGGGCTCGGCACGCTCCATCCCCCAGGTGCACATCCGCGATGCCCTGGACCGGGTGGCCAGCCGCCACCCGGATCTGCTGCAAAATTTCGGTGGCCACGCGGGCGCTGCGGGGCTGTCCCTGCGGCGTGGCGATCTGCCTCGATTCCAGGCAGCCTTTGCCGAAGCGGTAGAGGAGGCCCTGGGGGGTCCGATTCCGGACGACGTGCTGGCATCCGATGGCGAGTTGCACAGCGAGGAGCTGAGCCTGGACCAGGCGGAATGCCTGCGCCGGGGCGGACCCTGGGGTGCCGGCTTTGCCGAACCCCTGTTCGACGGCGTTTTCGTAGTCAGCGATAGTCGCGTGGTCGGCGAACGGCACCTGAAGCTGCGACTGGAGCACCCGAACGGGACGCGACTGGACGGGATCATGTTCGGCGGGGCCGAACATCACCACCGACGCGGAGCGCAGAATCTGGCCTACCGGCTGGACGTCAACGACTACCAGGGACTACGCAGCGTCCAGCTGCGGGTAGAGGCCATTGGCCTGGAGCTTTCCTGAACGCCCGCTTTCCGGTACAAACCGGGACCCCATGAAGACCCTGTCCGAATGTATCGGTAACACGCCCCTGGTGCGGCTGCAACGCATCGGCGCCGGGACCGGGAATACCCTGCTGGCCAAGCTGGAAGGGGACAATCCGGCGGGATCCGTGAAGGACCGGCCGGCGCTGCACATGATCCGGCGGGCCGAGGAACGGGGCGAAATTCGTCCCGGCGACCGCCTGATCGAGGCCACCAGTGGCAATACCGGCATCGCCCTGGCGATGGTGGCGGCGGTGCGGGGCTACCCGCTGACGCTGATCATGCCGGAGAACATGACCCTGGAACGGCGTGCGGTGATGCTTGCCTACGGGGCGGAGATCCTGTTGGTGAGCGAGGCCGAGAGCATGTTCGGCGCCCGCGACCTGGCCGAAACCCTGCAGCGCCAGGGCAAGGGCAGGGTGCTGGACCAGTTCGCCAACCCGGACAACCCGGGAGCGCACTACCAGACCACCGGCCCCGAGATCTGGCGGGATACCGCGGGGCAGGTCAGCCATTTCGTCAGTGCCATGGGCACCACCGGCACCATCATGGGGGTATCGCGGTACCTGAAAGAACAGGATCCGGGTGTTCGCATCATTGGCGTGCATCCTGCCGAGGGTGCCACCATTACCGGTATCCGTCGCTGGCCGCCGGAATATGTGCCCAGGATTTATGAACCCTCGCGGGTGGATGAAGTGCTCGAGGTAACCCAGGAGGAGGCGGAAGATATGACCCTGCGCCTTGCCAGGGAAGAGGGTATCTTTTGCGGAATATCGTCCGGTGGGGCGGTAGCCGCCAGTCTGCGGGTCGCCGAGAAGATCTCGGACGCGACGATCGTTACGATCATCTGCGACCGGGGTGACCGCTACCTTTCCGTCGGCCCGTTTCCCTCCGAAGTTCCAGCCCCGGAAAAACACAGGTGATCCGACCCATGCATGTAATGGCCTTCGATATCGAAACCATCCCGGATACCGAAACCGGTCGGCGCCTGTATGACCTGGAAGGTCTGTCCGACAAGGATGTTGCGGAGGTGATGTTCACCCATCGTCGGGAAAAGACGGGAAATGAATTCCTGCCAGCCCACCTGCAACGCATCATCGCGATCTCTGTGGCATTTCGCCACCAGGACGAGTTCCGGGTCTGGTCCCTGGGCGACACGGAGTCCGGGGAGGACGAGCTGGTGCAGCGTTTTTTCGACGGGGTTGGACGGTATACACCGAACCTGGTGAGCTGGAACGGCGGTGGCTTTGATCTGCCGGTGCTGCACTACCGGGCACTGCGCCACGGGGTCGCCTGCCCACGGTACTGGGATACCGGAGACGACGACCGTGAGTTCAAATGGAACAATTACCTTTCCCGCTTCCATTCCCGGCACACGGACCTGATGGATGTCCTGGCGGGCTACCAGGCGCGCGCCTTTGGCTCGCTGGATGAGGTCTCCGGCCTGCTGGGGTTTCCGGGCAAGATGGGCATGGACGGCTCCAAGGTCTGGGGAGCCTGGCAGGACGGGCGCATCGCGGAGATCCGTAACTACTGTGAGACCGACGTGCTGAATACCTACCTGGTCTACCTGCGCTGGGCGCTGATTCGCGGCAACCTGACGGACAGCGGCTACCAGGCCGAGTGCGAACGGGTTCGAGCTTTTTTGCACGAAAGCAATCGGGAACACCTGCAGGCCTTCGAACAGGCCTGGATTGCCCCTTGAGTCGCGCTCGTTGACCAACCCGGCGGAACACACCGTTCGGGTAACTGATCTCAGCCACGACGGGCGGGGCGTCGCTCACCTGGACGGTAAGGCGGTGTTCATCGACGACGCGCTTCCCGGGGACACGGTGCGTTTCCGGCATCGGCGCAAACGTCGCGCCTGGGACCAGGGAGAGTTGCTGGAGATACTGGAGCCGGCGCCGGAACGGGTTGATCCTCCCTGCCCGGCCTTCGGCCGTTGTGGCGGCTGTGCCCTGCAGCACCTGGACCCGCAAGCGGCGCTGGAGCGCAAACACCAGGGGCTCTTGAATGAACTGCGTCTCAAGGCGCGCGTAAACCCGGAACAGGTGGATGCGCCGGTGAGCGGTCCGTTGTGGAATTACCGGCGTCGCGCGCGCCTGGGGGCACGATACGTTCCCCGGAAGGGCGGGGTACTGGTGGGCTTCCGCGAACGGCGCCACGCCTACATTGCCGACATGCTCGAGTGCCGGGTACTTCCGCAGCATATCAGCGACCAGTTGCCCGCCCTGCGGGAACTGCTGGGTTCCCTTGCACGCCCGGACCGGATTCCACAAATCGAGGTGGCGGTGGCGGATGCACAATCGGCGCTGGTATTCCGGAACCTGGACCCATTGGGGGCGGAGGACCAGCAGCGGCTGCGGGAGTATTCGCTGCAATCCGGGATGCAGGTGTTTCTGCAACCCGGGAACCTGGAAAGCGTAACTCCCCTGGAGCCGGTGAATCCGCCACCACTGGTGTATTCGCTGCCGCGACATCAGGTGGAAATTCATTTCCGACCAACCGACTTCATTCAGGTCAACGCGGAGATCAACAGCGCAATCGTGGACCGGGTGGTGGAAGTCCTGGCGCCAGCGCCTGAGGAGCGGGTTGTGGATTTTTTCTGTGGCCTGGGCAACCTGACATTGCCGTTGGCGCGCCGGGCAGCATTTGTCCATGGGCTGGAATGGCTACCCGGGCTGGTGGCGCGCGCCCGGCAGAATGCCGCGCACAATGACATTGAAAACGTTTCCTTCGATGCCTGCGACCTCGAACAGGGGCCGCCGAAGGACATGGACCTGTCCGGTTTTACGAAGTGGCTGGTAGATCCGCCGCGGACCGGTGCGCTGGCGGTAGTCCAGGCGCTGGAAAAGTCGCGGCCGGAACGGCTGGTGTACCTGTCCTGCAACCCGGCAACCCTGGCCCGGGATGCCGGTATGCTGGTGCACCAGTTTGGCTATCGCATGACCCGGGTCGGCGTTTTCGATATGTTCCCGCATACCACCCACGTGGAGTCTCTCGCGGTATTTGATAAGGACCCAGGCCATGAATAATCAGCAATTTCGCGCACTGGTTGTGCGCAAGGGCGACGACGGCGTCAGCCGCAAACTGGAGATGCGCAGTGTGGACGATCTGCCGGACCACCCGGTCACGGTACGCGTGCAGTACTCCGCGTTGAATTTCAAGGACGCGCTGTCCGCCGAGGGCCATCCCGGCGTAACCCGAAATTTTCCGCATACGCCCGGAATCGATGCCGCCGGCGTGGTGGAATCCAGCAGCGATCCCGCGTTTACGGAAGGGCAACGGGTAATCGTCACCAGTTACGATCTGGGCATGAATACGCCGGGGGGGTTTGGTGAGTTGATCCGGGTTCCCGGGGACTGGATCGTCCCGCTACCCGCTGGACTGGAGCTGCGCGACGCGATGATTTTCGGCACCGCCGGGCTCACTGCGGCGATGTGCCTGCAACGGCTGGAGAGCGTGGGGCTCACCCCCCAGAGGGGACCGGTGCTGGTGACGGGCGCCACTGGTGGCGTGGGGTCGATGGCGGTTGCGATCCTGGCCCGCTGTGGCTACCGGGTGGCTGCCGTGAGTGGCAAGGCCGCGGCCGCCGGATTCCTCGAACGCCTGGGCGCCAGCCAGGTGCTGGGACGGGAGGCCGTCACGGCCGAGGAGAAAAAGCCGATGCGCAAATCCGAATGGGCCGGTGCCGTGGATACGGTGGGTGGTCCGGTGCTCGCCGGGCTGCTGCGGTCCATGGACTACCAGGGTGCCGTGGCCTGCTGCGGGCTGGTCGCCTCGCCGGAACTCCACACCACCGTGTATCCGTTCATTTTGCGTGGCGTGGCGCTACTGGGGGTGGATTCCCAGGACTGTCCAATGCAGCAGCGGCGAGACCTCTGGGATCGCCTTGCGGGCCCCTGGCGTCCGTCGAACCTGGACGCAATGGCCCGGGAATGCGACCTGGAGGGACTGGAAGAAGAGATTCGCACCATTCTCAAGGGCGGCCAGACCGGCCGGATTCTGGTGCGGGTAAGCGCCGGCTGAACCGCCAGCGGCGCATCGGCGCCGCTGGCGAATCGCTTAACTGGCCGGTGGCGAATGGTCCGTCGGCGCCTTGTTGCCATCCGGTGCCGCAGCCGGCGCCTTGTTGCCGTCCGGAGCCGCAGCCGGTGCCTTGTTTTCGTCCAGCTTCGGCGACCGCCGGTTATCGCTGGGGGGCGGAGCGGTATTTCCGGGTTCGCCAGCGGCCGCCTTGTCCGGGGCCGGCGCATTTCTTTCGCCGCCGCCTCGGCCGCGTCCACCGCGGCGGGAACGCCGGGAACGACCAGCACCGGTTTTGGGGCCGTTGTTGCCGCCGCCGGCTGTGCGTCCGGAGCCACTGCCGCGCTCACCGCCACCAGCGGTGGATCCGCGACCTCGTTCCGGGCGTTCACTGCCGTGCGATTCTTTTGCCGCGCCGGCGCGCCGCGGCTCTCCACCACCCGTCGACTTGCTGCGTGAACGACCGCCGCCACGACGATTGTTGCTGGCGCCGCGTTCGCCGGCCGGGCGCTCGCCGCCGGCGCGCTTGCCGGGGCTGCGGGACCGTCGGCCCTTGGAACCGACTGTCGTGGAGGCGCGCTTTTTCGGTTTCGGGGTGCCGAACAATAGCTCGCGCAGCCACATGAAAAGCCCTTTGCGCTGTTTTGGTCGAAGCGGGATCGACGCGCTGGGAGAGATTTCCCCGACCGCCGGTTTCTCAGCCGGCGTTGGCGCGTTGCTGCGCGACTGATTGCGCGGTTCCTCTTCTTCGCTCATTTCCAGCGAATAGCTGGGGGTGCCCTCGACCTCGGTCATTTCCTCGGCGCGCAGGCGGTGAATCCGGTAGTGGGGCGTTTCCAGGTCGGAGGACGGCACCACGTAGATCTGTGTTCCGAGGCGTTTTTCCATCGTGCCCAGTTCGTGGCGCTTTTCGTTCAGCAGGAAACTCGCAGTTTCCACTGGCACGTGGGCGTGCACCGCCTCGGAATTTTCTTTGAGCGCCTCTTCCTCAATGATGCGCAGAATGCTTAGAGCGCTGGACTGCACGTCGCGAAGCCGACCGGTACCGTCACAGCGTGGACATACGTGGTAGTTCGACTCGCCGAGGGATGGGCGCAGCCGCTGTCGGGACATTTCCAGCAACCCGAAGCGGGAAAGACGTCCTACCTGTACCCGGGCGCGGTCGGCCTTGAGAGCCTCCATCAGCCGGTTTTCCACCATCCGCTGATTACGGGTGGGCACCATGTCGATAAAATCGATCACGATCAGGCCGCCCAGGTCACGCATGCGCAACTGTCGGCCCACTTCGTCGGCGGCCTCCAGGTTGGTCTGCAGCGCGGTCTCTTCAATATCGCCGCCGCGGGTGGCACGTGCGGAGTTTACGTCAATAGTGACCAGCGCCTCGGTGTGATCGATGACCAACTGTCCGCCAGAAGGCATGCGCACGACGCGGGAGAAGGCCGACTCAATCTGGTGTTCTATCTGGAAACGCGAGAAAAGCGGTACCGTATCCTGGTAGTGCTTCAGGCGCGGCAGGTTCTGGGGCATGACCTGCTCCATGAATCGCCGGGCCCGGTCGTACACGTCCTGGCTGTCCACCAGGATCTCGCTGACGTCGTCACGAAGGTGGTCGCGAATCGTGCGTACTACCAGGTTGCTTTCCTGGTAAACCAGAAACGGGGCGGGGCGGTCCGAGGCGGCGGACTCGATCGCGGTCCACAGTTGCAGCAGGTAGTCGAGGTCCCACTGGAACTCTTCCGCACTTTTGCCGATACCAGCGGTGCGCGCAATCAGGGCATGCTCGTGCGGCACCTCGATCTGGGAGAGCGCATCGCGCAGGTCGCTGCGTTCCTCTCCCTCAATCCGGCGGGAGATGCCGCCGCCCTTGGGGTTGTTCGGCATCAACACCACGAACCGGCCCGCAAGGCTGATAAAAGTAGTTAACGCGGCGCCCTTGTTGCCGCGTTCCTCTTTTTCCACCTGTACCAGCAGTTCCTGTTTTTCCTTGATCACGTCCTGAATGCGCACCTGCGCCATGGGCGTGTCATCGGAAAAGTTGGAAAAATAGCTGCGGGATATTTCCTTGAGGGGAAGAAATCCCTGGCGCTCAGCGCCGAAGTCGACGAAAGCCGCTTCGAGACTGGGTTCCACGCGGGTTACGCGGCCCTTGTAGATATTTCCCTTTTTTTGCTGGTAGATGGTGGACTCGATGTCCAGGTCCAGCAGCCGTTGGCCATCAACGATGGCAACACGCAACTCCTCCGGGTGAGTTGCGTTGAAGAGCATACGCCTCATCGCAAAATCCTCGGCACCCCGCCACGCTTGCGTGCTTCCTCACGCAATGTGCTCGCCCACCGGGCGGCGCTTCGTCGCTTAAGGCTGCCTCGCCGTACTCCAGCGGGGAGTACGGTAACGCCGGCAGCGGGGCGCATATTCGTTCTGTTTCGCCGCCGGGACTTCCGGTCAGCGCCGGGCTGCCCGACCATGGGGCGCCCTTTAGGAGCGCGACACCCGCATATCGGCTGCCGCAAAAACCATTCTTTCAATACCCCGGAAATTGCCGGAATCTGGTATTGGAACGCGAAGTTACCAAAAAAGCACAGCTACATCAATTTGTTATAGTCCTCCGCCATGAAGCCACCCGCCCCCGTTGGCGTCCAGCATTTGCGCATTGATGCCCATGCCGGGGGCCAGCGTCTGGACAATTTTTTGATTCGAACGCTGAAGGGCGTGCCCAAGAGCCGGATTTACCGGATCGTGCGCCGGGGCGAAGTACGCGTCAACGGAGGCCGGGTCGCCCCGGACTACCGCCTGCGGCCAGGGGATATGGTGCGCATTCCGCCGGTGCGCCAGTCCAGTCGCGAGCCGCTGAGCGTCCGGCCGTTTGGCCTGAGTGGCCGCATTCTGTACCGGGATGCGCGGCTGCTGGTGCTGGACAAGCCTCCGGGGGTAGCGGTTCACGCCGGCAGCGGTGTCCCCGCCGGACTGATTGAGGGGCTGCGGGCCCACGGTGGTGAACTGGCCCGGGCGGAACTGGTCCACCGCCTGGACCGGGAGACTTCCGGGTGCTTGCTGATTGCCCTGGACCGGGAGGCTCTGGTGCGGCTGCACGGGGACTTCGCGGCCGGTGGACGGGTACGCAAACACTATCTGGCCCTGTGTTGCGGCGCCATGGCGACGCCCCGGGCGGTGCTGGATGCCCCGCTCGGGGGAACCGGTCCTGGCTCCAGCACCCGCGAGGCGCGTACCGAGCTCCGCCGGGTGCGCGGCTTCAGCGGGGGCCAGACGCTGGTGGTGGCCCGCCTGTTGACCGGACGTACCCACCAGGCGCGAATTCACCTGGCGGGGGCCGGCCTGGCGGTGGCCGGTGACCCCCGTTACGGGGAAAGAGATTGCAATCGCCAGCTGCGCGCCCTGGGCCTGCGGCGGATGTTTCTGCATGCCAGCCGGCTGTGTTTTCCGCATCCCGAGTCCGCGCAGCGCGTCTGCGTGCATAGTCCTTTACCCGAGGAGTTGCGCGATTTTCTCACCCAGTTGGAACGACCCGCCGGGAACGGGACATGAGCACACGCATTTGCCAGGCTACGGCACTACGGGAGCGGGGCAGCGGAGTGCGGTTTTCCGTACGGCCGGAAAATGCGGAGCCGGGAGAAGCGGCCCAGCCCGCCTTCGCGATCCGTCACGGCGGGACCGTACGCGCCTGGCTCAACCGTTGCAGCCACCTGGGGGTGCAACTGGACTGGGAACCCGGAGAGTTCCTGGACGCCGGGGCCCGTGGCATCATCTGTTCCCTGCACGGTGCCTATTACGATCCGCAGACCGGCGCCTGCCTGCAGGGCCCCTGCCGGGGTCAGGGGCTGTTGCCGGTTTCCGTGCTTGAGCGGGACGGCTGGCTCATACTGGCAGATTCCGGTTTCCGACTGTCGCATGTACCGCAGTAACGAGGGATGAACTCATGACCGATCCGCACGCTGAATCCAGCCTGCTGGCCCAGCTCAGCAAGTCGTTGTTGCGCGAACAGCGAACCACGCGGCGCTGGAACCTGTTTCTCCGCCTGACCTGGCTGGTGGTATTTCTGGCCATCTTCGGCCTGCTATACAACCAGTCCGACGGGCACCCGGTATCCGGGCCCCACGCGGCGGTTGTGGACCTGAACGGCGTAATGGGCGTCGACTATGGTGGCAGCGCCGACGTGGTGGTAGACGGGCTGGAGAAGGCCTTCGCCAGCAAAAATGCCCGCGGCATAATTCTTCGCCTGAACAGCCCCGGTGGCAGCCCGGTCCAGGCCGGAATCCTCAACGACGAGATCCAGCGCCTGCGCAAGAAATACCCGGAAAAACCGCTGGTGGGGGTGGTGACGGAGGTATGCGCCTCCGGCTGTTACTACGCCGCCGTCGCCCTGGACAAGATCTACGCGGACAAGAGCAGCATCGTCGGTTCCATTGGCGTGCGCATGGATGGTTTCGGATTCGTCGACGCCATCGAAAAACTCGGCATCGAGCGCAGGCTGCTGACCGCCGGTCGCGACAAGGGCATTCTGGATCCGTTCTCACCGGTCAAGGAGGGCCAGCGAGAGCATGCCCAGAAACTGTTGAACCGGGTGCACCGCCAGTTCATCGACGCGGTAGAGGAGGGTCGTGGCTCGCGCCTGCATGGCGAACCGGACCTACTGTTTTCGGGCCTGTTCTGGACTGGCGAAGAAGCGGTGGAGCTGGGCCTGGTGGACGATCTGGGAAGTCCCCGTGAAGTCGCACGCACCCTGATGGACAGTGACGAACTGATCGAATACACGCCGGAACAGGATTTCTGGGAACGTATGGGCGTCGAGTTCGACACCGCGCTGGGGCGCGCCGTCTCGCGAATTTTTTTCCGCTGAAAACCGGGGCTGAAGGCCCCGGCGCGGCTATACGACCGGGTAGCCTTCCGCCTCGAGCATGCGCACCAGGCGGATTAATGGCAGGCCGATGAGCGCGTTCGGGTCGTCGCCCTGGAAGGACTCCAGCAGCGCGATACCAAGCCCTTCCGCGCGCAGGCTGCCAGCGCACTGGTACGGCTGCTCCCGTTCCAGGTAGCGGGTAATGAGTTCGTCATCCAGCTGGCGGTAACATACCGTGTAGGGCACTACTTCGCTGCGGACGCTGCCACTCGTCGCATTCACCAGCGCCAGACCCGTGTAAAGCGTCACGCATTTCCCGGAGGCCTCGCGCAACTGGGCAATTGCGTTTTCCCGTGTGTGCGGTTTGCCGACGATGCGCTGCCCGTGTTGCGCTACCTGGTCGGATCCGATCACCAGTGCCTCGGGATGGTCCTGGGCAACCCGCTGCGCCTTGTCCCGCGCCAGTCGTTCCACCAGGGCCTGCGGTTTTTCGCCGGGCCGCGGGGTTTCGTCCACGTCCGGGCTGATCACGTCGAAGGGATGACCGAGGCGCTCCAGCAGCATACGCCGGAACGGGGAGGAGGAGGCCAGGATCAGTCGCTGTTCAGGCATCAACGCGGATTTCCACCAGCGCCTCGTCCGGATTGACCTGGTCACCCTTGGCGACATGCACGGCTGTCACGCTTCCGGTGATGGGAGCGGGTA
>JAJDOE010000014.1 GCA_022340345.1 Gammaproteobacteria bacterium
TCGGCTATTTCCTGCGCCGTAACGAGCTGAATGGCGAACTGCAAACGGATTCTGCGGAAATGTCCATGACCGTCGGTGAAATCGACGACGCCCGCCTGCGCCGACACTTCAAACCGCGCAGCCGGCCCTTCGACATCTTCATCAGCATGAAACGCGCCGAATGGGATACCCTGATGTTCTTCTACGGGGTGGTGCTGTGCGTGGGGGGCCTGGGCACCATCGGCTACCTGGCGCTGTTATCCGAGGCCAGCTACACGGCGCTGGGCCCCACGACCGCGAATATCCTGGTTGGACTGGTCTCGGCGATCGTGGACAACATCCCGGTGATGTACGCGGTGCTGACCATGAATCCACAGATGGGGCTGGATCAGTGGTTGCTGGTAACCCTGACCGCTGGTGTCGGTGGCTCGCTGCTCTCCATCGGTTCCGCCGCGGGAGTTGCGCTCATGGGCCAGGCCCGCGGTACCTACACCTTCTTCCGTCATCTGCGCTGGAGCTGGGCCATCGCCCTGGGCTACGCGGCCAGCATCTGGGTTCACCTGCTGCTCAACGGCTGATGACGGTAGCCGGGCCTGCCGCCGCATGATTGGTTTTGTCGCCGCGGCCCTCGCCGGCGGCCTTCTGCTGGCGCCGCCGGCGGCCCGCGCCGACTCCCTGGCGATCCTGGACAGCGAGCACGGAGAGCGGCCACACGGCGAACGCCTCAGCGGCGCCGCCCTGAAGCAGCGGGAGCAACTGTACCGGCAGGGCCACACCGTGGTGCTGCCGGATTTCCGCAGCGTCCACGCACAGCCGGCGGGCGCCGCGAAAAGCGCGGCCCACGACGGGACGACGCTGAATGCGCCGGCGCGGAAATCCGCCGCCGATACCTGGTCCGCGACTTCCGCCGGCAGCCTGCTGTGGCGAATCGAGGACGGCCATGCGCAGCCCAGCTACCTGCTTGGGACCATGCACCTGGCGGACCCGCGCCTGACCCGGTTGCCGCCAGCGGTGCGTACCGCGCTTGCGGCCAGCCGCAGTCTGACCACCGAGGTACTCAGCGAGCAACTAACCGACCCGTCGCTGGGCGAATTGATGTTTTTTCGTGATGGGCGAACCCTGGCGGACGTTGCGGGTGCCGCCCTGGCCGATGAAACCGTGCGCCTGCTGGCCGGACGGGGCATTCCACGGCGACTGGCCCAGGTATCGAAACCATGGGCCGCGATTCTGACCCTGAGCATGCCGCGGCCAAACGGCCTGGAACACCTGGAGCTGGTACTGGAGCGCCAGGCTCGCGAGGCCGGCCTGGCGCGACATGGCCTGGAAACCGCCACCGAGCAATTCGCCGTGCTGGACGGAATGCCCATGTCGGATCAGGTCCTACTGCTGAAAGAAACCATCGCCGGCCACGACCAGCTTGCTGGCATGACCGAGGACCTGGTACGGGCCTACCTGAGCCGCGACCTGGATCAGGTAGTGGCGGCGGTGGACGCCCATGCACCGCGGGACCGGCGCGTATACGCGGAATTCCGGCACCGGCTGATTGATGAACGCAACGTGCGCATGCTCAAACGCATGCTGCCGAGGCTGGCGGAAGGTGGCGCCTTTGTCGCCGTGGGCGCGCTGCACCTGCCCGGAGATAACGGACTACTGGCTGGCCTGCGGCGGCTGGGATATCGCCTCAGCCCGGTATTTTAGCGGGCAGCGGCGGGCGTTCGCGCTTGTCAAAGCGGGTTGCCTCGTCATAGGCAAGGCCCCGCACCGCGGCGGCCACCGGTCGGGTAATGCCGGTGCCGCGCAATCGCGCACCGCTCAGGTTGGCGTGGCTCAGGTCCGCGCCTTCCATCTCGGCCCGCTCCAATATCGCACCATTGAGTTCCGCACGCGGCAGGCGGGCAAAGAAAAAGCTGGTGGCGGTGCAATCGGCGTCGGACAGATCCGCGGCCGCCAGGTCCGCGTAACGCAAGTCGGCCCCGGCCAGGTCGGCTCCGGCCAGGCTTGCGGAATACAGGCGTGCCCCGCAGAGCCGGGCCTTCGCCAGCCGCGCCATGGACAACCGCGCGTACTGCAGCGCGACGCCGGGCATATGTGCTCCTTCCAATAACGCCATGGAGAGATTGGCGCGCCGCAGGTCCGCGCCGCCCAGCCGGGCGCCGCTCAGATCCGCTTCATACAGATCCGCGCGTCCCAGGCGCGCGCCGCTGAGGTCGGCGCCTGCCAGCTGGGCCCCACTGAGCTTGGTATCGGTCAGGCAGGCGCCATGCAGGCGCGCCCGATGCAACTGGCCCAGGGACAGGTCCGCGTCGCTGAGGTCGGCACCGGTGAGTACCGCGTCGGTGAACAACGCGCCATACAGGTCCGCCCCCACGAATTCGGCACCACGCAGGTCGCATCCGGAAAAATCCGCGCCCGCCAGCGAGGCGCCGGAAAAATCTGCAGCCACCAGTTCGCAGTCGCGGAATACCGCGCCGGCGAGATTCGCACCGGCAAAGCGGGCGGCGGCCAGTTCGCGTCCGCGGTAGTCCCGTCCGGCCACTACCGGCTGCGGAGGCGAATGATCTGCCTCGGGGTGCTCAGCGGCGGGATGCTCCATCGGCGGCTCCGAAAACGGCGCGGGAACCGCCGAGTATAGTCCCTCTTGCTGTCCCGCAGTTTCAGGCGTCCGGCAACGGCACACTAACCCGCTTCGGCTTCCGGATCGCTGCGCCCCATCATCTGCAGCCACAGGCAGCCGTCTGGAGCCTTGGCGTCGATCGCCTTCAGCCGCGCCTGGTGGGCGGCCTCTTCCGCCTCGCTGGGATGGATCACCAACAACGGCGGCCGGTCCGTTGGCAAGGCACGAAGTGCCCCCGGATCGCCACCGCCCGGGTGCTGGGCCGGATCGAAGGACAAAGCCACCTGGCCACCGGTCATTGCCAGGTATACGTCCGCGAGAATCTCCGCGTCCAGCAACGCGCCGTGCAGGGTGCGCTGGGTGTTGTCGATAAAATAACGCCGACACAGGGCGTCCAGGCTGTTGTTCTGCCCCGGGTGCATTTCCCGGGCCATCACCAGGGTATCCACCACGCGGCAGTGGTCGGCGATCCGGGTCGCGCCGGATTCCTCCAGGCGAGCCAGCTCGTGATCCAGGAACCCCACGTCGAAGGGCGCGTTGTGAATAACCAGTTCCGCACCGGAAAGGTAGGCCATCAAGTCTGCGGCGATGTCCGCAAAACCGGGCTTGTCTTTCAGAAATTCGACGGTAATCCCGTGCACTTCGAGGGCGCCTTCGTCGATCTCCCGCTGCGGGTTGAGGTACTGGTGGTAGGTGTTGCCGGTGGGCTTGCGGTTGAGCAACTCGACGCAACCGATTTCGATGATGCGGTGCCCCTGTTCCGGCTCCAGGCCGGTGGTTTCCGTATCCAGAACGATCTGCCGCATGTTCAGCTACCCATTTCGTCAATTGCGCGATTGGCCAGTTCGTCGGCGCGCATGTTGCCCGGATGACCGGCATGTCCCTTGACCCAATGCCATTCCACCTCGTGCCGTTCTACCGCGGCCTCCAGGCGCTGCCACAGGTCGATGTTCTTGACCGGCTTTTTCGACGCGGTGCGCCAACCGCGCCGGCGCCACTGCGCGATCCATTCGGTAATGCCCTTTCGCAGGTACTGCGAGTCCGTATACAGCGCCACCTGGCAGGACCGCTTGAGATGTTCCAGCGCGCGGATCGCCGCCATCAGCTCCATGCGATTGTTGGTGGTCTGCTGCTCCGCGCCGTAGAGTTCCTTTTCCTGCCCGTTGCACTCCAATAATACGCCCCAGCCGCCGGGACCGGGATTTCCGCGACATGCGCCGTCCGTATGGACTTCAACGCTGGGCATCGAAATGGATTGCCGGTTCGGCCAGGCCAGCGGTCATGCGCTGGCGCCAGCGGGGTTTCAGAGGCGTCATGCCCACAACCTTCTTGCGCGCAATCAGGACGTAGACTGCGCCCAGCATCGGCAGCCAGCGATCCCCGGCGGGCTCCAGGAATTGAAGTCGCTGGCGGATCGCTTCGCTCTGGGCCGGGGGGCGGTAATAGAGCATGGCGCCACCACAGGATTCGAAATCCAGCAGGCTGAGCCAGTCCCGCAGGCGGTTCAGGGACAGAAATCGTCCGTTCCAGGGTGCCCGGCGGCGGTTCAGGGCCCGGTTCATCAGTGCGTACATGCCCCATAAACTGAATGGATTGAATCCCAGAACCACCAGATTTCCCTCCGGACGCAACACTCGCGCACACTCGCGCAGCACGGCGTGGGGGAGCGCGCAGAAATCCAGGGTGTGGGGGAAAAGCACCAGGTCCACGCTGTCCTGGTCCAGGGGCCAGTCCTGGCAGTCGGCTTGCACCGTGCTCCCATCAAAGGCGGAGGGGAATCGGGTCCCGATGCCGATTCGGGTGATCGCGGAACTCGGCGCGAGCCAGTCCAGCGGGCCACCCGGATGGCTGACCTGAACCGCCACCAGGCCGCGCAGGGCGGGCAGGACACCGCGCAAATGGTGAACTTCGGCGGCCTGCAGGGAGCAGCCCAGGGGAGAGCTGAACCATCCCGCGAGTGCTCGTTGCTCCACTGTTTGACCTTCGGCAGGCAAAAATGAAAACTCTCCGGATGGACGCGGTTTTACATGCCTCCGCCTTTCAGGACAACTATATCTGGTTGCCGCGCGGAAAGTCGGATTCCGCCTGCGCAGTAGTGGACCCCGGTGACGCGAAACCGGTGCGCAGGCGTTGCCGTGAGCTGGGCTTTCGGCCCAGCGCGATACTGTGCACACACCACCACTACGATCATTCCGACGGCATCGAGGAACTGGTCGAGGAATTCGGAATCCCGGTGTATGGCCCGGCCGGCGAAAACATCCCCCGGCGTACGCATGCGCTGGCCGAGGGAGATCGCTTCAGCCTGCCGGAACTGGGACTGGACTTCGAGGTATTCGATGTTCCCGGCCATACCGCCGGTCATATCGCTTTTCTATGCCAGGCCGGGTTGTTCAGTGGCGATACCCTGTTTTCCGCTGGCTGCGGGCGCCTGTTTGAAGGGACCGCCGAACAGTTGCACACTTCGCTCGGCAAGCTGGCGGCGCTTCCCGCTGACACGGCAATCTTTTGTGGTCACGAATACACGCTCGCCAACCTGGCATTCGCCATGGCGGTGGAGCCGGACAACCCCGACATCCGGCAGCGTCTGGAGCAGGTTCGCGAACTGCGCGCCGCGGGGAAACCATCCCTGCCGGTATCCATTGCGGTGGAGCGGCGTTGCAACCCGTTCCTGCGTTGCGATCAGCACAGCGTGCGCGCCAGCGCCGAGGCCCACGCCGGCCAGTCGCTGGCAAACGCCACCGCGGTATTCGCCGAAATCCGCCGCTGGAAGGACGGATTTCAAGGCTGAGCGGGTGTGCCGTCCGAACCCGCCAGGGCCGGCGCCGGGCAGAAGAGCGAATTGACCGAATTGACCCCCGCCAAGCGGTTCTCTAGTATGCCGCAGCCATGGGAGTAAAGCGTCGGGGGGGGCTGCGGCAACTGCGCGCGGCAGCAGTAATGCTGGCGCTGGCCAGCGTGGCCGCCTGTACCACCACCACTTCGCGCCAGGTCTCCAGCGTTCCGGATTCCGTGCCCGTGCCCGTGACCCAGGCCGTAGCGCCCCCGGTCCGGACCGCGACGCCATCCGTTCCCGCGCCCATCGTGCATGCCGACCTGTGGGCACGCATTCGTGCCGGCATGCACCTGGCGGACATGGACAACAAGCAGGTGCGGGAGTTCGAAGACTGGTACGCGAACCGCCCGCGATACGTGGACAACATGTTCCGGCGCAGCCGGCTGTACCTGTACGACATCGTCGAAGAAATTGAACGCCGCAAGCTTCCAATGGAACTGGCGTTGCTGCCGGCGATTGAGAGCGCCTACCGGCCTACCGCCTATTCCCGGGCGCGCGCGGTTGGCCTTTGGCAGTTTATTTCCTCCACCGGTCGCCTGTACGGGCTGAAGCAGGATTGGTGGTACGACGGCCGACGCGACTCGCTGGCGGCGACCCGCGCCGCCCTCGATTACCTGGAAAAACTCCACGCCGAGTTCGGCGACTGGCGGCTGGCGTTGGCGGCCTACAACGCGGGAGAACGACGGGTGGCCCGGGCCCGCGAAGCCAATGCCCGCCGCGGCGGCCCAACGCACTACGAGTCGCTGCAACTGAAGCGGGAGACCCGCCACTACGTGCCCAAGCTGATGGCGGTGGTGCACATCGTGCGAGATCCGCAACGCTTCGGACTGGAACTCCCGGACTTCCCGAACCAGCCGGAATTTGCCGTAGTGGATGCCGGTGGCCAGATCGACCTGGGAGTCGCTGCCCGACTGGGTGGCATTTCGGCGGACGAACTGTACGCCCTCAACGCCGGCTACCTGCGCTGGGCCACGCCCCCGGATGGTCCGCACAAGTTGGTCGTGCCGCGGGAAAACAGTGCGTCCCTGGCTACCGCCCTCGCCGACCTGCCGCCAAAGGACCGCCTGCGCTGGGCCCGCCACCACGTGCGGCAGGGTGACACCCTCGGGCACATCGCGAATCGCTACGGCATCTCGATATCCGCGCTGCAGCAGTCCAACCACCTGCGCGGCAACCTGATCCATGTCGGACAGGACCTGGTGGTTCCGTTGTCCAGCCGCAACACGGCTCGCCAGGTTGCGTCCCTGCCGCGAGCGCCGAAAGAATCCGATACGGCGGGCAACCGCAAGCGACTGGTGCATACCGTCCAGCGGGGCGACACCCTTTGGCAGATTTCCCGCCAATACCGCGTCGGAGTGCGCCAACTCGCAAGCTGGAACGGCCTGCACCTGAGCGACACTTTGCGCCTGGGCCGTGGCCTGGTCATCTGGTATTAGCGATACCGCGTTGCGAACCTGACCAGCGACCACAGCGGAGCAAAGCGCTGCGCAGCTTCTTCGCGGTCGGAACGGAATGAATGCTGCCGGACGGACCGGCGAATAGCGGCGTGCCGTCCCTGGTGAACCGCGGCCCGTCAGGGACGGGTATAGGGAGCGTGGATCACCCGCGCCAGTATCCGCGCATGTTCCCGCCCATTCTCGGCACGGTAGTAGTTCCGTCGCCGCGCAATCTCGCGAAACCCAGCCGAGCGGTACAGCCGGGCCGCCGCTCGATTTGATGCACGTACTTCCAGAAACAGAATGTGCACCCGCAGGTGGTCCGCCAGTTCCAGCACCTGTTCCAGCAACTGGCGCCCCAGGCCGGCACCCTGGTGTTGTGGGTCAATACAAATGTTTAGCAGGTGTCCCTCGCCGGCCGCCACGGACAGGATCGCGTAGCCGATGACCTCGTCCTGCAGTCCGGCGAACACACGACATACGTAGCCCACCCGCAGGCAGTCCCGAAAGATTCCCTCCGACCAGGGGAACTGGTAGGCCCTCTCCTCGATCTCGATGACCGCTGCGAGGTCCGCGTCGCACATATCGCGCAGGCAGACGCCCTCGTGGACCGGGACCGCGCTCACCCCAGATTTTCCCGCGCCAGGCAGAGGTCCGCCCACGTCTTGCGCTTTTCTGCCGGATTGCGCAGCAGGTAGGCGGGGTGGTAGGTCACCACCAACGGGCAGTCGTAGGGGCCGTAGCGGTGCACGCGGCCCCGCAGGCGACTGATCGGCTCGCTGCTCTTGAGCAGCGATTGCGCCGCAAAACGTCCCAGCGCGATGATCATGCGTGGCTCAATCAGCGTCACCTGCCGGTGCAGGTATGGCTCGCAACAAGCCACCTCGTCTCCCATCGGATCGCGGTTCTCCGGCGGCCGGCACTTGAGCACGTTGGCGATGTATACCTGGCCACGCTCCAGATCCAGCGCCGCCAGCATGGCCGTAAGCAGCTGCCCCGCACGGCCTACGAACGGCTCTCCCGTGCGGTCCTCTTCGGCGCCCGGCGCCTCGCCGACGAACAGCCAGTCTGCACGGACGTCGCCGGTTCCGAAAACGGTATTGTGCCGGCTGCGGTGCAACTCGCAGGCGGTGCAGGCGGGTACCCGTTCCGCGAGTTCTTCCCAGCCGAGCCGCTCCACACCAGCGTGGGTGGCAGTGGGGACTTCCGGCCGAGGGGCCGGCCCGGGCCGCGCGGCAGCGCCTGCTGACGAATCGGTTGCCGGCGGCTGGCCGGCGTCCGCCCGCGGCGCCCGTTGGCGCCAGCGGCGGATGCCCAGCGCCGACAGGTACTGTCCGCGTGCCCCGGTCATGGACTTAGCATAGCACCGCCAACGAATCCGGCCGACGGCCGCAGCCGTCGGCCGGAGTGGAGGTGAATGCGTAGCCGGCGAACACCATTGCCGCGGCTGGTCCCGATTTCCCGCCGAAAGGGAGCGCTCATATGGGCTGCCCCTGCTGGGGGTGCTCGCGGCGTCCGGGAGCGACCAGTTTGTTCAGGGCATTCACGTACGCCTTGGCCGAGGCGATAACGATATCGGTGTCCGCCCCATGGCCGTTGACGATACGCCCGCCCCGCTCCAGCCGGACGGTGACTTCGCCCTGGGAATCCGTGCCACTGGTGATGTTATTCACCGAATACAGTTCCAGGATCGCGCCGCTCTCGATGATTTCTTCGATGGCGCGAAATGCGGCGTCCACCGGACCACTGCCGGCAGCCCGCGCTTCACGCTCTTCACCATTCTCATTGAGCACGATCCGGGCCTCGGGAATCTCCCCCGTCTGGGAGCACACCCCCAGGGCCACCAGGTGGATGTGTCCGCCCTGGGCCAGCCCCTCTTCGGTCACCAGCGCCTGCAGATCCTCGTCGAAGATCTCGTGCTTCTTGTCCGCCAGGTCCTTGAAACGGCTGAACGCCGAGTTGATATCTTCCTCGCTGTCGAACTCGATTCCGAGTTCCAAAAGCCGCTGCCGGAATGCGTTGCGCCCGGAATGTTTCCCCAGCACGATACGATTGGCACTCCAGCCCACGTCCTCGGCGCGCATGATTTCGTAGGTTTCCCGTTTCTTGATCACGCCATCCTGGTGGATACCGGATTCGTGGGCAAAGGCATTGGCACCGACGATCGCCTTGTTGGGCTGCACCGGGAACCCCGTGATATTCGAAACCAGGCGGCTGGCGGGCACGATCTGGGTGGTATCAATGCGGGTATCACAGTCGAACTGGTCGCGCCGCGTACGCACCGCCATCACCACCTCTTCCAGTGCCGCATTGCCGGCACGCTCGCCAAGTCCGTTGATGGTGCATTCGACCTGGCGTGCCCCGGCGGAAACCGCCGCCAGGGAATTCGCTACCGCCAGGCCCAGGTCATTGTGGCAATGCACCGAAAATACCGCCTTGTCGGAGTTAGGCACCCGCTCCCGCAAGGTTGCAATCAGGGCACCGAACTGCTCGGGCACGTTGTAGCCGACGGTGTCGGGGATATTGACAGTGCGGGCACCGGCATCGATGACTTTCTCCAATACGCGACACAGGAAATCCGTGTCCGAGCGCCCGGCGTCTTCCGGCGAGAATTCCACATCGTCCGTGTATCCCCGGGCCCGGCGCACCGCCCACACGGCGCGCTCCAGCACTTCGTCCGGAGACATGCGCAGTTTCTCGCGCATGTGGATTGGCGAGGTGGCAATGAAGGTGTGAATCCGGCCACGAGCCGCCGGGGCGACCGCCTCGGCCGCGCGGTCAATGTCATTTTCCGTGGCTCGCGCCAGCCCGCAGACGATGCTGTCGCGCACCGCCGCCGCCACTGCCTGCACCGATTCGAAATCTCCGGGACTGGCGGCGGGGAAACCCGCCTCGATGATGTCCACCCGCATCCGCTCCAGTACCCGCGCAATGCGCACCTTCTCGTCCCGGTTCATGGAGGCGCCCGGGCTCTGCTCGCCGTCGCGCAAGGTCGTGTCAAAAATAAAAAGTGTATCGCTCATGGTTCTGGTCCGTTCGCGCGCGTTGCCGCCTGGGCGGAACCCGCCGGGTTGGCCGACTGCTGGAAGCAACCCGTGTTGCAGCAGCCTGCGTGGATACCAGGACGTTTTTGACGTCCCGTATCAGAGAAAAAAGCCGAATTTTGGGAAAGGGGGAGTGTCTGCGCCTAGCGGCGCAGCAGCAGAAGGCCCAGGAGGGGCGAATGGAGGACTGCAGACTTCATGGGCGCAGATTTATACGCGTCACGCGAGCGGATTTCAAGTCCCGCCGGGGCCCTCGCCCGGTCGTTTGCGCCGAGCGGTTTTTTCGCCACTCCGAACGGCCGCGCCGGAGCGTCCGGCCCGGCGCCGGACCAGCCAGGTTGCCGGCCCGGAGAGAGCATAGATTGCGAACAGCGCGAACAGAACGTGGGCGGGATCGAAGGACACCAGCACGATGCCGAACACGATAGCCAGGGTTGCCACGAATGGAATCTTGTCCTTGAGGTCGATGTCCTTGAAACTGCGAAACGGCAGGTTACTGACCATCATGAGCGCCAGGTACACGGTCAGCAGCATCACCGGCAGTGCGAAATCGGCGCCCACCAGGCCGTATCCATCGATGACCCATACCAGCCCCGCGACCACCGCCGCTGCCGCCGGGCATGGCAGGCCCTGAAAAAAACTGCTGTCCGTGTGTTTCTGGGTATTAAAACGCGCGAGGCGCAGTCCCACCGCGGCGGCAAAAACGAAGGCCACCAGCCAACCGGCCTTGCCACGCCCCTGCAAGGCCCACTCGTACAGAACCAGCGCCGGGGTCATGCCAAAGGACACCATGTCCACCAGGCTGTCATATTGCAGACCAAAGTCCGAAGTCGTGCGCGTCAGGCGAGCCACCCGCCCGTCCAGACCATCCATCACCAGGGCGATGAAGATCGCCATGGCCGCTTCGTCGAAGTGGCCCGCCTGGGCGCGCACGATAGCGAAAAAGCCGGCAAACAGTCCGGCGGTGGTCAGCAGGTTGGGCAGGATGTAAATGCCCTTTACGGGTGTTTTTTCTTCCATGGTCTGTTCCAGAACGCCGATTTACTCTACCGGAAAGCCGTCGATAACGCCGAATCCTGCCGCTACCGTGCCGCGCATCGGCATGCCATTCGGCTTTTGCCCTGCCCTTAACGCACCAGATAGCCCAGCAGGTCGCTGCCGGCACTCACTTTTTGTCCGGGTGCAACCGTGACCCGGGCATTCTCCGGCAGGTAGACGTCCACCCGCGAGCCGAAGCGGATGAACCCAAATCGTTGCCCCTGTTCCAGGCGTTCCCCGGGCTGGCTGTAACAAAGGATCCGGCGTGCCACCAGGCCGGCAATCTGCACGCAGGTCACATCATCCCCCTCGTCGGTCCGGATCCACAACGCGTTGCGCTCATTTTTTTCCGAGGCCTTGTCGAGCGCCGCATTGAAAAAACGCCCCGGTGTGTACCAGCGCTCCCGGACGGTTCCTGCCACCGGGGAGCGGTTGGAATGAACGTTGAACACGTTCATGAATACGCTGATCTTCTGCGCGGGACGTTCCAGGAAGGGGTCCTGCGCCGGACCGGCGAACACAATGCGACCGTCCGCCGGGCTCACCACCCCCAACGGCTCGGAAGGAATCCGTCGGGCCGGGTCGCGAAAAAACTGCAGGACAAACACCACCAGCAGCCACAGGGGAAGGGCCCATGCCAGGCCCGCCAGCCCCTGCACCACCAGCGCCGCCGCAATCGCCAGACCGACATGCCACCAGCCCTCTCGGGCGATCAGATGCGGGCTGTGACCGGACATTCGGGGAGCCGCCTAGTTGACGGATTTGTCCACCAGGCGGCGGGCGCCGATCCACGGCATCATGTCCCGCAGCCGGCCACCAACCTCCTCGATGGGATGCTGAGCCGCCTTCTGGCGCAATTCCGGCAGGCGCTTCCCACCGGTTTCATTCTCGGCCATCCACTCGCGAGCGAATTCGCCGGACTGGATTTCGCCGAGAATCTTCTTCATTTCGGCGCGGGTCTGCTCGTTGACCACACGCGGACCCCGGGTCAGATCGCCATACTCGGCGGTGTTCGAGATCGAGTAGCGCATGTTGGCGAGCCCGCCTTCGTACAGCAGGTCCACGATCAGCTTGGTTTCGTGCAGACACTCGAAATAGGCCATCTCCGGCGCATAGCCCGCCTCCACCAGGGTCTCGAAGCCCGCCTGGATCAGACCGGTGATGCCGCCGCAAAGCACCGCCTGCTCTCCAAAAAGATCCGTCTCGGTTTCTTCGCGGAACGTGGTCTCAATAATGCCGGCCCGGCCGCCGCCGATGGCGGATGCGTAGGACAACGCCAACTCGCGGGCCTGACCGGAGGCGTCCTGATGCACCGCGATCAGGCACGGCACACCGCCGCCCTCGCCGTAGGTGGAGCGCACCAGGTGGCCGGGGCCCTTGGGGGCCACCATGAATACGTCCAGGTCCGCCCGTGGCTCGATGAAACCAAAATGGATATTAAAACCATGGGCGAAGGCCAACGCCGCGCCCTGGCGCAGGTTCGGCTCCACATGCTCCTTGTACAGGGCCGCCTGTTTCTCGTCCGGCGCCAGAATCATGACCAGATCGGCTCCCGACACGGCGCCCGCGATATCCGCCACCGCCAGCCCGGCCTCCTGGGCCTTGGCCCGGGAAGCGGAACCCTCGCGCAAACCAACCACCACGTCCACGCCGGAATCCTTCAGGTTCAGGGCATGGGCGTGCCCTTGCGATCCGTAGCCGATGATCGCAACACGGCGGGACCCAATGACGCCCGCGTCCGCATCCTTATCGTAAAATACTTTCATCTCGTCACTCCAGGAAAAATCCGAGCACTCGCACTTCGATACCGGGACGGTTCAACATTCTGCAGGCGCCTTAGAACGCGTGAAGAACAGAGGAATCGGTAAACCACGTTTTCCGATTTCGTTGAGAAAAACGACACGAATGTCGTTTTTCGGTATTTCATATCCGCAGGCCTTTTTCACCGCGGGAGATTCCGGACACTCCGGAACGCACGGTCTCCAGGATGCTGGACCGCGGCAACGCGCCGAGAAAGGCCTCGAGCTTGTTGCCGGTTCCCGTCAGCTCCACCGTAAAAGCGGTCTCCGAAACGTCAATAATTCGGCCGCGAAAAATATCCGCCAGGCGCTTGATTTCTTCCCGCTGCTCGGCCACCGCGCGAACGCGAATCAGCATCATCTCCCGTTCGATGTGAGGTCCCTCGGTGAGGTCCACCAGCTTGATTACGTCTACCAGCTTATTCAGCTGCTTGGTAATCTGCTCAATGATGCGCTCGGACCCGGTTGTCACCAGGGTCATACGCGAAACCGTATCGTCCTCGGTGGGAGCGACCGTCAGCGACTGGATGTTGTAGCCGCGCGCTGAAAACAGGCCCGCCACGCGGGAAAGCGCCCCGGCTTCATTTTCCAGCAAGATGGAGATAATCCGACGCATCAGGCCAGCTCGCGCTCGTCGATTTCGCTGGGCTCGTCGCTGGGCTTGAGAATGATCTCGTTCTGTCCCTTGCCCGCCGCGATCATGGGATACACATTTTCCGTCTGGTCGGTGATGAAATCCAGAAACACCAGATCATCCTTCCGGGCAAGCGCATCGCGCAGAGCCCCTTCCACATCCGCCGGCGAGTCCACGCGAACTCCCGAGTGCCCGTAACTTTCGGCCAGCTTGATAAAATCCGGCAGCGCGTCCATGTAGGAATGCGAATAGCGGCGATCGTAGAAGAACTCCTGCCATTGGCGCACCATGCCCATATAGCGGTTGTTCAGGTTCACGATCTTGATGGGAAGATCATATTGCTTACAGGTGGACAACTCCTGGATGCACATCTGGATGCTGGCTTCACCCGTGACGCACACCACCTGGTCGTCCGGAAAGGCGAATTTGACGCCCATGGCGGCAGGCAGGCCAAATCCCATGGTGCCGAGGCCGCCGGAATTGATCCAGCGCCGCGGCTTGCGAAACTTGTAGTGCTGCGCTGCCCACATCTGGTGCTGACCCACGTCCGACGTGATATAGGCATCGCCGCCGGTCAGCTCGTACAGCTTCTCGATCACATACTGCGGCTTGATGACCGTGTCAGAGTGGTTATAGGCCAGCGAATTCTTGCCCCGCCATTCCGCGATTCGCTGCCACCAGGCCGCCAGCGCCTCCTTGTCCGGCTCTCGGCCCGAATCCCGCAGGGCCTCGGCCATTTCCGCCAGCACCAGGTCCGCGCTGCCGACGATGGGAATCTCCACCGGCACGTTCTTGCTGATCGATGAGGGGTCCACGTCCACGTGGATAATGCGCGCGTGGGGCGAGAACTTGTTGAGGTCACCCGTGACCCGGTCGTCAAAACGCGCGCCCACCGCCAACATGACATCACATTCGTGCATGGCCAGGTTGGCTTCGTAGGTCCCGTGCATGCCCAGCATGCCCAGAAACAGCGGGTCATCACCCGGGAAGGCTCCCAGGCCCATCAGGGTGTTGGTGCAGGGAAACCCCAGCTGGCGAACCAGATCCGTCAATATCCCGGACGCCTCCGCCAGGATCACGCCACCACCGGTATAGACAATCGGCCGGCGCGCCGAAAGCAGCAGTTCGACCGCCTTCTTGATTTGCACCTGGTGGCCCCGGGTGACCGGGGCATAGGAGCGCATGCTCACGCTTTCGGGATAGTCATAGGCGCAGCGATGGGCGGTAATGTCCTTGGGAATATCCACCAGCACCGGCCCGGGACGACCCGTGGTGGCGATATAGAAGGCCTTCTTTACTGTGCTGGCGAGCTCGCGCACGTCCTTGACCAGGAAGTTGTGTTTCACACAGGGCCGCGAGATACCCACCGCGTCCACTTCCTGGAATGCATCGTCGCCGATCAGCATGGACGGCACCTGGCCGGTGAAAACCACCAGCGGGATCGAGTCCATATAGGCGGTGGCGATGCCGGTGATGGTATTGGTCGCCCCGGGGCCGGAAGTCACCAGCACGCAGCCGGGTCGGCCCGTGGCCCGCGCATAGCCGTCCGCCGCGTGGGTAGCGCCCTGCTCATGTCGCACCAGGATGTGCTTGACGGCATCCTGGCGGTAAATGGCGTCGTAGATGTGCAATGCGGCGCCGCCGGGATAGCCGAAGATAAATTCGACTCCCTCGTCAGCGAGGCATTTCACGAAGATTTCGGCGCCGGTTAACTCCATTTTGCTGTCTGCTCGCTGGTATGTCAGGCACAAAAAACGCCCGCAGCCCGGGCGTTTCTTCTGCAAGTCGCTTGCGGAAGTGCGGAGCGGGAAGGTAACGGATCAGCGGGCAAGCGGTCAACCGCCCACTTGGGGGGGAATCCGGGGCGCTTCAGGTACGCCGCCAGCTGGTGCCCGCGGCGCCGTCCTCGAGAATGACCCCCTTGCTGGCAAGGGCATCGCGAATACCATCGGCACGCGCCCAGTCCCGGTCCGCGCGGGCCTGCTCGCGCTCCGCCAGTTGGGCCGCAATCTCCGCATCGCTGAGGCCGCCGACACCGCCGCCGGTGCCCCGGAGAAAGTCCTCCGCGGGTCGTTGCAGCAGCGCCAGCGGTTCCGCCAGGGTGCGGAGCGTATATCCCAAATCCGCCAGCGGCTCCGGACCTCCATCGCGGGCACGATTGATCTCGTGGCGCAGGTCGGCGAGCACCGCCATCGCCTCCGCGGTATTGAAATCATCGTCCATTGCCGCTCGAAAACGCTCCTGCCAGTGCTCCAGCAGGCGCCCACCGGCGGGAATATCCTGCAGCGCCAGGTAGTACGCCTGCAGCCCGTTGCGTGCCTGTTCCAGGGAACTGTCGGTGTAATTCAACGGGCTGCGATAGTGGCTGCTCAGTACGAAGAAGCGGATCACCTCGGCATCGTAGTGCTGCAGCAGGTCGCGCACCGTGAAAAAGTTGCCCAGCGACTTGGACATCTTTTCCTCGTCCACGCGCACGAATCCATTGTGCATCCACACGTCAACGAAACGGGCGCCGGTGGCGGACTCGGATTGGGCGATCTCGTTCTCGTGGTGGGGAAAACGAAGATCCTGACCACCGCCGTGGATGTCGAAGCTGTCTCCCAGGCAGTGGGTGGACATGGCGGAACACTCGATGTGCCAGCCGGGCCGCCCGGGTCCCCAGGGAGAATCCCAGCTCGGCTCACCCGGTTTGACGGCCTTCCACAAGGCAAAATCCAGTGGATCTTCCTTCTCCTCGCCGGGGTCCACGTCTGCCGCCGCGTCCGGCGCGGACAACATTTCGTCCGGCGTACGTCCGGACAGCTGGCCGTAGGCAGCGAAACCACGCACCCGGAAGTACACGTCCCCGTTTCCAGCCAGGTAGGCGGAGCCGTTTTCCACCAGGCGCCCGATCATCCCCAGAATCTGCGGCATGTGCACCGTGGCCCGCGGCTCCAGGTCCGGGCGGGCGATGCCCAGGGCATCCTCGTCCTCGTGCATGGCATCGATAAAGCGCTGCGTCAGCGCCTCCACCGGTTCGCCATTCTGGTTGGCCCGGGCAATAATCTTGTCGTCCACATCGGTAATATTGCGCACGTAGGTAAGCTGGTACCCCCGGGAGCGCAGGTAGCGAGCCACCAGGTCGAACACGATCAGCATGCGGGCATGGCCCAGATGAATGTAGTCGTAGACCGTGATTCCGCAGACGTACATGCGCACCGGACCACTATCCGGGGCGCGGAAGGCTTGCTTGCGGCGGGAAAGGCTGTTGTAGATCTCGAGCATGGGCACGGTGTTCGGCGGCGCGGAAATATAACATGCCGGCGCCCGGTGTTCCGCGGCCGCCCGCCGGTGGTCGGGCCGCCGGCGCGAGGACACGGCACCGGCCCCGCCGGCTGCTAGAATCCACGAATGGACGAAAAGCGGGTCGTAATCCACACCTCCCTGGGGCCGATAACCCTGGAGTTGTATCCCCAGCATGCTCCACGCACGGTGGCCAATTTCCTGGCCTACGTGCGTGACCATTTCTATGACAATACGGTTTTTCACCGTGTCGTCGATGGCTTCATCATCCAGGGTGGCGGATTTCAACCCGGCATGGTGCAGAAGAATACCCGTCCACCGATACGCAACGAAGCCGAGAACGGCCTGCGAAACGAAAGCGGGACCATCGCCATGGCGCGGCTTCCGGAGGATCCTCACTCGGCCACCGCCCAGTTCTTCTTCAACACCGTTGACAACGGCGGCCTCAACCACCGCGATGCCACCGACGAAGGCTGGGGATACTGCGTCTTCGGACGCATCGTCAGTGGAACCGAAATTCTCGAGCGAATCGAGGGCATACCCACGATCTCCCGCGGACCGCACCAGAACGTGCCCCTGAAGGACGTGCTGATCCAGTTGGTGGAGGAGTTAAACTGACAGGCTGGTGAGCCGCACCCTGTTTATCTCTGACCTGCACCTGTGCGCGCAGCGCCCGCTGGTAACCCGCGGCCTGCTACGCCGGCTGGACCAGTGGGCCGGCGATGTCGCAGCCTTGTACATCCTCGGCGACCTGTTCGAACACTGGGTCGGAGATGATGTGTGGCGGGAACCCGGCACCCAGGAAATCGTCGCCGCCCTGCATACCTTCAGCCAGCAGACCCCGCTGTTTGTAATGCACGGCAACCGTGACTTCCTTCTCGGTGCGGAGTTCGCCAACGCCAGCGGCGGGCAACTGATCCCGGAAGGCACGGTGATCCACCTGGGCGGCGAGCCCGTGCTGCTGCTGCATGGCGATGACCTGTGCAGCGACGATACCGACCATCAGCATTGGCGCACCCAGGTGCGCAGCGCCGACTGGCAACATGCGTTTCTTAGCAAATCACTGCCCGAACGCCTGGCCATCGCCGGTGAATTGCGGCGCCGCAGCGAGGCCGGGAAAAAGACCAAGTCGGCGCAAATCATGGACGTCAACCCGGACGCCGTGCGCGCGGCTATGCGCGGTGCCGGTGTACGCACGCTGATTCACGGCCACACCCACCGGCCCGCCCGGCACGCGCTGGAACTGGACGGAAGGTCGGCCGAGCGCATCGTGCTTGGCGACTGGGACGCGCAGGGGTGGGTGCTGGAATGGCGGGACGGGGAGTTTGATCTGCGGGCGTGTGAGATTTAGAAATGGTGTCATCCCGAGGAGCCCGAAGGGCGACGAGGGATCTTCAGCAATCCTGCGTACGCACACCGCGTAATCCGGGGGAGATCCCTCACTCCGCTCGGGATGACGGGAGACTAGGCGGATGTCGGGCTCCCGCCTGACATCCGCCTAATCTCCGGTCATCTGCTCCCGGCTGAAACGCTGGAATTGGGCCGGCAGCGCAAACAGCGCCGGGGACACTTCGATTCCTTCCTCGAATTCACGCAGCACCCGCACACGTCCACTGAGGTCGTCCCGGCGCAGGGGAAAGCCCGCCGCCAGGTACCAGTCCGGCCGGAATACGTTGTGCTCCAGATCGCAGGCCTGCTGAAACTCCGGTGGTGTGTCCGCCGCGATCGCCGCCTGTTCGCCGGCCAGGACGCGATGAAACTCCACCAGGGCATCCCGCAAAGCCAGCAGCGGTCCCTCGGCAACCGAATCCACACGCCAGCAAACCTTGTCATTGGTGATATAGGCATGGGCCTGCACCGGGTATTCACGCCAGTGCGCGGGTTGCGGGTCACGCAGCTCTTCACGGTGGCTGGCGAGGGCCATCGGTGGCTCCAGCTTCACCGGCTGGTTGCGTATCACCAGGATGGCGCGGTTAAAGGCGCTGACGTTGTAGATCACCTTCGCCTTGCGATCGAACAGCAGAAACTCGTTGTCGTCCTGACCCGAGTCCACGCGCAAAAAGGCGTCCGTAACGATCATCCGCGTCGGAAAGGGCTCGAGCCCGGGCTCCGTCTCATCGAAGACTACCTTCAGCCCCCGCTGCGGGCCGTCCGCCGCGTATCCCGCGCCGGCCAGCACCAGGCAGATCAACAGCGCCCATCGGCTCATACGCGTATCCCCAGGTACAGGTCCATCACGTTGGTTCCGGTCGGCCCGGTGCGCAGCAGGTCACCGCTGGCTTCCAGTGCCGGTCCGCTGTTGGCCGCCGACAGCGCCGGCCGCGGACTGTGCTTGGCGCGGTTCACGCGGGAAACCGTCTCGTTGTCCACCAGCGCCCCGGCGTCCTCGCCCGGCCCGTCCGTGCCGTCGGTACCCGCCGCCAGCAGGCACATGGGCATTCCCTTGCGTACCATATGCAGGGCCGCGGCCAGGGCCAGGTGCTGGCATCGGCCGCCACGACCCGGCGATTCGGGCAACTGTACGCTGACCTCGCCACCCCAGACCTGAAGCGATCCCACGGCGCTTTGTGCCAGCCAATCCACCAGCCGCTCGCCGGTATGGATCGCATCGCCAGTCAGCAGCCCGCGGTGCAGGGTGGCTTCGCCGCCCCGCGCGTGCATACCCGCCACCACCGCCGCGCGGGCGTCCGCGTTGCTGCCCACGATCGCCAGGCGAACATGGTCGAGGGGCATGCCGGGAAACGGCTCGGCCGCCTGGAACACCGCTTCCAGGTGTTCCGGGAGCGGCACGAATTCCTCGATTGGATGCACCGGCCCCAGGGGCCCGGAGCCGATAATCGCCGGATCATCCCCGGGAACATCCGAAAGGCACAGCCCCAGCACCGATCGTGGCGCCAGGCGGGCCGCCAGGCGACCGCCCTTGATGCGTGACAGGCGCCGGCGCAGGACGTTCATCTCGTGAATGCCGGCTCCGCTGGCCAGCAACCACTGGTTGAGATCCGCAAGGTGCTCCAGGCTGACGCCATCCGGCAGCGACTCCACCAGGGCGGATGCGCCGCCGGAGATCAGCACCAGTACCTGGGCATCCGCGGGCAGCTGATCGCACCAGCGCAACACGCGTTCGCCGGCCACCAGGCTGGCGGCATCCGGTACCGGGTGCCCGGCTTCCAGTACCGGCCAGGGCAGGTCGCCCGCCCCGTGGCCATGCTTGGTGATCACCAGGCCGTCGCGAATACGCGGACCCAGCACCTCCCGCGCGCCACCGGCCATGGCACAGGCCGCCTTGCCCATGGCCAGCAGATACACGTCACCGGCAAGGGAAGAACCGGAGTCGGCGAGCGCCCGCGCCACGCAACGGTGCCCGTCTACCGCAGCCAGGGCCTCCCGGTACAGGTCCGACAACAGCGCGCGCGCCCGGGCCAGGTCCATGGATTCCATGAATCAGCCGGCGGCGGCGAAACCCAGATCCAGGTCGGCCTGCAGGTCGCCGAGATCCTCCAGCCCCACGGCCACGCGCAGCAGCCCTTCTCCAATGCCCACCTGCTGGCGTTGCTCGGGTGTCAGCCGGCCGTGGGTGGTGGTGGCCGGATGGGTCAGGGTCGAACGGGTGTCCCCCAGGTTCGCTGTCACGGAGACCAGTTCGGTGGCATCGATAAATCGGAACGCGGCCTCGCGCCCGCCGTTGATCTCGAAACTGAGCACCGCGCCACCGGCGCATTGCTGGCGCTGCACCAGTTCCCGTTGCGGGTGGTCCGCCAGGCCCGGATAGTAGACGCGCCCCACATCGGCCCGTTCGCTTAGCCATTGCGCCAGCGCTCCCGCCGCTTCACTCTGGGCCTGCATGCGCAGCCCCAGGGTTTCCAGGCCCTTGAGAAACACCCAGGCGTTGAAAGGGCTCATGGCCGGACCCGCGGTACGCAGGAATCCATACACCTTGCTGACTACCGCCTCCGAACCCACAACCGCGCCCCCCACGCATCGGCCCTGACCATCCAGAAACTTGGTTGCCGAATGCACAACGACGTCTGCTCCCAGCCGGAGAGGCTGTTGCAGCGCCGGCGTGCACAAAACATTGTCCACTGCCAGCAACGCATCTCCGGCATGGGCGATCTCCGCCAACCGGGCAATATCCGCCACTTCCATCAGCGGATTGGACGGCGTCTCCACGAACAACAGGCGCGTATTAGGCCGTATACCCTGCCTCCACGCATCGAGATCGCCAGGTGCAACGAAGTCCGTGGTGACACCGAATCGTCCCAGAATATTTTCGAACAACAGCACCGTGGATCCGAACAGGCTGCGCGAGGCGAGCACATGGTCACCTGCCTTCAGACAACTCATCGCCAGGGAAAGTATGGCCGACATGCCGGACGCCGTGGCCACGCAACGCTCTCCCTCCTCCAGCGCAGCCAGGCGTTCCTCGAAGGCGCGAACCGTAGGGTTCGTGAAACGCGAATAGACGTTACCAGGCGAATCACCGGAAAACCGCGCAGCCGCTTCCGCCGCGCTGTCGAATACGTAGCTGGAAGTGGTAAAGATCGCCTCGGAATGCTCACCTTCGTGCGTGCGCCGCTGACCGGCCCGCACCGCTCGCGTAGCAAAGCCAAAACGGCTCCAGTTGTCGCTTTTCGAAGCCACGGGTCAGCGGTGGTTGGCTAATTCCGCGACATTCAGATCACGGAACAGATTCTGCTGGCGGGCCTCATCGCTGCGCATGCGTCGAAGGTTCTCGAGATACTCCGGGCTCACGTCGCCAGTGACGTACTCGCCATTGAAGCAGGAGGAATCGAACTGCTGAATTTTCGGGTTTCCCTCGCTGGCCGCAGCGACCAGGTCGTGCAGGTCCTGGAAGATCAGGCGGTCGGCGCCGATCTCCGCACAGATCTCTTCGGTGGTGCGATTGCTGGCGACCAGTTCGTCTGCATTGGGCATGTCGATGCCGTAGACGTTGGGGTAACGAACCGGCGGCGCGGCGGAGGCGAAATACACTTTTCTCGCCCCGGCCTCGCGTGCCATCTGGATGATCTGCTTCGAGGTATTGCCACGCACGATGGAATCGTCCACCAGCAATACGTTCTTGCCCCGGAACTCCAGATCAATGGCGTTGAGTTTCTGGCGCACGCCTTTTTTGCGCTGCGCCTGGCCGGCCATGATGAAGGTGCGGCCCACGTACCGGTTCTTGATGAAACCTTCCCGGTAGGTCAGGCCAAGATCGTAGGCAAGCTGCAAGGCTGCGGTTCGGCTGGTATCGGGAATTGGGATTACCACATCGATGTCATTGTCCGGCATTTCCCGCGCGAGCTTGGCCGCCAGCCGCTCGCCCATCCGCAGCCGGGTTTTATGCACCGCGATGCCGTCGATCATGGAATCGGGGCGCGCCAGGTAGACAAACTCGAAAATGCACGGGGCATAGTGGGGATCGCTGGCACACTGCTGCCGGTGGACGCGCCCTTCGAGATCAATAAATACGGCCTCCCCGGGACCAACGTCGCTGTGCAGCCGAAACCCGAGGACATCCAGGGCCACGCTCTCGGAAGCCACCATGTGCTCCGGTCCTTCCAGGGTTTCGCGACGGCCGTAGACCAGTGGCCGGATTCCCCAGGGATCGCGGAACGCCAGGATGCCAAAACCCACTACCATGGCTACCACCGCGTACGCGCCCTGGCAACGCTCATGCACGCGCCCCACGGCACGGAAGATGTCGTCCGGCGTGAGACTCAGCCCCTCCGCGCTGGCCTTGAGTTCGTGTGCCAGCACGTTGAGGATGATCTCCGAGTCCGATTCGGTATTGACGTGGCGCAGGTCGGCCCGGAACACGTCCTGCTTGAGCTGTTCCGCGTTGGTCAGGTTTCCGTTATGCGCCAGCGCCAGCCCGAAAGGCGAATTGACGTAGAAGGGTTGCGCCTCGGCCGCGGAATCACAGCCCGCGGTGGGATAGCGGCAATGGCCGATGCCCAGATTGCCACGCAGTTCCTGCATGTGGCCGCCGTTGAATACGTCGCGCACCAGCCCGCCGTCCTTGCGCAGGAAAACGCGCCGGCCGTCGCTGGTCAGGATGCCCGCCGCGTCCTGGCCACGATGCTGAAGCACCGTCAAACCGTCATAAATGGCCTGATTGACAGGGCTCTTGCCGAGGATTCCGATGATGCCGCACATACGAGGTAGGGGCCGGAGAGCCTTCAGGAGGCGTGGAGTCTAGCCATAGCCCAGTCGGCGAGCAACTTCCGCGGGCAGCAGTTTGATCAACACGAACCCGGAGGCCTCGAAGTAGCCCATCAGCAGGGACTGCTTCCACCAGTTTTCCTGGGGTATGGCGGTCAGGTGCGCCAGCATGGCGACCACCGACAGCAGCACCGCACCGCGCAAGGTGCCGAAAATCAGCCCCAGCCCCCGGTCCGGCCCGGTGAGGCCGGCGCGCCGTACGCCCCGGTGCAGCAGGTTGCTGATCAGTGCCGCCACCAGCAGGCTGAGGATGAAAATTCCGGAAAAAGAGGCCACCTGGCGCAGCATGTCGTTTTCCACCAGGCCGGCGATGAACGGCGCAAATCGTGGCGCAAACACCCAGGCCAGCCAGAAGGCGCCGATCCAGGAGGCCAGCGACAGGGCCTCGCGCAGAAAACCACGCAGCAGCCCGATCAGCGCCGAAAGCAGGATCACGCCGCAGATCGCGACATCAAGAAAATTCATGGGAGCTTACTGGTCGGCCACGATCAGGCCTTCTTCTCCGGTCTCCTTGAGAATCCGGGCGCGCACCGTGATCGCCTCGTCACGGGTCGCGAAGGGTCCGACCCACACCCGGGTCGCGGACTGGCCGCCGGTGTGGACTTCCCCGGACTTGGGCCCGAAGCCCTTCTGGCGCAGCAGAGACATGATCCGGCGGGCATTTTCCATCTTGGAGAAGGTGCCGATGCGGACCAGCCAGGCGTCACTGTCGGCGGCGCCGGACGCCGCCGGGGGCTCTGCCGGCGTACTGGCCACCGGTTCCGGCTTGCTCGCGGCTGGCGTTGATTCCGGCTTCGGCTTCGGCTCGCCACCGGCCGGGGCGGGTTCCGGTACGGGAACCGTTTGCGTTGCGCTGGCGGATGGCTCCGCTGCGGTGCCGGCGCCGGAAGCTTCCGGCTGTACCGGCGTGATCTTCGAGATGAATACCTTGTGTTGCTTTTCCGGAATCTCCATCGGCGGCGTGCCGGTGGGGCCGTTTTCCGGCGACTCCAGAATCATGGGCAAAAAGATGACCGCCAGCGCCACGAGCAGGATGGCGCCCATGATGCGATGCCTGGGGTTGTAATCGGCGCCGGCGGCAACCGGCGCCCGGCTCTGGTCCGGTTTATCCATAGAGGCGGTCGAGATAACGCATTATAACACCGACAGTTTCGAATGACCCGAAAACGACTACCCGATCAATGGCTTGCGCCGCGGTTCGCGCGGCCTCAAAAGCCTGTACCGGCGCGTTGAGCAGATGCGCCCGCGACGAAAGTCCAGCCGCTGCGAGCCACTCCTGCAACTGCTGGCGACTGGCTCCGCGGCTCGAGCCCAGCGGCGCCACGTACCAATGATCAATCGCGTCCTTCAGGATGCTCAGCATCCCCGCGCCGTCTTTGTCCCCCAGCGCCGAGAATACCGCCAGGGTCTGTCCCTGCACCGGATGGGCCGCAAGGCCTTCCGCCAAGGCGCGGGCCGCGTCCGGGTTGTGCGCGACGTCCAGGACGCACGCCGGCTGGCCCGGCAGTACCTGGAATCGTCCCGCCAGCCGCATCTTCAGCAGTCCCGGACGAATGGCGTTTCCGCCCGCCGGCAGCCGTTCCGCCAGTCGTGCCAGCACCGCAAGCGCACCGGCCGCGTTGTCCAGTTGCCGCGCACCGCGCAGGGCGGGCCAGGGCAACCCGCTGTAGGAATTTTGCCCCTCCCGCCAGTCCCAGCCCTGGCCCCGGACCCGGTAGTCGAAATCACGGCCCAGCACCGCCAGGGGTGCATCAATTTCTGCGGCCCGCGCCAGCAGGCTTGCCGGCGGCTCGCGGTCGGTACAAACCGCCGGTCGCCCGGCCCGCAGGATACCGGCCTTTTCTGCGCCAATTCGTTCCCGATCGTCGCCAAGCCACGCCTGGTGGTCCAGGCCCACCTGGGTCACCAGGGCCACATCCGGGTCGATGGTATTCACCGCGTCCAGTCGCCCCCCCAGGCCAACCTCCAGGATCGCTACGTCCAGCCGCGCGTGGCAGAACAGCTCCGCAGCGGCCGCGGTGACGAACTCGAAATAGGTCAGCGCCTGGCGGCGGCGGACCTCCACGCGCGCGAAGGCCTCGCACAGGGCCGCATCGTCCACCTCCTGTCCATTGATGCGGATACGCTCGTTGAAGCGCAGCAGGTGTGGCGAGAAGTAGGCGCCGACCCGGTATCCCGCGGCCAGCCAGATGGACTCCAGCAACGCCACGGCCGACCCTTTTCCGTTGGTTCCGGCCACCAGCACCCGCGGGATGGCAAGCGCGTTGAAATCCGCGGTCAGTTCCCGCACCCGCCCCAGATCGGAAAAATCCATCTCCCGGGGGTGCAGCGCCTCGATGTGCCGCAGCCAGCTGGCCAGGTCGAATGGGGCGCTCAAGCGGGCGCAGCGAGACGACGGCGGCTACACCGCGCGGGACCGGGAAGGCGATGCAACCGTACCCGCTCGCCATGGGTCCGCCGCGCGGGCAGCAGCGGGAGATTGGCCAGGTGCGAGGTGATCACGCGTGCGCGGGTGGTTGCTGCAGGACTGCCATCCGGCGCCGGTTGCCGGCTCTACTTGCCAAGCATCATGCTGAGCAGGCTATGGATCCGGTCGCGCATGTCGCGCCGGTCGAGAATCATATCGATGGCGCCGTGTTCCAGCAGAAATTCGGACCGCTGAAATCCTTCCGGCAGGGTCTGGCGCACGGTCTGTTCGATTACCCGCGGGCCGGCAAATCCGATCAACGCGTTGGGTTCGCCGACATTGACATCACCCAGCATGCCCAGGCTGGCAGACACTCCACCGGTGGTGGGGTCCGTGAGCACCGAGACGTACGGCAGGCCCCGGTCGCTGAGGCGTCGCAAGGCGGCGCTGGTCTTGGCCATCTGCATCAGGGAAAACAACCCTTCCTGCATGCGCGCGCCACCACTGGCGCAGAAACAAACCAGCGGCAGATCCTGCTCCAGGCAACGTTCCACCCCCAGCACAAAGCGCTCTCCCACCACCGAGCCCATGGAGCCACCCATGAAACCGAACTCGAAGGCGCAACTCACCAGCGGCAGCCCCTTGAGCGTTCCCTGCAGGACCACCAGGGCATCCGGTTCGTCGGTCTTCTTCTGCGCATCGTGCAGGCGATCGCGATACTTGCGTTCATCGCGAAACTTGAGCACATCCACCGGCCGTAGCTGCACACCAATCTCCTGGCGCCCTTCCGGATCCAGGAAGCAATCCAGGCGTTTGCGCGCGCCGATTCGCATATGGTGATCGCACTTGGGACACACATCCAGATTGCGTTCCAGTTCCGCTCGGTAGAGCACCGCGTTACAGGTCTTGCACTTGGTCCACAGCCCCTCCGGAACGCCGCGCTTCGTCGCGCTGGCGGAGGTTTTGATTTTCGGCGGCAGAAGTTTCTCGAACCAGTTCATGCCGTGGATACCTTTGGTGCCGTGGCGCCGTCAATCGCATGCCGAAGCCCGGCAACAAATTCCCGCAGGATCTCGCGCAGCTCTTCCGGGCGGTCCCCGTATTCCTCGATGCGGTTGACGATAGCGCTGCCCACAATGACCGCGTCCGCAATCGGCGCCACCTGCGCAGCCGACTCGGCGTCGTTGATTCCGAAACCCACGCCCACCGGTTTGTCGGTGTGGCGGCGAACCACCGCAAGCCGTTGCGCGACTTCCGTAACGTCCAGGTTCGCTGCACCGGTGACACCACGCAGGCTGACGTAGTACACAAAACCCTGACTGGCATCGCAAATTCGCGCAATACGCTCTTCGGTGGTGGTCGGCGCGAGCAGGAATACCGGGTCCAGACCATACTCGCCCAGCACCCGCCGGTATTCATCCGCCTCTTCCGGGGGAATGTCCACGGTAATCACGCCGTCCACCCCCGCTTCGGAGGCGGCCTGGGCGAAGCGTGCGTAGCCAAATACCTCCAGCGGGTTGAGGTAGCCCATGAGCACCACCGGCGTATCTCCGTCGGCGCGTCGGAAATCCGCCACCAGAGCGAGCACGTCCGCAAGGGTTATGCCGTGTTTCAGGGCACGCTCACAGGCCCGCTGGATGGGCGGACCCTCCGCCATCGGGTCGGAGAACGGAACGCCCAGCTCCAGGACGTCCGCGCCGCCGGCCACCAGCGCGTGCATCAGCGCCACCGTCTCTTCCGGCTTCGGATCACCCGCGGTCAGGAAGGGAATCAGCGCCACCCGGCCATGGGCGCGCAGCGCGTCGAACCGATGTTGCAACCGGCTCAAATTTCGATACCTTCGAGCTCGGCCACGGTGTGCACGTCCTTGTCTCCGCGCCCGGAAAGGTTGGCGATGATTACGCCGTCGGGACCCAGCTCCCGCGCAAGCCGCGTAGCGTAGGCCAGCGCGTGGGCGCTCTCCAGGGCCGGCAGGATGCCCTCCACGCGGGTCAGTTCATGAAAGGCCTCCAGGGCCTCCTTGTCATCCACCGCAACGTACTCCGCGCGGCCGCTTTCTTTGAGCCAGGCATGCTCCGGTCCGACCCCGGGGTAGTCCAGCCCCGCGGAAATCGAGTGCGTTTCGCGGATCTGCCCCCCCGCGTCCTCGATCAGGAAAGTGCGATTGCCATGCAGCACACCCACCTGCCCTGCACACAGGGAAGCCGCATGGCGATCCGTATCGAGTCCGTCGCCGGCGGCCTCCACCCCGACCATGCGCACGCCGGTATCCTCGATGAAGGGATGAAATAGCCCGATGGCGTTGGAACCTCCTCCGACGCAGGCTACCAGCGCGTCCGGCAGTCGGCCCTCCTGGGCGAGCACCTGGGCGCGGGCCTCCCGACCGAGAACCGCCTGGAATTCACGCACCATCATCGGGTAGGGGTGCGGACCGGCCACCGTACCAATGATGTAAAAGGTATCGTCCACGTTCGTCACCCAGTCCCGCAGCGCTTCGTTGAGGGCGTCCTTGAGGGTGCGGGACCCGGAAGTGACCGGCACCACCGTGGCGCCGAGCAGGCGCATGCGATAGACGTTGATTGCCTGGCGGCGAATGTCCTCGCTACCCATGTAGACCACGCACTCCATACCCAGGCGCGCGGCCACCGTCGCCGTGGCAACACCGTGCTGTCCGGCGCCGGTTTCCGCGATTACCCGTCGCTTGCCCAGCCGCTGGGCTAGCAGTGCCTGACCAACCGTATTGTTTATTTTGTGGGCGCCGGTGTGATTCAGGTCCTCGCGCTTGAGGTAAATTCGCGCACCGCCATGGCGGGCCGTGAGACGCGCCGCCAGGTACAGGGGCGACGGCCGCCCCACATACTGGCGAAGGTCCTCGTCCAGTTCCGCCTGGAAGGTGGCATCAGGGAGGTACCGCTCGCAGGCCTCACGCAACTCGGCCAGCGGCCGCATCAGGGTTTCGGCAACGAAGGTGCCGCCGAAAATGCCAAAATGCCCCGCCGAATCCGGCAGCATCCTGGATTTCAGATTGCTCATGTATCGTCCAGCGCCTGGCGTGCCTGCGCAATGAAAGCGGCCATCATATCCGCATCCTTACGGCCGCGCACTTTCTCCACCCCGCTGCTGACGTCCACCGCGTCCGGACGCACCTGGCGAACCGCTTGCGCTACATTCTCCGGGCGAAGTCCGCCAGCCAGCACCAGCGGCCGGTCCCGGTGGGCCGGAACGCAGTTCCAGTCGAAAGCTTCGCCACTGCCACCGCTGCCGCTATCGAGCAGAATCGCGGCCGCGTCCGGATAGCCGGCGGCACCGGCCGCCACCGCCGATTCATCCATGCCGGCCGTGACCGCCACGGCCTTGATATAGGGCAAACCGAACTTGCGGCAATAATCACCACTCTCGCTACCATGAAACTGCAGGTAATGGGGACGGAGCTCGGTGATCACTTCGCGCACGTGATCCGGATCGGCATCCACAAACAGGCCGACCACGGAGACGAAGGGCGGCAACGCCGCCACGATCGCCAGGCCCTGGCGGATGTCCACCGCGCGTGGGCTGTCGCGGTGAAATACCAGTCCGATCGCGTCGGCCCCCGCGGCTGCCGCCGCCCGCGCGTCTTCAACGCGGGCGATGCCGCAAATCTTGATCCGCAGAGTCATGCCGGCTCCGGCATCGGCAAATGCATTTCCGGCTCCGGGAGTCCAAACTGCGGCGGGTACCGTACGCCCAACAGGTACAAGCCCTGTGGGGTTGCAGTCACGCCACCCCGGGTGCGGTCGCGGGTCGCTAGCACTTCTGCCACCCAGCCTGGAGCGGCCTCCCCGGAGCCAACCTGCATCAGCACACCGGCAATGTTTCTCACCATGTGCTGCAGGAAGGCATTTGCCTGCACCTCGATGAACACGAAACGATCTTCCCGCCAGACATGGATACGTTCAATGGTGCGAATCGCGGTTTTTGCCTGGCATCCGGCGGCCCGAAAGGCGCTGAAGTCCTGTTCGCCCAGCAGGCACAGGGCCGCATTCCGCATGCGCTCCGCGTCCAGCGGCCGGTGCTCCCAGCTGACTCGTCCACGCAAAAACGTGGGCCGCTGCTTGCGGTTGAATATAACGTAGCGATAGGTGCGGGCCAGCGCGGAAAAGCGTGCATGAAAATCCGGCGCCACTTCCCGCGCCCACAGCGGCGACACGTCGGCCGGCAGATGGGTGGCGGTGCCACGCACCCAGGCCTGCCGGGGTCGTTGCGCCTGGGTATCGAAATGCACCACCTGGGCACAGGCATGCACGCCGGCATCGGTGCGGCCGGCAGTGACCACCCGCAGCGGGTGATCAGCGACCTGGGCAAGGGCCTGTTCGAGACAGTCCTGAACGGTGCGGGTGCCAACCTGGCTTTGCCAGCCGGAAAACGCCGCGCCGTCGTACTCGACACCGAGGGCGACACGCATGAGGCGCGTTCAGCAGGCGGCGCTCAGCCGCCGGAGCCAAGCTGGCTAACCAGCTCCTGCGCCTGGCGGCGCTGGGTCTCGTTGCCCTCCGAAAGGACTTCCTCGAGGATGTTGCGGGCTCCGGACTCGTCGCCCATATCGATATAGGCCTTGGCCAGATCCAGCTTGGTTGCGGTTTCATCCCAGTCCGCTGCCTCGCCCCCGGAGGGGGTCGGTTCGTCGCCGGTTTCCGACTCGGAAGGCTGCGGCTCGCTGGCGCCGAAGGTGGGAGCGGACAGCCCGCCCAGGGTGTCCACATCGAATTCCACGGTACCGGCGTCCCCGATACCGTCGTCCGCAGGGCTGCTTCCCGTATCCGCAATGTCCAGGTCATCCAGATCCCCCGCGGCGAGATTCCCCAGCGCTTCCAGGTCGCCGGTATCGGCCAGGTCCAGCTTGAACTCCTGCATGCCGGGATCCGTGTCGTCTTTGGCATCCGGCATCGACAACGTCTCGTCGGGCTGCAGGGTGGACTCAAAATCGACCCCGTCGCCGGCGTTCGAATCCGTGGCGCGGTCCAGTGGCCCGGGGTCACCCGCGTCGCTGAGCGGTGAGGTCTCGTCCATCTCCAGCGGTGCCTGGGGAGCCATCAGGTCGTCGGTACTGAACTTCGCGGTGGGTTCATAGTCCAGGCCAGCGTCCCCGTCATCCGATGCCAGTGGCGCGTCGTCCAGGTCCAGGTCCATGTCCAGATCCAGCCCGTGCTGCGGCTCGGGGACCGGGAAGGGTTCCAGTTCATTGGCGTCCGGTTCCGCCCCGGTGTTCGCGGCTTCAACTCCCAGCGGCAGCGCGGCGGTCTTGAACAGCGGGTTCCCCGGGCTCAGGCGGGTGCCCATGGCCACCACCTTGGCCCAGGTATCCGTGCTCTGTCCGTCCGCCGGATACATTTCTTCCGCCAGGGTCTCGAAGGCCTTCAGGTCCTTGCGCTGCTCGTACAACTCCAGCAACTTGAGCTTGAGTTCCGCGCGTTCCGGGTCCCGGCCGATGGCCTCGCGCAGCACCTCCTCTGCTTGTTCGCTGCGACCGTAAGCGAGGTAGACCTCCGCCTCGGCGATCGGGTCCACCTCGTCAGCGTGCATGCTGCCCATTCCCGGGACGCCAAAATCGCTCAGGAACGAGGTGTCGCTGCCACCGGACTGAGGCGCGGAATCCATGGTATCGGACGCACCGTCCAGGGCGCTGCCGGAGAGAATGCTTTCCTCGAACTCGGCGATCGAACGCCGGCGGCGGACAAACCACAGCGCCACCAGCAACAATGCCACCAGCACCCCGGCAATGATCCCGTACAGGCGGATGTCTCCGAAGGAAAACAGATCATCGAAAAATCCGGCCTCGGACTTCACCCGACGACTGACTCGCTGGGTGGTTGCCGGCTCGGCCGGCTCGGCAACGGGTTTCGCGGATTCGGCGATGGTTGGGCTTTGCCTTTCGGGCTGCCTTGCCGGCGGTTGCGGCGGTGCCGCGAGCTGCGGTTCGGGTGCGGGCTGGGGGGCCGGTTCCGTCACCGGCTGGGTGGCCACTTCGGGCTCCACCACCGGCTGGGTGGCCACTTCGGGCTCCACCACCGGCTGTGTGGCCACTTCGGGCTCCGCCGCCGCCTGGGGCTGCTGATTGTCCGCCGCGGCCTGCTGGGCCTGTGCCAGCGACTGGCTCTCGATCTCCAGCAGGCGGGTTGCGTTGGCTACCTGGCCCTCGAGCATCCGCAGGCGTTCCTGCAACTCCTGGTTGGATTGCTCCTCCGCGACCAGGGCCTCCTCCAGGGTGCTGATCTGGCTACGCAGGGCGTCCCGCTCGGCTGTGCCCTGGGCTGTGGCGGACCCGGCCGCGGCGGACTTGTCCGCGTCCAGGGTCGCCTGCACGATCTTGAGCAGGTCCACATTCTCGCTTTCCGCCTTCGGCTCCGGGCTCGCGGCTACCTCGGCCGCCTGCTCCGGCACAGATTGCTGCGACGGACGCGCCGTGGCGGCATCCGCGGCGCTCCTGTCCGCCTGATCCTCGATGGCACGCAAGACCGGCGCGGTTTCCGGCGCACGCGCCACCAGCGGCGCGCTGCCGGCGATCCGCTGCTTGTATACCTGCCAGGCATCCAGGTGTTCAGCGTACATATTCAAAGCCTGCTGGCGCGGAATCGCGCGCACCTGTTCCACGCCCGGAATGCGCAGAACCTTGCCCTTGCGCAGCAGGTTGATGTTGTCGTTGATAAAGGCGTCCCGGTTCTCCTGGAACAGAGCGATCATGATGCGGAACTCGCTCACCCCCATGCCCGGCCTGAGCTGCTCGGCGATACCCCACAGGGTTTCGCCGGAGCGCACCGGACCGTAGTCGCTGCCGGAAAATCCACTGCCGGGCATTTCGCCGCTGGCCGCAATCCCCGGTGGTCCCAGCCGGCCGCTGCTACTGCTGCTCGCTACCGGGCTCAGGGGCCGGGGCGCAGGAATGGATTGCATTCGAGGCGGGCTGACCGGGGCGGCGGCGATCTCCGTATTGCCGCCGCGGGCGTAGACCGGGGGATCCAGCAGGGCCGTGTATTCCCGCACCAGCCGGCCGCCACTCCAGTCCAGCTGGACCAGGAAATGCAGGAAGGGTTCGCGTACCGGCCCTTCGGTGCGTACCTCGATGGTGCTGACGTCGCCGGCGCCGGGACGTACCCGGAATCGCAGATCGTTGAGATGGACCGGCCGCTCGATTCCGGCATCCGTGAAAGCCTCGCGCGGCGCCAGGCGAACCTTCAGACTGGCTCGCTCCTCCTCGCCCAGGCCCACCAGTTCGATGCGTGCTTCGAGAGGTTCGTCCAGGTACGAGTCGAGACTCAGCTGGCCAAGACCCAGGGCAAAGCCGGGTAGCGGCGCCAGCAGCGCCAGGCTCAGAAGCGACGCGGCAAGGCGTCTTGATTTGCGTTGTGTGGACATGGCCGAATGGGCAAAAAAGACTTTTCTAATAGTCAGTTATAGCCCGCTATTATGAACACCCTTTACCATAATTCAATAACTACCCGACTATAAATGCTCTTTTACCAGATATTCGGCAATCTGGACGCTGTTTAATGCGGCGCCCTTGCGCACATTGTCGGAAACCACCCACATATCCACACCATTCGGGTGGGAAATGTCATCGCGGATGCGACCCACGAACACTTCGTCCCGGGAGGCGGCCTCGGTGACCGCGGTCGGGTAGCCGCCATCCTTGCGCTCATCCAGGACGCACACCCCGGGAGCCGTTTCCAGCAGGGCGCGTACTTCCGCTGCGCTGATCTTTGTCCGGGTTTCGATATGCACCGCTTCCGAATGCCCGTAAAACACCGGCACCCGCACGCAACTGGGATTCACGCGGATGCTCGGGTCACCCAGAATCTTGCGGGTTTCCCACACCATCTTCATCTCTTCCTTCGTATAGCCATTGTCCAGGAAAACATCAATGTGCGGCAGCACATTGAAGGCGATCTGGCGCGGGTACACCCGCGGCTCCGCCGGCCTGCCATTTAACAGCGCGGCGGTCTGGCCCGCCAGCTCCTCCACCGCTTCCTTGCCGGTGCCGGAAACCGCCTGGTAGGTGCAGACATTGATGCGTTCGATACCAACCGCATCGTGGATCGGTTTTAAGGCCACCACCATCTGGATGGTGGAACAGTTGGGATTGGCAATAATGCCCCGCGCGCGGTAGCCGGCAATGGCCTCCGGATTGACCTCCGGCACTACCAGCGGAATATCGTCTTCGTATCGATACCGGGAGGTGTTGTCGATTACCACGCAGCCCGCCGCCGCCGCCTTCGGCGCGTACTCGTCGGAAACCGAGGCGCCAGCAGAAAACAGGCCAATCCGGACCTTGGAAAAATCAAAATCGGCCAGATCGCCGACCACCACCTGGCGGTTTCCGAATCGCACCGTGGCGCCCGCGGAACGGCTGCTGGCCAGCGGATACAGCTGGTCCACGGGGAATTTGCGCTCGGCGAGGATGCTCAGCATCGCCTCGCCTACCGCGCCGGTGGCACCGACCACGGCCACGTTGAAGGACTTGCTCATGGATGTTCCCGGTTCAATCGCGTTCTGAAAAATGACTAGTGCTGAAATGCCAGCATGGCGGCAACCACCGCCTCGCCCATGGCCGCGGTTCCAACGGATTCTTCTTCCCCCGCGATATCCGCGGTGCGCAACCCGGTGGACAGCGCGAAGCTGACCGCCTGCTCCACGTAGGTGGCCATGTCCGGCTCCGCAAAGCTGTAGCGCAGCATCAGCGCTACCGACAGAATCGTTGCCAGCGGGTTGGCAACATCCTTGCCGGCAATGTCCGGCGCGGAGCCGTGGATCGGCTCGTACAGGCCCTTGCGGTTGGCATCCAGCGATGCCGAAGGCAGCATGCCGATGGACCCGGTCAGGGTCGCGGCGATGTCGGACAGGATGTCGCCAAACATATTGCCGGTCAGCAGCACGTCGAATTGGGACGGATCACGCACCAGCTGCATGGCAGCATTGTCCACATACATATGACGGAGAGCCACGTCCGGATATTCGCCGCCCACGCGGCTTACCACCTCGCGCCACAACTCCGAACTTTCCAGCACGTTGGCCTTGTCCACCGAGCAGACGGCCTTGCGGCGCTCCCGGGCAGCGCGGAAAGCCACGTGGGCGATGCGCTCGATCTCCGACTCCGAATACACCAGGGTGTTGAATCCCTGGCGCTGACCATCGGACTCGCGAATTCCGCGCGGCTCACCGAAATAGATCCCGCCGGTCAGCTCCCGCACGATCAGCAGGTCCAGGCCCTCCACCACCTCCGGGCGCAACGTCGAGGCCGACGCCAGCGGAGCGTGCAGCAACGCGGGACGCAGGTTGGCAAACAATCCGAGGCCGGCGCGCAGGCGCAGCAGTCCGGTCTCCGGCCGCTGGTGCCGTGGGTGCTGATCCCACGCCGGTCCACCCACCGCCCCCAACAGCAGCGCGTCCGCAGCGCGTGCCAGTTCCAGCGTATCCGCCGGCAGTGGGTCGCCGCAGGCATCCACCGCGGCGCCACCCACCGGCGCTTCCTGCAGCGTGGCGTCCAGGCCGTGCTCACCGATCAGGACCTCCAGCACGTTGCGTGCCTCGGCGAGAATCTCGGGGCCAATGCCATCTCCGGGCAGCAGCAGGATGCGTTTGCTCATCGCGGGAACAACCACGGTGCCTCGCGGCGTCGGCGTTCCTCGTAGGCGCGGATCGCGTCCGCGTGCTGCAGGGTCAGGCCGATCTCATCCAGCCCCTGCAGCAGGCACTCGCGGGCGAAGGGATCAATGACGAAACTCCAGGTCTCGCCCCCGGGATCCCGCAGGCGGCCGGACTCCAGGTCCACCGCCAGCGAATAGCCCGGCGTGGCCGCCACCCGGCGGAAGAGTTCGTCCACGATGGCGGCTTCCAGCACCACCGGAAGCAAGCCGTTCTTGAGGCTGTTGGATTGAAAAATGTCCGCAAACCCCGGGGCGATGACCACCCGGATACCAAAATCCAGCAATGCCCAGGGAGCGTGCTCCCGCGACGAGCCACAACCGAAATTGTCCCGCGCCAGCAGGATCTGCGCCTGCCGGTAGGGTTCCTGGTTGAGGATGAAGTCCGGGTTCTCCGCACGACCGCTGCAGTCCTGGCCCGGCTCGCCGGCATCCAGGTAGCGCCAGCCATCGAACAGGTTGGGCCCGAAGCCGGTGCGCTGGATGGACTTCAGGAACTGCTTGGGAATGATCTGGTCGGTGTCCACATTGGCACGATCCAGCGGCGCCACGATACCGGTGAAGGGCGTAAAGGCTTTCACGAATTATCCTCCCGCACGTCCACGAAGTGGCCTGCCACCGCCGCCGCGGCGGCCATGGCGGGTGACACCAGGTGCGTGCGCCCCCCGTGCCCCTGGCGGCCTTCAAAATTGCGGTTGGAGGTGGAGGCGCAACGCTCACCCGGCTCCAGGCGATCGGCATTCATGGCCAGGCACATGGAACAGCCGGGGGAACGCCACTCAAATCCCGCTTCCTGGAATATCCGGTCGAGTCCCTCCGCTTCCGCCTGCTGCTTGACCAGTCCGGAACCCGGCACCACCAGTGCCAGACGGATGGACGCCGCCACCTTGTGGCCCCGGACCACCACGGCGGCGGCGCGCAGGTCCTCGATACGCGAATTGGTGCAGGAACCGATGAACACCTTGTCCGGGCGGATATCGGTGATCGGGGTCCCCGCCTTCAGATCCATGTAGGCCAGCGCTCGCTGCCAGTTCTCTCGCCGGTTTTCGTCCGGCGCATCTGCCGGGTACGGAATGCAGCCGTCCACCGGCGCGACCATCTCGGGATTGGTGCCCCAGGTGACCTGGGGGGCGATGCCGGCCGCGTCCAGCTCAACCTCCCGGTCAAAACAGGCTCCGGCGTCGCTGTGCAGATTCGCCCAGGCCTGCTCGGCCAGGCGTTGATGGTCGCCGGCGGGGGCAAAGGGACGACCGCGAACGTAATCGAGCGTCGTGTCATCCACCGCAACCAGTCCGGCGCGGGCGCCCGCCTCAATGGACATGTTGCACAGGGTCATGCGCCCCTCCATGGACAGGGAGCGAATCGCGTTGCCCGCGTATTCGAGCACCTGCCCGGTACCGCCACCAATTCCGATGCGGCCGATAATCGCCAGGATGATGTCCTTGGCGGTGACCCCGGGAGCCAGTTCGCCTTCCACCTGGATACGCATGTTGCGTGCCTTCTTTAACAGCAGGCACTGGGTGGCGAGCACGTGTTCCACCTCCGAGGTGCCAATACCGAACGCCAGGGCGCCGAACGCACCGTGGGTGGAGGTATGCGAGTCCCCGCAGACCACGGTCATGCCGGGCAGCGTGGCGCCCTGCTCCGGACCCATCACGTGCACGATGCCCTGGCGGATATCGTCCATACCGAACTCGGTGATGCCATATTCCGCACAGTTGGAATTCAGCGTCTCAACCTGCAGTCGCGAGACCGGGTCCTGGATTCCCGCCTCCAGGTTGGTGGTGGGAATGTTGTGATCCGGCACCGCCAGGTTGGTGTCCAGGCGCCACGGTGGGCGACCCGCCAGGCGCAGGCCCTCGAAGGCCTGCGGTGAGGTGACCTCGTGCACCAGGTGCCGATCGATATAAATCAACGCGGCTCCATTGGCGTCTTCGCGCACCACGTGCGCGTCCCACAATTTGTCGTACAGGGTCTTGGGCATTGGTCTCATCGCAACCACCCGGGCGGGCGGGGTGCGGGGGTGCCGAATAATAGGGGACTCATCCCGCGGACTCAATCTGGTTACGGCACAAAAGCGCGTCTATAGTGAATTCATCATGCTGCAGCAATCACAAAAGCAGGCGTTCCGGCCCTTTTTGTTGCAACTGGCGGATTCCATCGGCCGGCACCAGCTACCCATCAACGAACAGGCGCAGGAAATCCGGGATTTTTTGCGGCCGGATGCCGTGCATCACGAAATCGTCAAACGCCTGGTGCGCGAGATCTACCGCTCCAACCGCTGCGGCCACCTGAACGCCAGCATCGGCTACGAAGCCACCGTCACACCCCTGACCGCGTTGCGCCGGGAATTGCGACATTCCCTGCACAGCGATGTGGACCAGGTGCGACTGGTGGACCTTTTGTGCGAGGAAACCGAGCGGCTGTTTGGAGTCCAACCCTTACCCAGGCCCCCCGTCCGCGACGGCGGCGCCACGATCATCCCCCTTCCCCGGCGAATCGATGCCCAACGGGCGCGCCGCCAGGGCCGCACCGGCCAGCGCCAGTCCGGCCGCAAGTAACCAGGTCGTCGTCTCTCCCAGGCGATCCCAGGCCAGGCCGCTGTACAGCCCGCCAAGGGCGCCACCCAGGCCGTAACTGACGCTGGAATACAGCGCCTGTCCGCGGTGCTGGTGGGTATCACGGAACATGCGGTGCACGATCTGGATACTCGCCGCGTGAAACGCACCGAAACTGAGGGCATGCAGGCCCTGGGCCAGCACCAGCATGGCGACGGTGTCCGGGAACGACGCGATCAATACCCAGCGCAGCGCCGCGGCCAGCAGCGCCAGCCGGAAGATCCGCGTGGCGTCCATGTGGCGCAGCCAGCGTGGCATGAGCAGGAACACCGGGATTTCGGCCAGCACCCCCAACGCCCACAGCAGGCCGATCAGGCCCCGGCTGTAACCGTGATCGATCAGGTAGATCGTATAAAAGGTGTAATACGGAGCGTGGCTGGCCTGCATCAGCAGGCACGCAGCCAGGAAGGCCAGAACCGGGCCCCGCCACAGGGCCTGGCGGATGGGACCGGAACGCAGCACCCGTACCCCGGCCTCGGGCACCATCAGGCTTGCCAGCCAGATTCCGATCATGCACACCAGCACCGCCGGGCGCACCGCGTCCGCCCCGGTGCGTTCGAGTACCGTGCCCACCCCGATCACCGTGGCGATAAATCCCATCGATCCCCACAGGCGAATCCGGGTGTACTCGCCGCTGCGCGGACCCAGGTGGTTCAGCGTCGTGGCCTCCAGCTGCGGAAGGGTCGCATTCCAGAAGAAACTGAAAAGAGACATCACCAGCGCCAGCCCCCAGAAGCTGGTGGTCACGAATACGCCGGCGAAGAACAGCACGGTCAAGGCGCTGGCGACACGCACCACCGGCATGCAGCGTCCGCCGCGGGCGTCGGAGAGCCAGGCCCACAGATTGGGGGCCACAATACGGGTGGCCAGCATGATTGCCACCAGCTGGCCAATCTCGGTGGCGCTGAAACCGATACTGCGCAGGTACGGCGACCAGTACGGGACCAGCGCCCCGAGGGTCGCGAAATAGAAAAGGTAGAAACCCGACAGCCGCCAGTAGGGCAGCGCCCCCGGGACCGGCGAGCTCAGGATCCGTGATCCGCGTTCTGGCCCCGCTGGCGCAGGAAATGGTCCATGAGGACGATCGCCACCATGGCTTCACAGATGGGTACCGCGCGAATCCCCACACAGGGATCGTGGCGGCCGGTGGTAACGACCTCCACGGCTTCCCCGTCGTTGTTCACCGTGCGCCCGGGCTGCGTAATGCTGGAGGTTGGTTTGAACGCCACGTGGGCGATGATCTCCTGGCCGGAGGAGATTCCGCCGAGTACGCCACCGGCGTTGTTGCTCAGGAATCCGTCCGGGCTGATCTCGTCGCGATGCTCGCTGCCCCGCTGGGAGACACTGGCGAACCCGGCGCCGATCTCTACGCCCTTGGCCGCGTTGATCCCCATCAGGGCATGCGCCAGGTCCGCGTCCAGGCGGTCGAATACCGGCTCCCCAAGGCCCGCCGGGACCCCCGTTGCGCGCACCGTGACCTGGGCGCCAGTGGAATCACCCGCCTTGCGCAGATCGTCAATGGCCTGCGCCAGGCGATCCACCTGCGCCGGGTCCGGACAGAAAAACGGGTTGTTCTCCACCGCCTCCCAATCCCGCAGCGTGAGCCTCAGCTTGCCCATGGCACTCAGGCAGCCCTGGATGCGCACTCCGAGCCGTTCCGCCAGATACTTGCGTGCGATACCACCCGCGGCCACTCGCATGGCGGTTTCGCGGGCCGAAGATCGGCCACCACCGCGGTAGTCGCGCCGGCCGTACTTGGCCTGGTAGGTGAAGTCCGCATGTCCGGGGCGGAAACGATCCTTGATTTTTTCGTAGTCGCGCGAGCGCGCGTCGGTGTTGCGAATCAGCAGGCCGATGGGCGTGCCGGTGGTCTCGCCCTCGAACACCCCGGAAAGGATCTCTACCGCGTCCGCCTCGCGACGCTGGGTGGTGTGCCGGGACTGACCCGGGCGGCGCCGGTCCAGGTCCCGCTGCAGGTCCTCCGCCGCCAGCGGCAGGCCGGGCGGACAGCCATCCACGATGGCGGCCAGCGCCGCCCCGTGACTTTCGCCGCAGGTGGTGACGCTGAACTGTCTGCCGATAGTGTTTCCAGACACGCGGGTTCGTCCTGATAATTCGGGTCAGATCACAATTCTTTCAAACGGTTACAAGCGCTGCGACGTACTAGCTAAAGAATTGTGAATCTGACCCCGATTGCTAATTCTAACCGACGCGGCGCCGGTTGCCCGCCTGCGCCCCGGGTCTGCGCATCGCCACCCGGGTCCCGCTGCCGGCCCGGCGCGGGATCAGGTCCGCGGAAGCGTCACGCCCAGCTGGCCCTGGTATTTACCGCCACGGTCCTTGTACGAGGTCTCGCACTCCTCGTCGGCACGGAAAAAGATTAGCTGGGCAACGCCTTCGTTCGCATAAATACGCGCCGGCAACGGAGTGGTGTTGGAAAACTCCAGGGTCGCGTGCCCCTCCCACTCCGGCTCAAACGGAGTGACGTTGACGATGATTCCGCAGCGGGCATAGGTGGACTTGCCCAGGCAAACGGTGAGCACGTTGCGCGGAATGCGCAGGTACTCCACGGTGCGGGCCAGGGCGAAGGAATTCGGCGGAATAATGCAAACGTCGCCAACGAAATCCACCAGGCTGTTGGCGTCAAAGTTCTTCGGATCCACCACCGCCGAGTTGATGTTGGTAAAGATCTTGAATTCGTCGGAGCAGCGGATATCGTAACCGTAGCTGGAGGTCCCATAGGAAACGATGGGTCCCTGGTCGTTCCGGCGTATCAACGTTGGTTCGAACGGATCGATCATGCCGTGCTCTTGCGCCATGCGGCGAATCCACTTGTCTGGACACACGCTCATGCCGGTTAGCCGTTGTCGACGACGATGGAGGGAAACGCCGCCGAGTAGTCTTTCTTTTGCCGTGACAGGCGCGCCGCAGCACGCCGGGCAATGTCCCGGTAGATTCCCGCGAGACGACCGTCGGGATCCGCCACCACGGTGGGCTGACCCTTATCCGTATCCTCGCGGATGCTGATATCCAGCGGCACCGCGCCCAGGTAGGGGAGATCAAATTCCTCCGCCATGCGCTGAGCTCCTCCTTCGCCAAAAATATGCTCTTCGTGACCACACTGGCTGCAGATGTGGGTGCTCATGTTCTCCACTACGCCCAGAACCGGGACTTCCACCTTCTCGAACATCTTGAAGGCCTTGCGAGCATCGAGCAGGGCAATGTCCTGTGGCGTACTGACGATGACCGAACCGGAAACCGGCACCTTCTGCGCCAGGGTCAGCTGGGTGTCGCCGGTACCCGGCGGCAGGTCGATGACCAGGTAGTCCAGGTCCTCCCAGGCGGTGTCTTTGAGTAACTGTTCCAGCGCCTGGGTGACCATGGGGCCGCGCCAGATCATCGGCGTGTCTTCCTCCACCAGGAAACCGATCGACATCGCCTGCAGGTGGTAGGCGATGATCGGCTTGAGGCGGCGTCCGTCCTCGGATTCCGGCTTGGCGTTGACTCCCAGCATGCGCGGCTGGCTGGGACCGTAGATATCTGCATCCAGGATGCCGACCCTGGCGCCTTCGGCGGACAGCGCCAGGGCCAGGTTTACCGCCAGCGTGGATTTGCCCACACCACCCTTGCCGGACGCCACCGCGATGATGTTGCGGATTCCCGGGATCGGCTCCACCCCCTGCTGGGCGGAATGCGCCACGATTTTCCAGTCGACGCTGACCTGGGCGTCGGCGACCCCTTCCAGGCTCTCCAGCCGGGTCTTCACAGTGGCGGCAAATTCCTCGACAAAGCCCTTGGCCGGGTAACCCAGGGTGATCGCCACGCGCACCTGGTCGCCGTCGATGGATACGGATTTGAGGGTTTTGGCCTCCACCGGACTCTGGTCCAGGTTCGGGTCGATGACCTCCGCCAGGGCCGCTTTGACCTGCGCTTCTGTTACGCCAGACATGTTCTCTCCAGGAAAATCCTTGCGAATACCGGCCCTGAAACAGCCGTGGGGCCGGTGGGAAGGGGCGGAATCCTATCACTGTGCCCGGCCGCTGTGAATACCTGACCAAAAAGCTCAGGAAAGAGCGCGCCACCCCCGGTGGCTGCCCGCCACCGTCGGCACAGGGCCAGCGCGGGTATAATCCGCCCGCCGCAAGCCCCGGAAATCCAGAAAAAATATTCATGCGTCGTATCCTCGTTACCAGCGCCCTGCCCTACGCCAATGGCCCGATCCACATCGGCCACATGGTGGAACACGTGCAGACGGATATCTGGGTGCGTTTTCAGCGCCTGCGCGGGCACGAGGTTTGGAGCGTATGCGCCGACGACACTCACGGCACGCCGATCATGCTGCGCGCCGAGGCGGAAGGAATAACGCCCGAGCAACTGATCGAGCGCATGCACGCCGAACACCTGCGCGATTTCCGCGACTTTGGCATTTCCTACGACAACTACCACTCCACCCACTCGCCGGAGAATCGGGAACTGTCCCAAGACCTGTACCGGCGCCTGGACCAGGCGGGACTGATCAGTCGCCGGGTGATCGACCAGTTCTACGATCCGGTGCGCGAGATGTTTCTTCCGGACCGCTACATCCGCGGTAGCTGCCCGCGTTGCGGAACCGAGGACCAGTACGGGGATTCCTGCGAAAACTGCGGCGCGACCTACTCACCCACCGAACTCGGCAACCCGGTATCGGTGCTCTCCGGCGCCACGCCGGTACGACGGGAATCCGAACACCACTTCTTTCGCCTGGGCGAAGCGGAATCCTTCCTGCGCGAGTGGACCACCGGCAAGGGTCGCCTGCAGCCGGAAGCGGCCAACAAGCTGGACGAGTGGTTCGATGCCGGCCTGCGGGACTGGGACATCAGCCGCGATGCGCCCTACTTCGGTTTCGAGATTCCCGACGCGCCAGGCAAGTTCCTGTACGTGTGGCTGGATGCCCCGGTGGGGTACATGGCCAGCTTCCGCAATCTGTGCGAGCGGGAAAAAGGCCTGGACTTTGATTCCTGGTGGGCGCCGGGATCGGATGCGGAGCTGTACCATTTCATCGGCAAGGACATCCTTTATTTCCATGCCCTGTTTTGGCCCGCCACCCTGCATTTTGGCGGCTACCGCACGCCCACCGGCGTAAACGTGCATGGTTTCCTCACCGTGGACGGCCAGAAAATGTCCAAGTCCCGGGGAACCTTTATTACGGCGCGCGAGTACCTCAACCATCTGGACCCGCAGTACCTGCGGTACTACTTCGCCGCCAAACTGAACGAGCATATCGAGGACATCGATCTCAACCTCGATGACTTCGTGATGCGCGTCAACAGCAATATTGTTGGCAAGTACGTGAACATCGCCAGTCGCAGCGCCGGGTTCATCAACAAGCAGTTTGACGGCAGGCTGGCCGACGAACTCGACGCGGAAGGCCGGCAACTGCTCGACCGCGGCCAGGGGCTGGCGGAGGAAATCGCCGAGGGCTACGAGACCCGCCGGTTCGGCGAAACCATGCGCCGCATCATGGACCTCGCCGACGAGGCCAACGAATACATCAATCGCAACAAACCCTGGGAACTGGCGAAGCAGCCGGGGGCGGAACTGCGCCTGCAGCAGGTCTGCAGCACCAACCTGGAGATGTTCCGTCTGCTGACCCTCTACCTGAAGCCCGTGATCCCGGGAATCGTCGAGGCGGCGGAGCAGTTTCTGAATATTCCGGCCCTGAACTGGGCGGATGCATCCCGTGCCATGGGGGCACATACCATTGCCGGATACCGGCACCTCGCCCAACGGGTGGAAACAGACAAGGTTACAGCCATGGTGGAAGCCAGCAGACCGAAGCAGACTACGGACCGTACAGCCAAAGACGCGGACCCGCGGCACATCGGTATCGAGCAGTTCACGGACGTGGACCTGCGAATCGCACGGATCGTGGTCGCTGAACCGGTGGACGGCGCCGACAAGTTGCTGCGCCTGCAGCTGGACGTGGGCGAACTGGGCGAACGCCAGGTGTTTGCCGGAATCAAGCAGGCCTACCCGGCGGAAGCTCTCGCCGACCGGCTGGTGGTGCTGGTGGCCAACCTGGCGCCGCGCAAAATGCGATTCGGCGTTTCCGAGGGCATGGTGCTGGCGGCGGGCCCCGGGGGCGCGGAGATTTTCCTGCTGGCGCCGGACAGTGGTGCGCAACCCGGAATGCGCGTCAAATAGCGGGTTCACCGACCGGGAAATGATTTCGCACGTGAAAAAAGTCTACCTGGAAACATTTGGCTGCCAGATGAACGTGCTCGACAGCGAGCTGGTGCTGGGCGCGCTGGAGGGTCGCGGGTACCAGCGTACCGGCCAGCGGGACGAAGCGGATGTGGTGTTGTTCAACACCTGCTCGGTGCGCGCGAACGCCGAGCACAAAGTCTACGGTCGCCTGGGCGAGCTAAGCCATCTCAAGCGCAAGCATCCGGAGGTCGTGGTGGGCGTACTGGGTTGCATGGCCGAACGCGAAGGCGCAGACCTGCTGCAGCGTTTCCCGCAGGTGGACCTGCTGGTAGGACCCGGCGAACTCGACCGTGTTCCGGACCTCATTGCTGCATCGCGCGACGGCAATTCGGGACCGCAGCAAGCGCTTGCCGGTGACCGTGCCCGACGCAGCAGCACCCTGGATGCAGCGGGGGACAACCTGGAACGCCTCGACCTGTCCCGCTCCATGGATGCGGTGCAACGCCACGGTTCGGCATATGTTCGTATTACCCGCGGCTGTAACAAGTTCTGCAGCTACTGCGTGGTGCCCCGCACCCGCGGTGCGGAAATCCACCGGCCCCCGGATCACATTGTGGACGAGTGCCGCCGTCTGGTGGATGCGGGGGTAGTGGAAATCACGCTGCTGGGCCAGACCGTCAATCACTACCGATTCGATCATGGAGCCAGCATTGTGGTCGCAGGCGTGGTCCAGCCCCAGGTGGGCCCCGGCGGCGGAGCCTTTACCCGCGCGGACAGCAGCTTCAACGTCGGGCGCAAACTCACACGTTTCAGCGATCTGCTCGCCCGCATCCACGAGGAAATACCCCAACTCCAGCGGCTGCGTTTCGTCACCAGCTTTCCGAGGGATTTCGGGGACGACATCCTCCAGGTCATGGCGGACAGCGAACGCATTTGCAACTACCTGCACCTGCCGGTGCAAAGCGGATCGGATCGGGTGCTCCGGCGAATGAACCGGGGCTACAGCGTCAGCGAGTACCGGGAACTGGTGGCGCGGGCGCGCGCTCTGGTGCCGGGAGTGACCATTGCCAGTGATTTCATTGTCGGATTCCCGGGCGAGGACGAATCGGACTTCCAGCAAAGCATGGACCTGGTGCGGGCCTGCGGCTTCAAGAACAGTTACGTCTTCAAATATTCGGAACGTCCCGATACGCCCGCCGCCGGCCGCCTTGCGGACGACGTTCCGGAAGAAGTAAAGAAATCGCGCAACCACCGGTTACTTGCGGTGCAGGCCGAAGTCTCCACCGCGGTGCACCGCCAGCACCTGGACCGCACGGTGCCGGTACTCGTAGAGGGGGTCAGCCCCCGGGGAAATCCCGAAGCCACCCGCACACAGCTATCCGGTCGCACGGTTGGCGACCTGATCGTGCTTTTCGAGGGATCCACGGACCTGGTCGGGCACATCGTTCCGGTGGCCATCCACGAAGCACGCCAGCTTGCCCTGCACGGTGCGGTAGCGGCGCCGGCCGAGGGCCCGGGCACCCCGTGAGCCCGAAAAAACGCCGCGAATTTTTTGCAAGACTGCGCGCGGAAGAACCGCAACCCGCAACCGAACTTCACTACGATTCGCCATTCCAGTTGCTGGTGGCGGTGATGCTCTCGGCGCAGGCCACCGACCGCAGTGTCAACGCCGCCACTGAAAAACTCTTTGCGGAGGCCGCCACGCCCCAGGCCATTCTGGACCTGGGGCTGGCGCGCCTGAAGAAACACATCCAGACCATCGGCTTGTTCAACACCAAGGCCGACAACCTGCGCAAGACCTGCCGGCTGCTCATCGAGCGACACGCCGGCCAGGTACCCCGCACCCGGGAGGAGCTCGAGGCCCTGCCGGGCGTCGGCCGCAAGACCGCCAACGTGGTGCTCAACACCGCCTTTGGCGAGCCCACCATCGCGGTGGATACCCACATTTTTCGTGTCGCCAACCGCACCGGACTGGCCCCCGGCAAGACCGTGCGCCAGGTGGAGGACGCGCTGCTGAAGGCCGTACCGCCCGAGTTTTTGCACAACGCCCATCACTGGCTGATCCTTCACGGCCGCTACACCTGCCTCGCCCGCAAGCCGCGTTGCGGCGCCTGCGTGGTTTTTGACTTGTGTGCGTATCCCGATAAAGTTGAGCCATGAACGTGGCTGCCACTGGGCTGAGTTTCGGCCTGCATGCCGAGCGCGATCACGCCGAGCGCGCGGTATCGCAGGCTATGGAGCGAAGTGGGCTGGAACGGGCCAATGCGGTCATCCTGTTTCTTAGCGGCGAATATGCCGCCAATCCCACCCCGGCGGTGCGTGCCGCCGCCCGGGCCGCGGGCTGCACCCAGGTAGTGGGCTGCACCGGCAGCGGTCTGCTCACCGACCAGGAATGGGTGCTGGACAGCCCCGGTGCCGCCGCCATGGTACTCGGCGGCGGGGCGCGCCTGCAGCCGGGTCTGCCGGATGAAGGCGGCTCGGTGCTCAGCCTTTGTACACCGTATGGCATCGATGCGGAGTGGCTGGCGGCGCCGGTGGCGCGTATCGGCGCGGTATCCACCGACCTGCTGGGCCAGGGCCCTTTCGCCGTGTGGGGCGGGGGCCGGGTCTCCGACCATGGGCGCACCGAGGCCCGCTTTACCGGCGTACGCGACGTGCTGCGCACCGCCCAGGGCATCCGCGCCCTGACCGCTCCCATCGAGGTGGCCGCGGTGGAAGGCTTCGAATTGCTGCGGCTGGGAAACTACCCGGCCCTCAATGTGCTGGTACAGTCCCTGCCGCGGGGTGTCCAGGAACTGGAGCGGGTACCGTTTCACTTGCTCATCAGCGGTGTGACCTTTGGCGATCCGGATACCGCCATCCGGGATGGCCGCTTTCGCCTCAATCACATCATGGCGGCGGACCCGGAAAACCGCTCCATCACGCTGGCCCAGGCCCTCAATCCCGGGGAGCGCCTGTTTTGGGCAATTCGCGATGCCCTCAGCGCCGAACAGGCCTTTCGCACAACGGCGGAACAGGCCCACGAGGCCCTGCAGGCGGATCCGGATTTCGCCCTGCTGTTTCCCTGCGTGGCCCGCGGGCCATCGTTTTTCGGAAACCGGGACCGGGACATCGAGGTCATGCGCCAGATTTTCCCGGGGCTGCCATTCATCGGCTTTTACGGCAACGGAGAAATTGGCCCGCTCAACGGGGAGAATCACCTGCACCAGTACAGCACCGTGCTCGGCTTGTACCACGCGCTGCAGTAAACGAGCACCGAAACTTTTGCCCATCCGGGCAGTCACTAAGGCATTGGTACGTAGCGCCGTACCACATGCCCCCAACAAACCAAAACAACGGAGACACCTCAGATGAAGAACGCGAACAAACTGATCGGAACGGCTATCGCCGGCGTACTGGCCCTGGGCGGCACGAGCGCCATGACCACCGCTACCGCCGCGGCACCGGAAATTCAGAAGTGCTACGGCGTGGCCAAGGCCGGCAAGAATGACTGCCAGACTGTCAACTCCGCATGCGCAGGCACCTCCAAGACCGACGGCCAGAAAGACGCCTGGATCTACGTCCCCAAGGGCACTTGCGAAAAGCTCGCCGGCGGCTCTACCTCCAGCAGCTGATTTGCCCGATTCGGACACAACGTCCGCCCGGACTGCAGACCCGATCCCCGCGCGTGCGGGGATCGGGCTGCGGGCCGACCACTATGAAGATTTGCTCAGCCAGCTCCCGCCGCTGGCCTTTCTCGAAGTTCACAGCGAGAATTATTTCGGCGGCGGCCGGCCCCTCGATTTCCTGGAACGCCTGGCGGAGCACTATCCGATCAGTTTCCATGGCGTGGGCCTGTCACTGGGGTCCTGCGACCCGTTGAGTACTGCGCACCTGCAACAGATCGCTGATCTGGATGCACGCTTCCAGCCCGTTTTCCTGTCCGAGCACCTTTCCTTCAGCAGCGCCGGTGGGGTGTTCACCCACGACCTCGTGCCACTGCCCTATACCGAGGAGGCAGTTGCCCATTTCGCGTCCCGCATCGCCCAGGTCCAGGACCACCTGGGACGACGAATCCTGGTAGAAAATGTCTCCTGCTACCTGGAATACGCCCATTCGAGCCTCAGCGAAGCGGATTTCGTCGCCGCGGTGGCGGAACAGGCCGACTGCGAAATCCTGCTGGACGTCAACAACATCTTCGTCAACGCCAGCAACCATGGTCACCGGGCGGAGGATTTTCTGGAATCCATCGTCCCCGAGCGCGTCGCCGAAATTCACCTGGCGGGATTCACGCGCAACCGTTTCACCGATGGAGAAATCCTCATCGACACCCACAACCAGCGGGTGGCCCCGGCGGTATGGGAACTGTATGCCAGGACCGTCCGGCGTCTCGGGCCCCGGGCCACGCTAATCGAATGGGATACAGACCTTCCGCCCCTGTCGGTACTGCTCGACGAGGCCGAATTGGCGAATCGCATCCAGGACGAAGCCCGTGCTCTCGTTGCCTGAACTGCAGAAACAACTCACCGAAACCCTCTACGGCGGCGAACCGCCGGAGGAACTGCTGCGGCGGGTACTGGCTAACGGCCTGGACCCGGCGCGTCGTTTGCAGGTCTACCGCAACAACACCTTCAGCAACCTGACCGGCGCGCTGCGCGCGGTCTACCCGGTCATCGACCGCCTGGTCGGCGAGGCGTTCTTCGACGAGGCAGCACGACAGTACATCCCGAAGCAACCCTCCCTCAGCGGCAACCTCCACGATTTTGGCGCCACCTTCGCCGCTTTTCTCGGCGACTATGCGCACGCGCAAAGCCTGCCGTACCTGGCGGATGTGGCGCGCCTGGAATGGGCCTACCACCGGGCCTTCCATGCGGTGGATCATGCGCCCCTGGATCTGCAGGCGCTTTCGCAGGTATCCCGCGACAAACTGGACCGGCTGGTTTTCTTCCTGCATCCGTCGGCTACCCTGATCCACTCCCGCTGGCCGATCATCACCATCTGGCAGGCCAACCGGGACGAAACCGGGAACGAGCCGGGGGAGATCAGCCTGGATAGCGGCGCCTGCATGGCGCTGGTCATCCGCCGCGGTATGGACGTTTTTTTCGAGTCGCCACCGGGGCCGGAATTCACACTGCTGCAAAAGATCGCCGCAGGAGAGAACCTGGGGGCCGCTACCAGGGCGGCGCTGGCTGCCGGAGCAATTGACCTGGAAGACGTATTGCAACGCCATGTCACGTGTAAGACAGTGACCTCGTTCACGGTCCTGTAATAGCGGCCATTTGCAACACCAACGGGAGCAACCCGCACTATGAAAAAACTGCTGAGTACCGCCTGTGGCATTGCCAAAGTTGTTACGCCTCGCCTGGACCAACTCGCTCCGGTGGCCGACCTGCTGATCCGGGTGATGGCCGCCAAATTTTTCTGGGATTCGGCGCTCACCAAGCTGACGCTGAATTGGGAATTGCCCTTCATTCACATGAACCCCAGCACGCTGATTCTGTTCCAGTACGAATACCAGGTGCCCCTGTTGCCATCGAGCGTTGCCGCCTACATGGGTTCCGGGGTGGAACTGATTTTTCCGGTGTTGCTGGCCATCGGCCTTGCCGGGCGACTCAGCGCCTTCGTGCTGTTCGGTTTCAACATCGTGGCGGTTCTCTCCTACCCGGGGCTGAACGCGGCCGGCCAATTCCAGCACCTGCTGTACGGAGTGATGCTGTTATTGCCACTGTTCCGCGGTCCCGGCCTGATCTCGGTGGATCACCTTCTCAAACAGCGTTGCAACTGAAGCACCCCGACCCGAAAATGAGCGGTCCCGCCCCGTCCTTCGCGGCAACCTTGCGTGCCAACGGCCTGCCACCGCTGGTGCGCGCGCCGCTGCAAACGCTGCAGATCAACGTGGGACGGCGCTGCAACCAGGCCTGCCATCACTGCCACGTGGACGCGGGACCGAAACGCCCCGAGGTAATGACGGCGGAAGTCGCGCGACGGGTGGTGGACTGGGCGCTGGCGGCAGCGGTCACCGAAGTCGACATCACCGGCGGCGCCCCGGAACTCAACCCGGAATTTCGCTGGATGGTGGACACCTTGCGCACGGCCGGCGTGCAGGTAATTTCCCGCTGCAATCTCACGGTGCTGTTCGAGCCCGGCCAGCAGGACCTGGCGGAATGGTACGCCGGGCGCGAGGTACGGCTGGTCTGCTCGCTGCCCTGTTATACCCGGGACAATACCGACGCCCAGCGGGGTGACGGTGTATTCGATAAGAGTATTGCCGCGCTGCAACTGCTGAACCAGCACGGCTATGGTGCGCAACGGCAACTGGACCTGGTCTACAACCCGGGCGGGGCATTTTTGCCGCCGGACCAGCAGGCACTGGAGCGGGAGTACCGGGAACGGCTGCTGGCGGATTTCGGAGTTCGCTTCTCACGCCTGCTGGCGCTGGCCAACCTGCCGATCAACCGTTTTGCCCACTTCCTGGAACGCAGCGGCCAGCGGGAAAGCTATCAGCTCCTGCTGCAGGAAAGTTTCAATGTCGCCACCGTGGACGGCCTGATGTGCCGGCAGCTGCTAAGCGTGGACTGGCTGGGCCAGGTGTTCGACTGCGATTTCAACCAGATGCTCGACCTGCCGCTGGGGGGAACCCGCCGCTACCTGTGGGACCTGGACCCGGCGACCCTGCCGGGTAAGCCGGTGGCGGTGGATGCGCACTGCTTCGGCTGCACCGCGGGAGCGGGGTCGAGCTGCGGTGGCTCATTGGTGGCATCCTGACGAGTACCACGAGTCAGGATTCCGATTCCTCGCATGATTGCGCCTCAGCGCAATCATGGCGATGCAAAAGCAATTCCAACTATCGCCATGATCGCGCCGCAGACGCAATCATGCGAAGGCAAGGACACCCGGCCCATCAAATGGCCCGGGCACTAGGATACGAGATCCTCAAAAAACCGCTTGATCTTGTCACTCCACCCCTGGGCCCGCGGATTGTGACGTGAGCCCCCTTCACCGAAAGAATCCTCCAACTGCTGGAGCAAGTCTTTCTGCTCCTGCGTCAGGTTAACCGGAATTTCCACGTTGATACGGCAGTACAGGTCTCCGGTGTGGCCGCTGCGCACGCTGCGCACACCCTTGCCACGCAAACGGTAAAGCTTCTCGCTCTGGGTTTCCGGCGCCACTTTGAGGCGCGCCCGGCCATCCAGGGTCGGAATCTCCAGCTCACCGCCCAGCGCCAGGGTGGCGAAACTCACCGGCATTTCGCAATACAGGTCGTCACCGTCGCGGCGAAAGATCGGGTGGTCTTTGAGGCTGATTTGGACGTACAGGTCGCCCGGTGGCACGCCGTGCTCGCCGGCCTCGCCCTCTCCCGCCAGGCGCACCTGGTCGCCGGTATCCACACCCGCCGGTACTTTCACAGAAAGGGTCTTGGTATGCCGGGTACGGCCCTGGCCCTGGCAGCTTTCGCAGGGATCACTGATGACCTGTCCGCGACCGCGACAATTGGGACAGGTCTGCTGCACGGAGAAAAAACCCTGTTGCATGCGCACCTGGCCGTGTCCGCCACAGGTCTGGCAGGTGGTCGGCGAGGAACCGGCCTTGGCGCCACTGCCACTGCAGGTCTCACAACTCTGGTAGGTGGGCACCCGAATCTTGACTTCGGTGCCGCGCACCGCGTTCTCCAGATCCAGTTCCAGGTTGTAGCGCAGGTCCGAGCCCCGCGCCTGACCACCCCGGCCGCCGCGACGACCAGCGCCGAAGATATCGCCGAAGATGTCACCAAAGATGTCGCCGAACCCCGCTCCACCGCTGGAATGAAACCCACCGCCCATGGAGGGGTCCACGCCGGCATGCCCGAACTGGTCATAGGCGGCACGCTTCTGGGGGTCCTTCAGGGTCTCAAAGGCTTCTTTCGCCTCCTTGAATCGTGCTTCCGAAGCTTCATCACCGTCGCTGCGATCCGGGTGGTGCTTCATCGCCAGGCGCCGGTACGCCTTTTTCAGTTCGTCATCGGAGGCATTGCGCGGCACGCCCAGGGTTTCGTAGTAATCGCGCTTCGACATGGCTGCTGGCTATTCTGAAGTTTTAGCAAATACACACATGCGACAAGGCGCGGAGGATCTCCCCCGCGCCCGTCGCTGCGCTTCCTGGCTGACCCGCGAGGTCAGTCCTTCTTGTCTTTGACCTCTTCGAACTCGGCATCCACCACGGCCTCGTCATCACTGCCGGAGGAGGCATCGTCCGCCGCCTTCCCGGCGGCATCGCCCGCATTGTCGGCGTACATTTTTTCCGCCAGCTTGTGACTGGCCTGGGCGAGGACTTCGGTCTTGGCGGCGATTTCTTCCTTGTCATCGCCCTTGAGGACACCTTCCAGTTCGTTGATAGCGGCCTCGATGGACTCCTTTTCACCCGTATCCAGTTTGTCGCCGGCTTCGCTGACGGAACGGCGCACCGCGTGCACCATGGCGTCGCCCTGGTTGCGGGCGTCGGCCAGTTCGCGTGCCTTGCGGTCCTCGTCCGCGTGGGCCTCCGCGTCCTTGACCATGCGATCGACTTCGTCGTCGTTCAGCCCCGAGCTGCCACGAATCTCGATACGGTTTTCTTTGCCGGTTCCCTTGTCCTTGGCAGATACATGCAGGATGCCGTTGGCGTCGATATCGAAAGCCACCTCAATCTGCGGCATGCCGCGGGGCGCCGGCGGGATGTCCGAAAGATCAAAACGTCCCAGGGACTTGTTGCCCGAGGCTACCTCACGCTCACCCTGGAGCACGTGAACCGTTACCGCTGGCTGGTTGTCGTCGGCGGTGGAAAACACCTGCTGGGCCTTGGTCGGGATGGTGGTGTTTTTTTCGATCAGCTTGGTCATCACGCCACCGAGGGTCTCGATTCCCAGGGACAGCGGCGTCACGTCCAGCAACAGCACGTCTTTTACCGTGCCACCCAGCACTCCGCCCTGGATGGCGGCACCGGCGGCCACCGCTTCGTCCGGGTTCATGTCCCGGCGCGGCTCCTTGCCGAAGAAATCCTTGACCACCTCCTGGACCTTGGGCATGCGGGTCTGACCGCCCACCAGGATTACGTCATCAATATCGCTGGCCTTGAGGCCCGCGTCCTTCAGCGCCACCTTGCAGGGATCGACGGTGCGCTGCACGAGTTCGTCCACCAGCGACTCGAGCTTGGCACGGGTCAGCTTGATATTCAGGTGCTTGGGTCCCGTCTGGTCCGCGGTCACGTAGGGCAGATTGACTTCCGTCTGGGTGCTGGAGGAAAGCTCGATCTTGGCCTTTTCAGCGGCCTCCTTGAGGCGTTGCAGGGCCAGCGGATCGTTGTGCAGGTCCACTCCATTGTCTTTCTTGAATTCGTCGGCCAAATAGTCGATTACCCGGGTATCGAAGTCCTCGCCACCAAGGAAGGTATCGCCGTTGGTGGACAGCACCTCGAACTGGTGCTCGCCATCCACGTCCGCGATCTCGATGATCGAGATATCGAAAGTACCGCCACCCAGGTCATAGACAGCAACCTTTCGATCGCCCTGTTTCTTGTCCATACCAAAGGCAAGCGCCGCCGCGGTGGGCTCGTTGATGATGCGCTTGACGGTGAGGCCGGCGATCTTGCCGGCGTCCTTGGTGGCCTGGCGCTGCGAATCGTTGAAGTACGCCGGCACCGTGATAACCGCCTCGGTTACCTCTTCGCCCAGGTAGTCCTCGGCGGTCTTCTTCATTTTCTGCAGCACGCGCGCCGAAATCTCCGGCGGCGCCATCTGCTTTTCATTAATCTCGACCCAGGCGTCACCGTTTTTGGCCTTGACGATCTTGAAGGGCATCAGCCGGATATCCCGCTGCACCACTTCCTCGTCAAACTTGCGCCCGATCAGTCGCTTGGCCGCGAACACCGTATTGTGGGGGTTGGTTACCGCCTGGCGCTTGGCCGACTGGCCAACCAGAACCTCGCCGTCGCTGGTGAAGGCCACCACCGACGGGGTCGTGCGGTCGCCCTCGCTGTTCTCAATCACTCGCGGCTCACCACCCTCCATTACCGCTACGCAGGAGTTGGTGGTGCCCAAGTCGATCCCAATGATCTTTCCCATCTGGTTATCCTCGAAATATCTGAAAATTCTGTCTTAGTAGGTGGGGGTCACCGCCCCACTTTCAAGCCGATTCCGCTCCGCCGCTCCCGCCACCATCGGCGGCCGGGGCCCGCGCCACCACCACCATGGCCGGACGCAGCAGGCGATCGTTCAGCCGGTAGCCCTTCTGGACCACCTCCACCACCGCATTGGGCTCCACCTGGTCGCTTTCCCGGGTGGTCACCGCCTGGTGGCTTTCCGGGTCAAAGCGGTCTCCCGGTTCCGGAGACACGGTCTCTATGTGAAAACGACTGAAGGCCGAATCCAGCAAGCGCAGGGTCAGCCCCAGACCCTCGCGCATCTGTTCCACGGTATCGGCGGAGATTTCCACCTGGGCGGCCTGGTCCAGGCTGTCCCGTACCCCCAGCAGTTCCTGAGCAAAACCTTCCAGGGCATACTTTCGCGCCCGCTCCACGTCCTGGGCCGCACGCCGGCGCACGTTTTCCACTTCCGCCAGGGCACGCAGGAATTCCTCGTGTTTTTCCGCCACCCGGGCCTGAATTTCCGCCAGCTTGGCCTGCAGTTCGGCCTCTCCGGGCGGACTTCCCGCCTCGCCGGCAGCCGCTGTTGCGGCGGCGTCCGTTTCCGGCTGGGCTCCGTTGCGCGGAGTACCGGGGGGGTCTTTCTCGGTCATTTTGCTGCCTTTTGCCAATGTATAGATGCCGTTCCGGTAGACCGCCAGGATATGGGGCCCCGCGGGGCCGCTTTCAAGCGTCTCGCCCCACAGCGGGTGGGCCGGTTCCGGTCAGGATGATTCGCGCTTCAGGGCGCTGCCCAGCAGGCGGGCGGTCACGTCCACCAGCGGGATGACGCGGTCGTAGGACATGCGCGTTGGCCCGATCACACCCAGGGTACCGATCACCTGGCCGTCCACCTTGTAGGGCGCCGTCACCACGCTGCAATCCTGGAGCACCGAGTAGCCGGATTCGTCACCGATAAAGATGTGCACGTGATTGGCGCGCATGCTGCGATCCAGCAACTGCAGCAGGTCCTGCTTGGCCTTGAAGGCGTCGAACAGGCCACGCAGCTTGGCCAGGTCGCACAGCTCCGGCACATCGAACAGATTGTCCTCGCCGCTGACCATCAGGTCCTCGCCATCGTCCTCCGTGAATAATTGGCGGGCGATCTGCCGCGCGGTCGCCATCAACTGGTTCATTTCCCGGCTGTCCCGCTCCAGGTCCTCCAGCAGCGTACGACGCACGTCCCTGACCGCCTGCCCCCCATACGTCGCGTTGAAATAGTTGGCCGCCTCCGTGAGCTCGGAAGGCGCGAAGCGCCGGTCCATGTTGACCACCCGGTTCTGCACCTGGCCGTCGGTGGTGACCAGGATCACCAGCACCCGGTTCTCGCCCAGGGGTACGAACTCGATCTGCCGCAGCAGCACCGCCGTGCGGCGGGGGATGGTTACCAACCCCGCCAGATGCGTAATATTGGACAGCAGGCTGGAAGCCTTGCCCAGCGCCTGCTGGGGATCCGTCACCTGCCCCAGCTCGCCTTCCAGGTCCCGTACCGAACGCTGGTCCAGGGGCTGGACCGTGAGCAATGCGTCCACGAACAGGCGATAGCCGCGGCTGGTGGGGATTCGCCCGGCGGAGGTATGCGGTGCGCTGATCAGCCCCATTTCCTCCAGGTCGGCCATGATATTGCGGATGGTGGCCGGCGACAGGTCCAGGCCGGTTTCCCGGGCCAGGGCCCGGGAACTCACCGGCTGGGCCTCGCTGATGTGCATCTCCACCAGCTTGCGCAACAGGATCTGCGCGCGTTCGCTGAGGGGGCTGGGGCTTTTGTCTGATTTGGCAGGCATGGGATTCGAGTGCTAAAAAGCACGCTATCAATGCGCTTTCCAGACTGTCAAGGAAAGACGCATCGGCAAACCCGGTTTGACCGGAAACCAGCGTTTTTTGGTGTGACCATGAACCCGATTTTCAAAACCATTGGCATCTACGGCAAGTACCAGGATGCCGGGGCCGGGGACGTGGTGAACGAGCTGGCCAACTTCCTGCTCAACCGCGGGCACGAGGTGCTGATCGACGAGGGCACCTGCATGCTGATCGATACGACACCCAGCGCCGCCCGCTGCGAAAGCAATATCGGCGAACACATTGAACTCGCCGTGGTGGTGGGTGGCGACGGCACCATGCTCAACGTGGCCCGCCAGCTGGCCAACGTGGATGTGCCGATCCTGGGAATCAACCTGGGACGCCTCGGCTTCCTGACCGAGATCCCGGCGAACGACATCGAACACCAGCTTGGCCGCATCCTCGATGGCGAGTTCGCAGCGGAAGAACGCTTCCTGTTGCACTCGGAGATCATGCGCCGCGGCAAGATCGTGCATGCCTCCAACGCCCTCAACGACGTCATCATCGGCAAGGGCGAGTTGTCGCGGCTGATCGATTTCGAGACGTTTCTGGATGGCTATTTCGTGACCCGCATGCGGGCCGACGGCATCATCGTTGCCACCCCGACAGGATCTACCGCCTACGCGCTGTCCGCCGGAGGGCCGATCCTCAATCCGACGCTGCCGGCGCTGGTGCTGGTTCCCATTTGCCCGCACACCCTGAGCGCCCGGCCCATCGTGGTAAGCGCCGACTCGGTCGTGGAAATCGTCGTCAGCGGCAGCGCCCAGCAATCCGCCCACGTGACCTTTGACGGCCAGGCCAACTACACCTTGCAGAAGAACGACCGCGTGTACGTGCGCCGTGCGCCGACCCCGGTCCGCCTGTTACATCCCGTGGACCGGAACCACTATGACGTCCTGCGCGCCAAGTTGCGCTGGGGTGAGCAGCTCGTCTGACGCCCATGCTCGCCTCCCTGCACATCCGGGATTTCGCCATCGTCCGGCGCCTGGACCTGGAGTTTCGTGACGGCCTGACGGTGCTGACCGGTGAAACCGGCGCCGGCAAGTCGATCCTCATAGACGCCCTCACCCTGTTGCTCGGAGCCCGGGCCGAGACCGGCGTAGTGCGCGCCGATTGCCCCCAGGCGGAGATCAGCGCCAGCTTCACGCTGGCCCCCGGGGACGACGCCGCCATCTGGCTGGCCGGCGAAGAGCTGGCAGGCGATGACCCGAGGGAATGCATTCTGCGACGGGTAATTTACGCGGACCGCCCGACCCGCGGTTTCATCAACGGGCGGCCGGTGCCCATGGCCCAGATGCGCCTGCTGGGCGATCAGCTGGTGGATGTACACGGCCAGCACGAACATCAGTCACTGCTCAAACGGGAAACCCAGCGCCAGATCCTTGATGATTTTGCCGGCGCCGGGGATGCGGCCGGTGAGATCGCCGCAAGTTTCCACCAATTGCGCGAACTGGAGGCCCGCCTGGACGCTTTGAAAACCCAGTCCGCCGACCGCGACGCACGCCAGGAGCTGCTGCGCTTCCAGGCGGATGAACTCGAAGCTCTGGGACTGGAACCCGGGGAGAATTCGCGCCTGGAAGAGGAACACGCGCGCCTTGCCCATGCCAGCGAACTGATCGAAGGCCTGCAAAGCACCGCCAGCGATCTCTACGACCGCGACGAAGGCGCCGCCAGCAGCATCCTCAACCAGGCCACCGCGCGCCTGGAGCAGCTCACCGACTACGACCCGGCCCTGGCGGGGATCGCCGCCCTGGTCCAGGAGGCGGCCATCCGGGTCGACGAGGCCGCCGGCCAGCTGCACCAGCAGCTGGACCGCATCGAACTGGACCCTGGGCGCCTTGCCTGGCTGGAGGAACGCCTTGGACTGATTCACGGTTTGACGCGCAAGCACCAGGCGGAAGCGGATGAGCTCCCGCCACTGCTCGAGCGGCTGCGGGTGGAACTGGAAGACCTGGACGATGCCGACAACAACCTGGAGCGGCTGGCCTCCGACCTGGCCGCGGTGCGAACCCGCTATTTCGAACAGGCCCGCGCGCTTTCCGCGCAGCGTCGCTCGGCGGCCACAACGCTGTCCGACCAGGTGGGCAAGCGCATGGCGGAACTCGGCATGCCCGGAGGCCAGTTCCAGGTGGCGGTGGAGCCATTGCCGGAGGACCAGCCCACCCGCTACGGACTGGACCGCATCGAATTTCAGGTCAGCGCCAACCCCGGCCAGCCGCTGCGGCCACTGACCCGGGTCGCCTCCGGCGGGGAATTGTCACGCATCAGCCTTGCGGTGCAGGTGATCATTGCCGCCATCGGCCGCATCCCGACCCTCATCTTCGACGAGGTGGACGTGGGCATCGGAGGCCGGGTGGCGGAAATCGTCGGCCAGCGGCTGCGCGGCCTGGGCTCCTCCCGGCAGGTCTTGTGCATTACCCACCTGGCCCAGGTGGCGGCACAGGGCACCTGGCACCTGGCGGTACGCAAACAGGACCAGCCCGAGCTGTCGGTGAGCATTTCCGAGCTCGACGACCCGGGCCAGGTGGAGGAAATCGCGCGCATGATCGGCGGCGTTACCATCACCGAACAAACCCGGGCCCACGCCCGGGATATGCTGACCCGAGCCGGTGGCAACTGATCCAGCGCCGGCGGTTTACCCGGCAACCGGCGGCGTTTAAACTGAGCCGCCTTTCGCAAACCCGAGATCACAGCGTCAATCCGCCCATGCCCAAAAAGCTCCTACCTGCTGCCCTGATCGGCCTGCTGCTCTCCGGCTGCGGCTATTACCGCCCGGACATTCAGCAGGGCAACGTGGTTTCCGCCGAAATGGCGAATCGCCTGGAACTGGGCATGACCCAGCGCCAGGTGCGATTCCTGCTGGGTACGCCGCTGGTGCAGGACCCGTTTCATGCCAACCGCTGGGACTACGTCTATTCCTTTCACTACAAGGGCCGCACACTGGTGGCCGAAAGCCAGATGACGCTGTACTTCGAGAACGAGCGGCTGGCGCGCATCAAACGCGGAACTTCGGCAGGCGTAACACCGGATTCTGGCGCGCAAACCGAGAACCTCACCGCCGAAGACACCATCGTGATCAGCACGGACAAGGAATTAAAAGCCCCGGATACGGTCAAGAAACAGAAGAAGGGCCTGTTCGGAAAGATCTGGGACAAAGTCACTCCCTGAGGATCCGAGGGAGTCGGGTCAGCAACCTGACCTGGCCGCATGCCGCGGGCCACGACTACCGGAGGTGATTCCATGCTGAATTTATTTGCCGCCCCCCTGCTGGCGCTTTGCGCCTGGCTACCGCTGGCCGCAGCGGCCGAACCCGCGAGCCCTGCGAAGCCTACCGGCGAATTGGGGCAGTTCCTCGGCGCCAAGGACACCCCGCATCCGGACTGGTTCCGCGAGAGCTTCCTGGACTTCCAGGAGGACGTGAACCAGGCGGCCGCCGACGGAAAACGGGTGATGCTGTACGTCTACCAGGCTGGCTGCCCGTACTGTAATCGCCTGGTGGAGCACAACTTCACCCAGAAGGACATCCACGACCAGGTGCGCAAGAATTTCGATGTTATCGCGCTCAACATGTGGGGAGATCGGGAGGTCACGATCGTCGACGGGAAGAGCATGACCGAAAAGCAATTTGCGCGCGCCATCGGCGCCCAGTTCACGCCCACCCTCCTGTTTTTTGACGAACAAGCGAACATCGTTTTGCGCATCAACGGCTACTACCCACCGCAGAATTTCCGCGTCGCACTGGATTTCGTGGCCGGTCACCAGGAAACCAAGACTAATTACAAGGAGTACTTCCGGCAGCGCAACCCGGCGCCAGGACCCGGCAAATTGCGCGACGAGGATTTTTTCCGCAAGCCGCCCTTCGACCTGACTGTCAAAGCGCGGGGCGAACGTCCGCTGGCGGTGGTTTTCGAACAGGCGAATTGCAAAGATTGCACGCAATTGCATGACAAGGTGTTCGCCAACCCGGCCACGCGCGAGATCATCGGTCGTTACGACATGGTGCAACTGGACATGTGGTCCGACACCCCGGTCACTACGCCGGACGGACAGCAGACCACCGCCCGACAGTGGGCGCTGGATGCCGACGTGAACTTTGCACCGTCCATCCTGTTTTTCGATACCGCGGGGAAGAACATCATTCGCGCCGATGGCATGTTCAAGAACTTCCACCTGCAGTCCATGTTCGACTACGTCCTGTCCGGCGGCTACCGCACCGAGCCGCAATTCCAGCGGTACATCGCGGCACGCGCCGAACACCTGCGCGAGCAGGGGATTGATGTAGATATCTGGGAGTAAAAAAGCGAAAAGAAGATTCTCTTATTAGCCGTCTTCTTTTCACCGCAATTGTTCGCGCGTGCCCGCGCGAACAATTTGATTAACCAAAAAGAAAACCCTGAAGCCGTCTTCTTACCACCCAATGGTTCGCGCGTACCCGCGCGAACCATTTTAAAATCTTGAGTGTCGGGCCAAAGCCCGGCCTGCAGGGCACCGGCGCGGGAGATTCAAATTGCAGGTCGGGGGCTATCGGATGCATGCAACTCGTCCGCCCGGGCCACAAAGGCTTCCACCAGTTTTTCCGCGATACCGTTGAACACCGGGCCAATCAGCAGCCCGGCCACCCGCGAGCTGAACTCGTATTCCAGATCCAGCGAGATGCGGCTGCCCTCGCCCTCGGGCTCGAAACGCCACTGCCCGTGCAGGAAGCGAAACGGTCCTTCCACCAGCTCCATGTGAATTGCCCGCTGGTCCTGGTGGCGGTTGCGGGTTGTGAATGACTTGTTCACCGAGCCATAGCGGATATCCACGCAGGCCTCCAGCGCGTCCCCGGCGGCCTGGACACGGCCACCGGCGCACCACGGCAGAAATTCCGGGTAGGCCGGAATATCCGCCACCAGCGCGAACATCTCCCGGGCGGGGTACGCGACCCACGCGGAGCGGTGAACGGAAGGCATGTCGGGCCTAGCCCAGCAGCCAGTCGAGCACGCCGAACAGGTTCAGGAAGATCAGGAACACCAGCGCCGGCGCAACGAAACGTGTGAGCGTCACCCACAAGGCGTAGCCAAAGTCATTGCCGATGGCCAGTTCTTCCCGGGTGTGGGCCGAGGCCATCTTCCAGCCGGCAAACACCGCGATCAGGATCCCGCCCAGCGGCAGCATGATGTTGTTGGTCAGGATCTCGAAAATCGTGAACAGGCCGTTGCTCTTCTGGCTGCCAAAGAAGTGGAAGGAAAAATCCCAGCTGCTGAAAGACAGCAGGGTAACGATTCCCAGCGCCCAGGCCACGATGCCCGCCCAGGCGGCAGCCATGATGCGCGTCCAGCCCCGCTTTTCCACCAGCCAGGCAACCGCCGGTTCCAGCAGCGAGATAGCCGAGGTCCAGGCGGCAAACACCAGCAGCACGAAGAACAGCGTGCCGAAAAACGCTCCCCCGGGCATCTGACCAAAGGCGATCGGCAGAGTCTGGAAGATCAGGCTCGGCCCGGCGTTCACCTCCAGGCCAAAGGCGAACACAATGGGAAAGATCGCCAGACCGGCGAGTACCGCCACCGCGGTATCCGCCAGGGCGATGGTCGCGGTGGTGGTGGAAATGGACGAGTCCTGGGGCAGGTAGGAGCCGTACATCATGATCGCGCCCATCCCCAGGCTGAGGCTGAAGAAGGCCTGTCCCATGGCGTCGAGCACCGCCCCCGCCGTGATCTTGGAGAAATCCGCGTGGAACATAAACTCCACACCGCGGGCAAAATCACCGGCGTTCATGGCATAACCCACCAACACCAGCAACAGGATAAAAAGCGCCGGCATCAGGAAACGCACCGCCTTTTCCAGACCGTGCTGCACGCCCCGGGCACTCACGATCACGGTCATGACCATGAAAATGGTGTGCCAGGCGAGCAGTTTTTCCGGGTCGGATACCAGCGCACCGAACATGGCACCGGCGCCGTCCTTGGTGATCAGGTCCAGCCCGCCGGACGCCGAGCGAAACACGTAGGCCACCGTCCAGCCGGCAATTACCGAGTAATAGGAGAGGATCAGGAAGCCGGCGAGCATGCCCATCCAGCCGATGAGGGACCAGGAGGGAGAGGTTCCCTCGATCCGCGCCAGCGCGCCCATGGTCTGGATGGGGCTCATTCTTCCGCGTCGGCCCAGCAACACCTCCGCCATCATGATCGGAATACCGATCACCGCAACGCAGACCAGGTACACGAGCACGAAGGCCCCACCGCCGTTCTCGCCGACCATGTAGGGAAAACGCCAGATATTGCCCAGGCCCACCGCGGAGCCGGTGGCAGCGAGGATAAAGGCCCAGCGGCTCGACCACTGCCCGTGTATGGATGCTGCCATCTACCGTCCTCCGAAGTGGTCCACCGGGGAGCGCAGGACCATTATTGTTAATATGGAATTGCGCGAAATTGTGTTTGAATTCCGCCCCCCGCTCAACCCCGTCCCACAAATGGCCAAAACCACCAAAAAGAAAGCCGGAACGGCCACCATCGCCCTCAACAAGAAGGCCCGCCACGACTACCACCTGGAGGAGCGTTTCGAGGCCGGTATTGCCCTTCAGGGATGGGAGGTCAAGGCGCTGCGCGCCGGGCGGATGAATCTCAAGGAAAGCTACGTCATCATCCGCAACGGCGAGATCTGGCTGTTCGGCGCCCACTTGCCCCCCTTGCCAGCGGCTTCCACCCATATCCAGCCGGATCCCACGCGCCTGCGCAAGCTGCTGTTGCATCGCAAGGAGATCGCAACCCTGATCGGTGCCGTGGAGCGCCAGGGATACACCCTGGTACCGGTGGCCATGTACTGGAAACGTGGCCACGCCAAGCTGGAGATCGCCCTGGCCAAGGGCAAGAAGGCCCATGACAAGCGTGCCGACCTCAAGGAACGCGAATGGAACCGGGAACAACAGCGGGTCCTGAAGAACTACAATCGCTGACATGAGCCAGCGCCGCCTCGCCGCCATCATGTTTACCGACATCGTCGGCTATTCTGCGTTGAGCCAACGCAACGAGTCGGCCGCCCTTGCGCTGGTACAGACCCAGCAGGACCTGCTACGCCCGCTGATCGCCTCCCATAACGGCGAGGAGATCAAATCCACCGGCGACGGCCTGCTTCTGGAATTCGCCAGTGCCCTGCAGTCGGTGGAATGCGCGGTGCAGATGCAGCAAGCGGTGCGCGCGCGCAACCGGGACAACGCGAGAGCGGTACCCCTGGAACTGCGTATCGGTATCCACCTGGGAGACGTGGAACACCGCGACGGCGACGTGTTCGGCGATGGCGTCAACATCGCCGCGCGCATCGAACCGCTGGCGGCTCCGGGAAGCATTTACATCTCCGAGGATGTCGCCCGCCAGGTGGACGGCAAGCTGAACGTCGCGCTGCACAGTCACGGCCCGCAGGCACTCAAGAACATCCGTCGCCCGGTCGAGGTCTTCGAAGTCATCGCCGACACCAGCGGTGCGCCGACATCGTCGGGTAGCGGCGAAACTCCGAACTCTATCGCCGTGCTGCCCTTCGCCGACATGAGTGCCGCGGGAGACAACGAGTATTTCGCCGACGGCATGACCGAGGAACTTATCGACACCTTTGCGCGCATTCCCGACCTCAAGGTCATCGCGCGCACCTCGGTATTTGCCCTCAAGGGCAAGGACCTGGACATCCGCCAGATCGGCGACAAGCTCGGAGTGGAGACGGTGCTCGAGGGCAGCGTACGGCGCGCGGGCGACCGGCTGCGCATCACCGCCCAGCTGATCAAGGTGAGTGATCAATCCCACCTGTGGTCCCAGCGCTACGACCGGGACATGGGCGACGTGTTCGCCATCCAGGAGGACATCGCCCGCGCCATTGCCGATGCCCTGACGGCGCGTTTCGGCGCCAGCGCGGCCCAGTCGCTGTCCGTGGCGGTCTGCTGCGATCCGGAGGCCTACTCGCTGTTTCTGCAGGGGCGGTACTTCACCAACCAGCGTACCCAGGAATCGCTGGAGAAGGCCAAGGCCTGTTTCCAACAGGCCCTGGAGATCTCTCCGGACTACGCCGGCGCCGAGGCCGGACTCGCCCTTGCCGCGTTGTGGCAGGGCTCCTACTACGGCGACCTCGAGAAAAACATGACGATCGCCAGCATCGCGGCGCGGCGCGCGGTGGAACTGGACCCGAACCTGGCCGAGGCGCATTCGGCCATGGGGGAATTCCTGCTATTGCGCGAATTCGACTGGGGCGGCGCGGAGGCGGAGTTCCGGCGCGCGCTGGCTATCAACAGCGCCGACACCGAGGCCCAGGAGGGCCTGTCCACGGTACTCGCGGTATCCGAACGCACTGATGAGGCCATCGCCCAGATCGAGGAGTTCCTCAGCAGCAACCCGCTGTCGCTGGTGATTCGCCGGCGGCTGGGCGTCGCTCACTACGTGGCCCGCGACTACGCCAGCGCCGAGGCCGTGTTCCGCCAGCTGTTGGAAATCAGTCCCGATCTCGCTCTGACCCAGTCCTGGCTGGGCCAGTCCCTGCTGGGCCTGGGGAAGCCGGAGGAGGCA
>JAJDOE010000030.1 GCA_022340345.1 Gammaproteobacteria bacterium
AGAATCAGTTCCGAGGTCAGGCGAGCGTCCCACACCCACCAGGTCCCCCACATGGGCTGGCCCCACAGGGAGCCGGTGGTCAGGGCAATGAAGGTGAAGGAAGCCCCGATGGGTGCCGAGGCAACCATGAAGGTGGCGGCATGCTTCATGTGCCAGATCAGCAACACCGCGCCGGCCACTGCCATCCAGGTATATACCATCATGGACATCCAGGCGGCAGGTACATGCACGAACATGATGCGGTAGCTCTCTCCCTGCTGGTAGTCCGCGGGCGCCACCACCAGGCCCTGATAGACGCCGGTGGTCAGCAGCAGCGCGCAGGCAATGGCGAGGAACGGCGCCAGTCGTCCGGAAATCCGGTACAGGTGCTTGCCCGAGCCAAAGCGGTGAAACCAGGCCCAGCTCATGCTCCCATCCCCACCCGCAATGCACCTGCGGTAACAAAGGGCAGGGTGCTCAGGCTAAACATCAGCAAAGCGCCCAGCAGCGAAAACTGGGCCTCGGTGCCGAAACCGGACGCGGCGGCTTCTACGGCCTTGGTTGCGAATATCAGTACAGGCATGGTCAGGGGTAGTACCAGCAACGGGAGCAGGAGGGTACCGCGCCGCGCCGCCAGAGTCAGTGCCGCGATGGCGCCCCCCAACAGGCTCAGCACCGGCGTGCCCAGTACCAGGGTGGCTACCAGGGCTGGCAGGGCGGCGGTGGGCAGATGCAGGGCGCTGGCCAGAATCGGCGCAATCAGGATCAGGGGTACCGCGGTAACCAGCCAGTGGGCCAGGATCTTTGCCAGCACCAGCACGCTCAACGGCTGCGGGCTGGTGAGCAGTTGTTCGAGGCTGCCGTCGTCGTAATCATCCCGGAAAATCCCGCCCATGGCGAGCATGGCGGCCAGCAGCGCAGTCACCCAGATCACGCCCGGGGCGATTCCGCTGAGCATGCTCGCTTCCGGCCCCAGCCCCAGCGGGAACAGGGTCACGCAAATCACAAAAAACAAGACCGGGTTGAGCCACTCTCCGCGGCGCCGCATCGCCAGGGTAACGTCACGTCGCAGAATCTGGGTGAACGCCTGGCCGGCACCTCCGGGTCTCATGGGCAGATCTCCAGTTCGCGGGAACCGGCCACCCGCAGCGGGCGGTGGGTGCTGTAGACGGCGATGCCGCCGCCCGCCAGATGCTCCTCTATTAAGGAGCGCACGATGCCTTCTCCGGCTTCATCCAGCGCCGCCAACGGCTCGTCCAGTAACCACAGGCCCGATTCTGCCATCAACAGGCGTGCCAGTGCCGCCCGGCGCCGCTGTCCCGCGGACAGGGTGCGGCAGGCGCGCCGCGTGGCACGGCGTTGTACGCCCAGCCGATCCAGGGCATCGGCGGGACGGATGTCCGTCGGGGCCTGGCACAGTGCGCGGGCCACCTCGAGGTTCTCCACCGGGCTGAGTTCCGCCTTGAGGCCGTCCTTGTGTCCTACCCAGGCCAGCGCCGCCTGGTAAGCGGCGCGGCCGGAGCCGCTGATCGGAGCGCCGTCCCACAATACCCGACCCTCCTGGGGGGCATTCAGTCCACACAGCGTAAGGAGCAGCGTTGTTTTGCCGCTGCCGTTCGCACCACGCAACTCCAGCGCGTCCCCGGCGGCCAGTGACAGATCCAGGTCGCCGAACAACCGGCGCTGGTCCCGCTCGCAGGCGAGCAGCTCGGTTTTCAGGCGAATCGGGCCGGATGTGGCGGTCATAGGTTCGGGATGCGCCGGGCGGGCGGTGGCCGCGCCGGGGTTGCTATCTATACGGTTTGGGGGGTGTTTGGCAACAGGACGCGAATCTTAACGTGGAAGCCGGCGGATTGCCCGGTCCTGGATCAAGGAATCGCACTCAGTCTGCCTGCAGGCGCCGGGCCAGGGCCGGGTAGCCCGCTCGGGCAGCGATTTCACCGGCGGTGCGCCGCCTGGGATTGCGCAGGCCAGGATCGGCGCCATGTACCAGCAATGCCTCCACCGCCCGGGCGGCTCCACTGCCGGCGGCGATCATCAGGGCGGTCTCGCCGCGCTGGTTGCGCCGGTCTGGATCGGCTCCGGCGCTGCCGATCAGCCACTTGACCGCCCCGGCGTGGTCGCCCCGGGCGGCCAGCATCAGTGGGGTATTGCCCAGTGGGGTGGCCCGATGCGGGTCCGCCCCGGCCCGTACCAGCAACGCCAGGATCTCCTGGTTTCCGCGGACCGCCGCCCGTGCCAGCGCTGTGCTGCCCTGCGTATCCGGTTCATCAACCGGGGCGCCGGCCGCCAGCAGGGCCTGCACCAGTGCGGCCATACCGCGTTCCGCGGCGTGCCATAGCGGGCCCCGGGCGTTGTCGTCCGCGACCCCGGGGCGGGCGCCGGCTTTGAGCAGTGCGAGTGCCGCGGCCTGTTGACCTCGGGCGGCAGCGACCAGCAGCGGCGAATCACCGACCGTTGGGTTGACCGGCACGCCGGCGGCGATCAGCGCCAGGGCGATGCCCGGGTCGGGCTGCGTCAGGGCCAGCAACAGTATCTCCGGCGCGAGTTGTTGCGCGGCGACGCCCCGCAGTAAAACCGACAGCAGCGGTACCGCCCCCCCGCGGACCGCCGCGCGCAGTTCCGCGCTGCCCACCGGGGCGCCGGCCTCCACCAGCAGTTGTGCGGCGCCGGTACGGTTGGCCGTGGCGGCCCGTTCCAGTGCGGATATCCCGTGCCGGTCGCGGGCATCCACAGCCGCGCCCCGGGCCAGCAGCTGTCGTACGCGGGACTCATCACCCCGCCACGCGGCCAGTGACAGCGCCGGCCAGTCTGCCAGGTCCGGCGGGGGGTCTGCCGCCGGGCGCGGTTCCTCGCGGGGAGGAAGGAGTCGCAGCAGTTGCGGGTCCGCCCGGCGCGCCGCCAGGCTGGCGGCCGATTCGCCTTTGTGGTTCTTTCTCCTCGGGTCGGCCCCCGCACGCAGCAGCAGCGCTACCAGCTTGCGGTCACCGCGGCCCACCGCCAGCTGCAGGGGCGTATTTCCGAGCGCATCCACCGGGTCGGGGGCGGCTCCGCCTGCCAGCAGTAGTTCGACTACCTTCCGGTGACCGCGCCCGGCGGCCAGGGTCAGGGCCGTGTCGCCAGCGGTGTCCCTGCGGTTCGGGGCGGAACCGGCTGCAAGCAGCTGCGCGGCCGCTTCGACGTGACCGCCCGCGGCGGCATACATCAGTGGCGTTCGGCCGGATTCGTCGCGCGGGTCCGGAGCGGCGCCAGCCGCCAGCAGTTCGCGCAGTTCACGCTGGTCACCGGCCATGGCAGCGGGGAAAAGAGGAGCGGGCTTCACGCTGGCCGGCTGTACGGTTTCGAGCCGCCGACGGGCCTGGGGGTGCCCGTCCGCCGCCGCGGCGCGATACCAGGCGAGCGCCTGCCGGGTATCCTGTGCAACTCCCCATCCCTTTTCGTACATTACGCCAAGCTGGAAGCGCGCGCCGGCGTTTCCTTTACCCGCCGCGATACGAAACAGTTCCACGGCGCGGCGGTCATCGCGGGCAACACCGCGACCGTTGCGGTACAGGGATCCGAGCAGGAACGCGGCCTGCGCATCTCCATCGGCTGCCGGTCCTTGCAGGTAGGAAATTGCCTTTGCGAAGTCGCGTTGGCGAATTGCCTGGCGGGCGTCATCCACCGGTGCGGCGAAGGCAGACAATGAGGCCACCAGCAGGCCTGCGGAAAAAGGGATCTTCATCAGGTTCCGAAACGGGTTTCCACATCGATGCCGATGCTGCGAAGGAACCCCGTGGGTAGAATTCCGCCGGCGTTGACGATTACGCTGTCGTTTCCAATCTCTCGTTCGCTGCCGGACTGTTCCAGAAGAACCGTATCCCGGCCGATGCGCCGCACCACGGATTGCATAATCACCTCGAGATTGTGCTGTTCGCTGGCCTGCACCAGGCGTTCCCGGTTGCGAGGTTTGGCGCGCGAGAAAGACTCGCTGCGGTAGCTCAGCGTGACCTGTGTTTGTGGCTGCTGTGCGCAGGCGATGGCGGCTTCCAGTGCGCTGTCGCCGCCACCGACGATCAGTACCCGCTGTCCTCGATACTGCTCCGCGTCCAGCAAACGATAGACCACCTTGGGCAACTCTTCGCCAGGGACATCGAGGCGACGCGGAGTGCCACGTCGCCCCATGGCCAGAAGAATATTGCGTGCCCCGTATTCGCCAGCCGGCGTACGAACCAGGAAACCATCTGAGCGGGAATCGATGGCATCGACCCGCTCGTTGTCCTGGATGCGCAATTGATGTCGTCGCGCCACCGTCGTCCAGAACTCCATGAGATTTTCCTTGGTGGTCTCCCGGAAAGGCAAGGTTCCGACCAATGGCAGCGTCGCGGGTTTGGTCATCACGATTTTTCCGCGCGGATAATGGGCGATCGTGCCGCCGAGGGAATCCTGCTCCAGGGTCAGGTAACGCAGGCCCAATTGGGTGGCGGCCAGGGATGCCGCCAGCCCGGCGGGTCCGGCGCCAACGATTACCACGTCCAGCCCGTCCCCACTCCGATCACGATCGGCGATGGACTGCATTGCCTGGCGCCCCTGTTCCACCGCGTTGCGGATCAGGCCCATGCCACCCAGTTCGCCGGCGATAAAAATGCCGTTGCGAGTGGTTTCGAAATCCGGTGCCAGCACCGGAATCTCCAGCCCGCGCCGCTCGCTGCCGAACACCAGCGAAATCGCGTGCGTGGGGCAGGCCGTGGCGCACGCGCCGTGCCCGATACAGTTGGTCGGTTCCACCAGCTGTGCCTTGTCCGCCAGGCGTCCGAGCACGGTCTGTTCCGGACAGGCACGAAGGCATGCGCTGCTACCAAGACAGATGTTGGGGTCGATTACGGGGTGCAACGAGGCCGGTTCATATAATCCGGCGGCTATGGATTCTTCCAGACGTTGACGGGCCTCCGCCGCCGCTCGGCGACGCAGCGCGAAGTAAAGCGTCCACACGGCAAGCATGAACGCGACGTAGATCCAGGCAGACTGCATCAACCCCTTCCGAACAAGTTCAATGATAGCGATTCGTCATTGTCATTGATCGGTCTGGTTTTACCCTTCATCAGGTTTTTGGCCGGTTGGGCCCGAATATCAAATCGTCAATCGGAATGTGGTGCGGGAAACGAATACATACATGCTAGAAACGCGCTGGGAGAAAAAGTTGAGAAGGACAAAGAAAAGAAATTGAATGCCCAGGAAACAATGGCGGACGGAGTCGCGATAGCGGATTGGTCTGCCGTGTTCAGTCGTAAAAAGATTGCTGGTTTTGCCTTCGTCATCGGGTTGATCGTCCTGGTGGCTGTAGCGGTTTGGGCGCGACGCAATTTTCTCATTACGCCGGAGAGCGGTGTGGGATACGCCCTGGGGATCGCCGGCGCCACGGCGCTGCTTGCTCTGTTCACCTATCCACTTCGCAAGCGTGTCGCATGGCTCAAGGAAAGCGGGCGCATGAGCGGCTGGTTCCGTCTGCACATGGCGCTCGGCCTGCTGGCGCCCGCGTTGATCCTGGCCCATAGCGGATTGCGGCTGGGATCGGTGAATGGCCAGGTGGCACTTTTCTCCATGCTGGTGGTCGCGGCCAGTGGTGTGGTCGGACGTTTTATCTACCGTCAGATTCATCGTGGCCTGTATGGCCGTTTGCGGGGCCTGCGCGAAGTGCGGGACGAGGCGCGCCGGGCCAATCATTTCCTGGCGGCCCTGTCGGGGTTCGCTCCGTGGGTGCTCGAGGAGGCCACCGCTCTTGAGAAACATCTGCTGGATGCGCCGGCCAGCCGCGATCCGTGGCAGGTTCTGCGGCAAACCCGCGAACTTCGGCAGTGGTCCAGAACCACCCGCCAGCGACTGGCTGTTTCTTTCGAAGAAACTCGCCGGACCGCACGGAAGCCGGCGGAACGCAAGGCAGTGGACGACGCGGTCAACCGCCACCTGAGTCCATACGTCAGCACGTTGCGCGGGGCGATCCAGTTTCGCCTGTTCGAACGGTGGTTTGCTCTCTGGCACGTGTTGCACGTGCCACTGGTTTTCCTGCTGGTGCTGGCCACGGTTTTTCATGTCATTGCCGTGCACAACTATTGATCCGTGTGCCGGTTCGATTATTCATGGGAGTGATGTTGTTGTTCGCTACTGCAGCGCATCCGGCGTCGCTTGAGAAGCTGCTCATGCCGGGAGAATTGACTCGCGCTCACGCCGAAAACGAAGCGGACTGTGACGCCTGCCATCGGAGCTTTGACCGGGTCGCTGAGCGCAAACTGTGCCTCGACTGTCACGACATGATTGCGGACGACGAGCAGCTTGAGCGTGGTTTTCACGGGCGGGACACCCAGGTTAGCAACGCACCCTGCCGGGATTGCCACACGGAGCATCGAGGCCGGGAGGCCGACATCCTCGGTCTGGATCCGGAAACCTTTGATCATCGGCGCACTGGCCTCGAATTGCAGGGCGCGCACCGGCGGCTGCCTTGCCGCGCCTGTCACGAGGAACCAGGCAAATGGCGCCTGGAGGCGATCGACTGCCGTGGCTGTCACAGTGCCAGGGACGTGCATTCCGGGGAGCTCGGCGCGGACTGCGCGGCTTGTCATCGGCAGGACAACTGGCGGCTCCCGCACTTCGATCACGACACCACCAACTTCAAACTGCTCGGTGTTCACGGGCGTGTGCCCTGTGCGCGGTGCCATACCGGTTCGGCATTCAATGAGCGGGACCGGGGCTGTATCGGCTGCCACGCAGGCGACGACACGCACCACGGGGCACTGGGTGAAAAGTGCGCCGACTGCCACAACAGTGATAAATGGAAAGACGGTCAATTCGATCACGACCGGGATACCAAGTGGCCGCTGAAGAAAAAACATAGAGATTTGCGTTGTAGCGCCTGCCATCGCCAGCCGGGAGCGACGCTTGCGACCGGGTGTCGCGGCTGCCATGAAAGCCAGGATGTACACCGCGGCCGGCTGGGACCCAAGTGTGGTGATTGCCATGATGCCAGCGGCTGGAAAGCGGCAGGATTCGATCATGGAAAGACCCGGTTTCCGCTGAAAGGACAGCACCAGAACCTGGCCTGCGAGGCCTGCCACTCTGGTGATGGAGCGGACACCCCAAGTGCCTGTATTGCCTGTCACAAGAGCAAGGATGTGCACGCCGGATCATTAGGCGAAAACTGTGCCGGTTGCCATTCTTCGGAATCCTGGGATCGTGCTCGCTTTGACCACGAACTCACCTCCTTTCCGTTGCTCGGCCTGCACGCCCTGGCCGCCTGCGAGTCCTGTCATGTGGACGCCAGGTTTTCCGGTACCGAAAAGAAGTGCGGCGCCTGCCACCAGGACGAGCACCAGGGGCGGCTGGGTACGGACTGCGGTGGCTGCCACAACCCCAATAGCTGGGCACGCTGGATTTTCGACCACGATGCACGCACCAGCTTTAGCCTGACCGGCGCGCACCTCAGAACACGCTGTGAAGCGTGTCACCGCGATGCGCTCCAGGATACCGGAGGCCAGTGCATCGACTGCCATCGCGGCGACGACCTTCACCAGGGACGCTTTGGCAGGGACTGCGGCCGCTGCCATTCAACGGAGCGTTTCGGCGATGTACGCGTCAACTGAACGAAAGTTCACGCCGTTCCTGCGCCGGCTGCTGTGGGCGCTGCTGTTGCTCCCGTCAATCGGGATGGCACAGACGGCGTCGTTCGACCACCTCAGCACCGGGTTTCCGCTCGAGGGTCCGCACGGGAAACTGGCCTGCGATTCCTGTCATGCCGGCGGGATTTTTGGCGGGGTTCCCACCCGCTGCGAAGGTTGCCACAACGGTACCCTGGCGACCGGCAAGGGAACGCGCCACATTCAATCCGGAAACGCCTGTGCCGACTGTCATGAGGCCAACTCGTTTCGGGAGACCACCGGCCGCTTCGATCATGGACAGGTCACTGGCACCTGCGCAAGCTGCCACGATGGGCGCACCGCCCGGGGTAAAGATGCCTCGCATATTGCCAGCAACAACAGTTGCAGTGACTGCCACGGTACGCGCGCCTGGAGTCCGGCGACGCGCGTGGACCACGGGTCGGTACAGGGATCCTGTTCCAGCTGCCATGACGGGAAGCTGGCGATTGGCAAGCCCGCAAACCACATGCCCAGCGGCGGCACGTGCGATGACTGCCACAACACCAGTAGCTGGTCCGGGGCGGGATTTGATCATGCCGGGGTCAGCGGAGCCTGCGCGTCTTGCCACGATGGGCGCACCGCTACCGGCAAGTCCGCCACCCATATCGCTAGCGGGAACGCCTGCGAGGCCTGTCACACGGTACGTGTCTGGAGCCCGGTGGTTCGGGTGGATCACACCGCTGTGCGGGGTTCGTGCGCGAGCTGCCACGATGGCCGTGCCGCCGCGGGCAAGCCGGCCGGGCACCTGCCCAGCGGCAATGCCTGCGAGGACTGCCATACCACCAGCAGCTGGTCCGGGGCCCGTTTCGACCACGCCGGCGTGACCGGCAGTTGCGCGTCCTGCCACGATGGGCGCACCGCCACCGGAAAATCAGCGAACCACATCGCCAGCAGCAGCAATTGCGAGGACTGCCATTCCGCGCGCGCCTGGAGCCCGGCGGTTCGGGTGGATCACGCGGCGGTAGTGGGTTCCTGTGCCTCCTGCCATAACGGGCGCACCGCCGCCGGAAAATCGCCGGGACACATCGCCAGCAGCAATGCCTGCGACGACTGCCATACCACCAGCAGCTGGTCGGGGGCGGGCTTCGATCACTCCGCGATCACCGGTAGCTGTGCCTCCTGTCACGATGGGCGCACCGCCACCGGCAAGTCGGCCGCGCACATGGCTTCCGCCAGCACTTGTGAGGACTGCCATTCCACGCGGGTGTGGTCGCCGGTGACCCGCGTCGACCATGCCGCGGTGACCGGTTCCTGCAGTAGCTGCCACAACGGCAGCACGGCAACCGGCAAGCCGGTGAACCATGTACCCAGCGGCAACGCCTGTGACGACTGCCACACCACCGGCAGCTGGTCGGGGGCCAGTTTTGATCACGCTTCGGTGACCGGCGCCTGCAGCAGTTGCCACGATGGACGTACCGCCACCGGCAAGTCCGCCACCCACATCGCCAGCACCAATAGCTGCGATGACTGCCATTCCACGCGGGTTTGGTCGCC
>JAJDOE010000031.1 GCA_022340345.1 Gammaproteobacteria bacterium
GCAGGCGCTCCCAGGGATCCTCCCGCAGGAAACGAACGCAGGCGTCAAACGTTGCGCCACCCCAGGCCTCCAGGGACCAGAACCCAATGCCATCCAGCATTTCGCAGGCCGGCAGCATGTCCTCGGTTCGCATGCGTGTTGCAAGCAGAGACTGGTGAGCGTCTCGCAATATGAGTTCGGTTATATGGACCTTGTCGGACATGGGGGCTTCCTACAGTCGATGATAGGCCGCAAGTGCGGCGGCCACCGCAGCTGCAAGCTGTACGCGGCTTCTTGCCAGCGTATATTGGGTTAACTCGGGATGGTCCTCGACAAATCCGGTGTCGAAGCGCCCGTTGCGGAACTCCGGTGCCTGCAGAATCTGCAGGTAATAGGGGATGGTGGTGCGCACACCATAGACGCCGAAGTCGTTCAACGCCCGCTGGCCACGGGCCAGCACCTGATCCCAGCTGAGTGCCCAGACCGTGAGCTTGGCGCACAGGGAATCGTAGTAGGGCGGAAACTCATAGCCCGTATAAATAGCGGCATCGGTTCGCACCCCCGGGCCACCGGCTGAGTAATAACGCGTAATGCGGCCGTGGGACGGGAGGAAGTCGTTGGCCGGATCCTCCGCGTTAATACGAAACTGGATGGCGTAACCACGACGGCGCACATCCGCCTGGCGAAACGACAAAGGCTCGCCGGCAGCCACCCGGATCTGCTCCTGCACAATGTCGATTCCGGTAATCTGTTCAGTGACGGTGTGCTCCACCTGCAGGCGGGTATTCATCTCCATGAAGTAAAACTCGCCCTCCTGGGATAGCAGGAACTCGACAGTGCCGGCGTTGTAGTAGTTGGCGGCCCGTGCCGCCTGAATGGCCAGCTCGCATACCGTGGTTCGCTGTACTTCGCTGAGCTGTGGCGAGGGGGCGATTTCCACCAGTTTCTGATGCCGGCGCTGGATGGAACAATCCCGTTCGAACAGGTGGACGTAGTTTCCTTCCTGGTCTGCGAGGATCTGTACCTCGATGTGGCGCGGGCGATCGATACATTTTTCCACGTACACGTCGGCCACACCAAAGGCCTTGCCCGCCTCGGAAACCACCCGGTCCCAGGCGCCGCGCAGATCTGCCTCGGTTTCGCAGCGACGAATTCCGCGCCCGCCACCACCCGCGGTGGCCTTAAGCATCACCGGGTAGCCGACCCGGGTCGCCGTGGCCGCGGCGGAATCCGCGTCCGGCACCGGGTCGTCCGCGCCCGGCACCACCGGAATCCCGGCGGCTTGCATGGTTCGCCGCGCAACAATCTTGTTGCCCATGGATCGGATGGATTCCGCATCCGGGCCGATAAAGGTGATTCCACGTCGCTGGCAGACCTCCGCCAGCAGCGGATTCTCGGAAAGAAAGCCGTATCCGGGGTGCAGGGCCTGGCAGCCGGCGGAAACCGCAAGGTCCACCAGCCGATGCACATTCAGGTAGCCTCCGACGGGGTCCGGACCGAGGTGGTAGGCCTCGTCCGCCTTTTTGACATGCAGGGCATGGCGGTCCGGATCCGAGTACACGGCCACGGATTTGATGCCCATTTCGGCGCAGGCCCGCGCAATGCGGACCGCCACCTCACTTCGATTGGCGATCAGGATCTTCTGGAACACTGGGGAATTTCCGCGTCCGGCGGGGTTTTAGGCGTACCGGGCGGAGTTTCTACCGGCTGTGGGAGCAATGTGTCAAATCAGCTGCCAGCGCCGCTGGCCTCCCGGAGCTGCCATCCCGCCCTTTTGACACTCCGCAAGGCCCCGATTACACTTCGCCCGCCCCGTCCGAAGCGCTTGTTCGGACGGGTCTTTTTGTTTCCATTCGAGTTTTTGAGAGGTCCCAGATGGCCGTACAGAAAAGTAAAGTGACCCGTTCGCGACGGGGAATGCGACGTTCCCATGACAGCTTGAGCGGGCACGCTCTTTCCGCGGATCCCGTTACCGGCGAAACGCACCTGCGGCACCACGTCACCGCCGACGGCTTCTACCGCGGCCGAAAGGTTGTGGACGTCAAGCCGGACTGATCCCCGAAAACCGGGGCCTTACGGTGCCCTTTTCACGCGTAATCGGAACCGGCGGCTACCTGCCGGAAAAGGTTCTCACCAACGCCGACCTGGCGAAACTGATCGACACATCCGATGAGTGGATCGTGTCGATGACCGGTATTAGTCAGCGCCACGTCGCGGCGGAGAACGAATCCACCTCCATGCTCGCCGAACAGGCGGCGCGCCGAGCGATCGAATCCGCGGGTATCAGCGTGGAAAGTATTGACCTGATCATTGTGGCAACCACCACACCCGACCAGGTTTTCCCTGCGACCGCCTGCCTGCTGCAGGACAAGCTCAACCTCCACAACGGCTGCGCCGCCTTCGATATTCAAGCGGTGTGCACCGGTTTCGTGTACGCACTGGGGGTGGCGGATAAATTCATCCGTACCGGAGGCGCCACGCGCGCGCTGGTAATTGGCGCCGAAACTTTTACCCGCATTATTGACTGGACCGACAGACGCACCTGTGTGCTGTTTGGCGACGGTGCCGGGGCCATGATCCTGGAAGCGGCTGACGAACCCGGAATCATTTCTACGCACTTGCACGCGGATGGCAAGTACCGGGAACTGCTGCATGTTCCCGCCGGCGTCTCCACCGCCTACGACGACGTGCTCAATGGTGAGGCGTATCTGGAAATGCAGGGTAGCGAAGTATTCAAGTTCGCGGTCAACGCTCTGGGTAAAACCGTGGATGAGACACTGGCTGCGAATAATATGGACCAGTCCGAGATCGACTGGCTGGTACCCCACCAGGCCAACATCCGCATCATCAACGCGTTGGCCAAGAAACTGAACATGCCCCGCGAGCGGGTGGTCATTACCGTGAATCGGCACGGAAACACGTCAGCGGCTTCCGTGCCGCTGGCATTTGACGAAGCGGTACGGGATGGCCGTATTCAGCGCGGGCAAACCGTACTTCTGGAAGCCTTTGGTGGTGGATTCACCTGGGGATCCGCGCTGGTGAAATACTGATGGCGCTTGGAATGATGTTCCCCGGGCAGGGATCGCAGAGCGTCGGCATGCTCAGCGAGTTGTATGCCGCATCGGCGGCGGTTCGCAACACCTTCGCGGAAGCCAGCGACGCGCTGGAGACGGATTTGTGGGCGCTGATCAGCGACGGACCGGAGAGCGAACTTGGTCGGACGGAAAATACGCAACCGGCAATGCTTTCCGCCGGGGTTGCGGTATGGCGTGCCTGGCTGGAGGCCGGTGGGGCGATGCCGACGATGCTGGCGGGCCACAGCCTGGGCGAGTACAGCGCCTTGGTGTGCGCCGGCGCGATGCCTTTGGCGGCGGCGGTTCGGCTGGCGCGGCAACGGGGGCGCTTGATGCAGGCTGCGGTGGCAGAGGGGGAAGGCGCCATGGCGGCGTTACTTGGCCTCGGAGATGACGCGGTACGTGCGCTGGCGGCCGAGCACGCCGGAAATCAGGTGCTCGAAGCGGTGAACTTCAATGCGCCGGGCCAGGTGGTCGTAGCGGGAAACCGTGCCGCCGTCCAGCGCTTGCTGGATAACGCCCGGGAAGCCGGTGCCCGCAAAGCGGTGCTGCTGCCGGTCAGTGTTCCATCGCACTGTGCGCTGATGCATCCGGCCGCGGAACAACTTGCAGTGGAACTGGAGAGCCTGGATTTTCAGGTCCCATCCATACCGGTGATTCACAATGCGACGGTGGATATCGCGGCAGATGCGGCCACCATCCGCGCGGTGCTCACCCGGCAATTGTATTCACCGGTGCGCTGGGTTGAGTCCGTTGAGCGTATGGCCACCGCGGGCTGCGGAACGCTGATAGAATGCGGTCCCGGCAAAGTGCTGAGTGGCCTTGCGCGGCGTATCGAAAAATCGCTTACGACCTTGGCGGTCTTTGATCCGGCAACCCTGGCACAGGCGCTGGAAGCCGTCGCCCTCGAATAGCCGTACGGGAGAATCCGGATAATGAATCAGATGCTCGCCGGCGAAATTGCGCTGGTGACCGGCGCAACCCGCGGAATTGGCCGCGCGATTGCCGGGGAACTGGCGGCATGGGGTGCTCATGTGGTGGGTACCGCTACCAGCGAAACCGGTGCCGAGCGCATCAGCGAATGGTTGCGCGCGGAAAATCTGGCCGGGGAAGGGCGGGTACTGGATGTAACCGACCCGAACTCGGTCAACGCCTTGATCGCTGCGCTCTCGGAACATCCCGGCGCCCCAACGATCCTGGTGAACAATGCCGGGATTACCCGCGACAACCTGCTCATGCGCATGAAAGAGAAAGAGTGGTCCGATGTCATTGAAACGAATCTGACCGCTATCTATCGAATGACCAAGGCCTGTATCCGGCCCATGAGCAAGGCCCGTCACGGGCGCATTATTAACATCACATCGGTTGTGGGCGTGGTGGGTAACGCGGGCCAGGCCAACTACGCCGCGGCCAAGGCCGGGGTGATCGGGCTGACCAAATCGCTGGCCAAGGAATTTGCCACCCGCAATGTGCTGGTGAACGCGGTGGCGCCAGGTTTCATCGATACCGACATGACGCGTACCCTCACCGAAGAACAGACGCGGGAACTCATGCGCGACATCCCGCTGGACAAACTGGGACAGCCACGGGACGTGGCTTGCGCGGTCGCCTATCTCGCGTCACCTCTTGCCAATTATGTCACCGGCACCACCTTGCATGTGAACGGTGGCATGCACCTGAATTCCTGAATTTTTTATTTGTAATCAGCGAGTTGGGGCCGTTGCCGCGTTTGGTGGACTGAATCTGGCAATTGTTGTTAACTATGCGAGCCCTCGCTCGGGGGCTCATCAATCCGGGAGGAAGAGACTCAAATGAGTAGTGTTGTAGACCGCGTCAAGAAGATCGTTGTGGAACAGCTCGCGGTGGAGCCGGACCAGGTGACGCCCGAGGCTTCGTTCGTGGACGACCTTGGTGCCGACTCTCTGGACACCGTGGAACTGGTGATGGCCCTCGAAGAGGAATTTGATACCGAGATTCCGGACGAAGAGGCCGAGAAAATCACTACCGTCAAACAGGCGGTTGATTACATCAACGCACACCTGAGCTGAGCAGAAGAGTTCCCGGCCGTCTCCGGTTGCATGGCCGGGGACGGCTTTTTCTTTTCCGCCACCAGCCAGAAACCGGCCCAGGAAATCCCACGTGAGTAAACGTCGTGTTGTCGTAACCGGGTTGGGAATTGTCTCGCCCATTGGCAATGATCTGGCGACAAACCGTGAAGCGGTTTTTGCCGGGCACGGCGGTATTCGCGAAATATCGCTATTCGACCCGAAGGCGACGCCTTGCCGTATTGCCGGCGAAGTCAAAGACTTTGATCCATCGGCACAGCTGTCCACCAAGGAAATGCGTCACATGGATCGCTTCATCCAGTTGGGGATGGTGGCTGGCATCGAGGCCTGGCTGGATTCCGGGATCGAGGTAACGGAAGAGAACGCCGAACGAATCGGCGTGCACGTGGGCGCAGGTATCGGGGGCTGCACCACCATTGAGGACACCACCCGGGTGTTCTACGAACGCGGGCCGCGCCGCGTCTCGCCGTTCTATATCCCCATGACGATCATCAACATGATCTCCGGCAATCTCTCGATTCGCTTTGGTCTGCGGGGGCCCAACCTGGCCATGGTGACCGCCTGTTCCACTGCGACCCACGCGGTAGGTGACGCCGGCCGCCTGATTGAATATGGCGATGCGGACGTGATGATCGCCGGTGGCGCCGAAGCGGCGATTACGCCTACTTCCGTAACCGGTTTTGCCAATGCGCGTGCGCTGAGTGCTCGCAATGATGACCCGCAGCGGGCCAGTCGTCCCTGGGACGCGGAGCGTGACGGTTTCGTAATGGGGGAGGGTGCCGGAATCCTGGTGCTCGAGGAATTTGAACATGCCCGGGCCCGTGGCGCGCGCATCTACGCCGAACTGAGCGGATTCGGCATGAGCGGTGACGCATATCATATTACGAGCCCGGAACCCGAAGGCCGCGGCGCCGCCGCCTGCATGCGCAATGCGCTTCGCAATGCGGGCGTCAACAACGAGCACATTGACTACGTAAATGCCCACGGTACCAGTACGCCCCTGGGAGACAAGGCCGAAACGGTAGCCCTCCGCAGCCACTTCGGGGCCCACGCCGACGCTCTTGCGGTCAGCTCCACAAAGTCCATGACCGGCCATCTGTTGGGCGCCGCGGGCGGCGTGGAAGCGGTTTACACGGTGCTGGCGATTCACGAACAGACCGCGCCACCAACCATCAATCTGGACAACCCGGACCCGGAGTGCGACCTGGACTATGTGCCCGGCAGTGCTCGGGAAATGCCGATCCGCCATGCCCTGTCCAATTCTTTCGGTTTCGGCGGAACCAACGGCACCCTGGTCTTCAGCCGGCTGGTTTGAGCCCGGACGTTCCACCGGTTTCGGCCTGGTGGCGCTGCCAACGGGTGGATTTTCCGGCAGACCTGTCCCAGCTTCAGGCTCGCTATCCCGCTCGCTATCCCTACCTGCTGCAAAGTGTCAGCCGCGGCACTGCCCAGGCCCGCTATGACATCCTGTTTGCGTTTCCCGGCGAGACCCAGCGGCTGGAAGATTGCCGGCAACCCGACTTCCTGACCGCCCTGGACCACGCTTTTTTGGCGAGCCGACGTCGTGCCCGGCCTCCGCTGCCATTCGCCGGAGGCTGGTTCCTGTACCTGGGCTACGAACTGGCGGGCCAGGTGGAACCGACGGTGCCAGTCGGCGCGGAGTCGAACGGCTTTCCCGTGGCACTGATGGCCCGTGTGCCGCTGGCAGTGGTGCGTGATCACCGCGAGGGCCTTTGCTGGATTGCCGGCGAGCGGGGTCACGAGGACCAGCATCGGCAGATACTTGCGGACCTGGGCGAGGAGTACCCGCAAACCGCGATCGCTGCTCCGCGGCTGGAGACCGCCAGCGAACCGGACCCGGAGGAATTCATGGCACAGGTGGAACGGGTGCGCCGCTATGTGCGCGACGGGGACGTGTTCCAGCTAAACCTGTCCCGTCAGTGGCGAGCACGGCTGGCGGATTCCCTGCCAGCCAGTAGCCTGTACCAGCGCCTGGTGCAGGCCAACCCCGCTCCCTTTGCCGGCTGCGCAATGCTTGCCGACGGGCGTGCGGTGATCAGTTCGTCACCGGAGCGCCTGGTGCTGGTGGATGGTGATTCCGTCATCACCCGTCCCATCGCCGGCACCTGGCCGCGGGGTCGTGATCCCGGCCAGGATCACCAATGGGCCCGGGACCTGCTGGCCCATCCCAAGGAACGTGCCGAACACGTGATGCTCATCGACCTGGAACGCAACGATCTGGGCCGGGTGTGCCGGCCGGGAAGCGTGCGGGTGTCCGAGTTCATGGTGCTGGAGAGCTACCGACACGTACACCACATTGTGTCGCAGGTGGAGGGTCAGCTGAACGCCGGGGTGCTGCCAGGCCAGGTAATCCGCGCGACGTTCCCGGGCGGGACCATCACCGGCTGCCCGAAGGTGCGCTGCATGCAGATTATCCACGAATTGGAAGGGGCGCCGCGGCAGGCCTACACGGGTTCTATGGGATATCTGGGCCTGGACGGCCGGTTGGACCTGAACATCTTGATCCGCACCCTGGTATTGAACGGGCGTGAACTCAGCCTGCGCGCCGGTGGTGGTATCGTTGCAGACTCGCGGCCGCGCCGGGAACTGATGGAGACCCGGGCCAAGGCCAAGGGTGTATTAGCCTCGCTGGGAATCCGATGGCCACATTACTGAACGCATCCTGGGCGCTGGTGGATGGCGAGGCGGCAGACACCGTACCGCTGGGTGACCGCGGCCTGCACTTCGGTGACGGCCTGTTCGAGTCCATTCGCGTGGAGCGGGGGCAGGCGCTTCTTTGGCACCTGCACGCGGCCCGGCTGGCACGGGGTTGTGAGGTGCTGGGGATGGAATTTCCGGCGGACCGCCTGCTGGAGCGGGAACTGGCAGAGGTCTGCCAGGGCGCGCCGGAAGTCGCCATGGTCAAGCTGCTGCTCACCCGCGGTGACGGCCGCGGCTACGCGGTGCCGGCCGGTGGCCGGGTGCGGCGCATCTGGCTGCTGTACCCACTGCGCGACGACCCGGAAGCCCGCGCCGAGGGCGTGGCCGTGCGCGAGTGTCGGCTGCGCCTTTCGTTGCAGCCGCGGCTGGCGGGGATCAAGCACCTCAACCGCATCGAGCAGATTCTCGCCCGCGGCGAGGTGGAGCCTCCGTTCCGGGAGGGTCTGTGTTTCGACCAGCGGGAGCGGCTGGTGGAGGCCACCAGCGCCAACGTTTTCCTGGTCCGGGACGAGATGCTGGTCACTCCGAGACTCGACGCCTGCGGCATTGCCGGGGTAATGCGCGCGCGGGTAATGAACGTCGCCCGGGAACTGGGTATGCCGGTAAGCGAAACCGAGGTGGACCACGCAGCGCTGGCGAGTGCCGATGAGCTGTTGCTGACCAACAGCCTGATCGGCATCTGGCCTGTGCGTCAGCTCGGGACCCAAGCCCGGGTGGTGGGCCCGGTGTGCCGACGCCTGCAAGCTGCCTGCGGTTTCGCCCCGTGACCCGGATGTTTCGCCGGCTAACGGGGCTGATGGCCCTGCTGTTGACGCTTGCGGTGGCTGTGAGTGGCTGGGTGTTGTGGCTTGGCAATGCGCCGGTAAGCGCGGGCGAGGAAACCTTTGTTGTCCGGCCGGGGCAGTCGGTTCGCCAGGTAGCGATGGCCCTGGCGGAACGCTCCCTGCTGGAGGAGCCACGGGCATTGATTGTCTGGGCGCACCTGCGCGGCGATGCGGGGCGAATCCGGGCTGGCGAATACCGGATCGAATCGGGAAACGTGCGCCAGTTGCTGGACCAGTTGGTGTCTGGCGCGGTGGTAGCCTGGCATTTCACCCTGGTGGAGGGCTGGACTTTTGCCCAACTGCGCAAGGCACTGGCGGCAGAGGACAAGCTCAAGAATACGCTGGGCGCGGAAATCAGCGATGCCGAGCTAATGAAACGCCTGGGACGCGCCGGGCTGCACCCGGAAGGCCGATTTTTTCCGGACACGTATCAGTACACGCGCGGTACACCGGACCAGGCGCTGCTGGAGCGGGCAGCGGCGCGTATGGACGCCGTGCTGGCGGAGCTTTGGCCGGAGCGCGCCCCGGGTCTTCCTTTGGAAACACCGTATGAAGCATTGATCCTGGCCTCCATCGTGGAAAAGGAAACCGGGCTCGCCACGGAGCGGCCACTGATCGCGGGGGTATTCATCAATCGCCTGCGACGCAATATGCGGCTGCAGACGGATCCCACCGTTATTTACGGCCTGGGCGCGGCCTTCGACGGGAACCTGCGACGCCGCGATCTGGAAGCGGACACACCCTACAATACCTATACCCGCACCGGCCTGCCGCCGACCCCCATCGCGCTGGCAGGACGCGAGGCGATCGTTGCGGTATTGCACCCGGCGGATACCAAAGCACTGTACTTTGTGGCGCGGGGTGACGGCAGTCACGAGTTCTCGCAGACCCTGGAGCAACACAACGAAGCCGTGATCCAGTTCCAGCTCAAAGGGCGGCGGCGCCCGTTCTCCTCATTCCCACCGGCGACGCCCGGAAGCGGCACATGAGCGGTCGGTTCATAACCCTGGAAGGGGGCGAGGGGGCGGGCAAGAGCACCAGCATGGAGTTCCTGCAGGAATATCTTGCCACTACCGGAAGACCGGTATGTCGCACCCGCGAACCGGGCGGCACTGAACTCGGGGAACGGATCCGCGAGTTGCTGCTGGCCCCCGAAGGAGAAATTGATCCGCGTACGGAACTGCTGCTGATGTTCGCCGCCCGCCAGCAGCATCTTGCGGAAGTGATCGAGCCGGCGCTGGCGGCCGGCAGCTGGGTTCTGTGCGACCGTTTCACGGACGCGAGCTACGCCTACCAGGGTGGCGGGCATGGTATTGACCCGCAGCGGATCGCCGCACTGGAGGACTGGGTGCAGGGGAGCCGACGGCCGGACCTGACCCTGCTGTTCGACCTGCCGGTGCGAATGGGCCTGCAGCGTGCCAGCAGCCGTGGTGGTCACGCCGACCGCATCGAAGCCCAGGGCGAGGCGTTCCTGGAACGAGTCCACCAGGCCTACCTGGAGATAGCCCGGCGGGAGCCCGGACGGGTACGGGTAGTGGATGCCACCGGCACGCCTGCGGTGGTACGGCGACAATTGCAAGTGCTGATGGACGAGTTCGTGGGGGCATCGTGAGCCGGGCGCTGTATCCGTGGCTGGAGCCGCTGTGGACGCGGCTGGCAGCCACTGACGAAGACAGCAGGCCGCAGGCCTTGTTGCTGTCCGGCGTTACGGGACTTGGGAAACAGGCCGTGGCCATGGAACTGGCGCGGGCCTGGTTGTGCGCCGGCGATTCGCGGCCCTGCGGCGAATGCCGGGCCTGCGCATTGCTGTCGGCAAATTCCCATCCGGACCTGCACGTGCTCAGCACCGAGGCGGTGTGCGCTGGTCGCCAGGATCAGTTCGCCGCGTTTGCCCGGCGATACTTTCCGGAACCAGGACGGCGCAAGAAACCCTCGCGGGTCATCCCGGTGGACGCGATCCGGGCCATGGGTGCGCAGCTGGCGCAGACCGGTCACCAGTCCGCGCGCCGGGTGGTGCTGGTTTGGCCCGCCGATGCGATGAATGCGAATGCTGCCAACAGCCTGCTAAAACTGCTGGAAGAGCCCCCGGTGGGGGCGCACTTCCTGCTGGTAAGCGATCATCCGGCCTCCCTGCCGGCCACGATTCGCTCGCGTTGCCTGCCGCAGCCGGTACCGGTGCCACCGGAGCAGGGCGCCAGCGACTGGCTGGTGGAGCAGGGGATCGCCGCGGACCAGGCAGGCCTGTTGCTGAGGCTGGCCGGTGGCGGGCCGCTGCGCGCACTGGCACTGGCCGGCGAGGGCTGGCTCGCGCAGCGCCAGCAGCTGCTGGAGGATGTGGCGCGTTTCGCGGCCGGACGGGGCGACCCGGTGGCCGCAGCCCGGCGCTGGAAGGAAATCGGTACCAGCGAGAGTCTGCGCTGGCTGCACGGCTGGAGCGTGGATCTGCTGCGCAAGGCGCATGCCACGGGCGCCGCACCGCTGTTCAATCCGGACTGTGACAGCGCTTTGGAAGACCAGGTAAAGCGCTTGAATCTTAGCCGGTTACACGAGATATTTAATGTAATTTCTGAGTCAATATCGGGGCTCGCCGGAAATCTGGACGAAACCCTGATGTTGGAGGATATTCTCGCGCGCTGGCGGCGCGTATATTCCGGAGTGACCTGAAAACCATGGCCTCAGATTCCACCACCACCACCGAGCAGCGCCCAACGGTCCTGTCCCTGACCATCAAGGACCGCAACGCGCTGCACGCCGCTTATATGCCCTTTCTCAAGGGTGGCGGGCTGTTCATCCCCACCAACAAAGGCTACTCCCTGGGCGAAGAAGTATTCATGTTGCTCAGCCTGCTGGACGAACGCGAGAAGCTGCCGGTGGCGGGAACGGTTGCCTGGATTACGCCCATCGGCGCCCAGGGAAACCGTGCCGCGGGGGTCGGAGTCCGATTCAGCGACAAGGATTCCGGCGCGGCACGTAACAAGATCGAGGGGTTGCTGGGTGGCGCGCTCAAGTCCGAACGACCGACGCACACGTTGTAGCGCCGGTGCCCCTGGTCGACTCCCACTGCCACATTAACTTCGACGGACTTGCCGAGCGGCTCAGCGAGGTGCTCGACAATGCCCGCCGCAACGATGTCGCCCACCTGCTGTGCGTTTCGGTAAATATGGAGACCTTCCCCCAGGTGCTGCGGCTGGCCCGCGACTACGAGAACGTATTTGCCTCCGTGGGGGTACATCCCAACGAACAGGAAGGCTATGAACCGGACGCGCTGGAACTGCTGGCGGCTTCCGGGGATCCTAACGTGGTGGCCATTGGCGAAACCGGTCTCGATTATTTTCGCTCGGAGGGGGACCTGGACTGGCAGCGACAACGATTTGGAACCCATATCCGTGCCGCGCGCCAGGCAAGCCTGCCGTTGATCATTCATACCCGCGATGCCCGTGAAGACACCTTGCGCATCATGCGGGAGGAGGGGGCGGAAGATGCCGGTGGCGTGATGCATTGCTTCACGGAAACCTGGGAAATGGCGAAAGGCGCCCTGGACATGGGATTCCATATCTCCCTGTCGGGTATCGTTACCTTCCGCAACGCCGAGGATCTTCGCGATGTGGCCCGCCGTGTCCCGCGGGAGCGCCTGCTGGTGGAAACCGATTCCCCCTACCTGGCGCCCGTTCCCCAACGCGGAAAGACCAACGAGCCGGCCTTCGTGCGCCACGTGGCCGAATTCGTGGCGGAACTTCGCGGTGAAGAATACGAAGACCTGGCGGAATATACGACCGAAAACTTCTTCGGCCTCTTCAGCCGCGCAGCGGCCTGAAAAAACAGAATCTTTCCTGGCGGACCGGTTGCTGGCTTGCTGCGGCGACGCGCGGCGGGGCTTTGCCATTTCCCGATTGATCGAGTCGGAGCCGAAAACCGTTCAGTCGGGGGCACCATCGAGGTAGCCGGTAATAGCACTCCAGGCCCGCCGCAGTCCGGCCATAGGCGTATAAAAATGCGGGGACAGGCGCACGCCACCCGCGCGGGCCGCCACCACGATGTTCTCGTTCGCAAGCTGACGCACCATGGCCGCGGCGCTTCCCCGCAGTGGCCGGAAAGTAACAATCCCGGCATACCGGCCCGGGTCGGTGGGAGTCAGGCATTCGAGCCGGGGTTCCGAACGAATTCGCTCCAGCAACCAGTCGCTTCGGTTCAGAAGCCGCCGGTGCACCTCTTCGATCCCGATTTCCAGCAACAGCGACAAAGACGCGTCGAAGGCATGAATTCCGAGCATGTTGAGGGACCCGGGTTCAAAACGCCGCGCGGTCTCGCTGATACTCGGTGAATCGTCATCTACATGTTGTAGCGGACCATCCACCATGCACCAACCATGCTGGTACAGCCGCAATTGTTGTCGCCATTTCGGTGCGCAGTAGAACAATGCAATTCCCTCCGGACCGAGCAGCCATTTGTGCGCATCGGCGGAAACGAAATCCGCAGCACAGGCCTGAACGTCAAAGGGCAGGGCGCCAAGCCCCTGGATTGCGTCCACACTCAGCGCGATGTCGCGTTTGCGGCAAAAACTTCCAATACGCTGGAGATCCATTACCGTTCCGTCCGCGTACTGCACCAGGCTGACCGGAATCAGCCGGGTATGGCGGTCCACCGCCGCGAACAGCGCGTCCTCCGGCGTGGGCGCCCCGCGCAACGATACTCCGCGAATCTCGACTCCCCGCTCTTCCAGGGCGTGCCAGACCATGCGGTTGGAGGCAAACTCTTCGCGCGCCAGCACCAGGTTGTCACCCGCCTGCCAGGGAAATCCATGCGCGACTACGGACAGTCCCTCGGAAGTGTTCTTCAGGAGGGCGATATCATCCACCGAAGGTGCGTTGATCAAAGCCCGCAATTGCTCGCGCAGGTGGGCCACGGTCGCCAGCCACTTGCGGTACTGGCCGGTACCGGTATGTACCGCCTCGCTGAGGAATTCCTCCGCAGCTCGCCGGGCGCGGACGGGCAACGGCGCCAGTGCGGCGTGATTGAGGAACACCAGTCCGGATTCCAGCGGAAATTCAAATTTTTCGCTTGACAACGCAGGATTCCGCGGCAACCGGGAAGAAATCCGCTGCCTGGCTGGCTTGAATTTGGGCCTGCAGGATATCAGAATGATCCGGCGGCATGGCGTTCCTGGGCCACAGACCCGGGGCTTCCTGTCTGCACGGTCGGCGAGCGATATCTCTGCTACGAATACACGGGGATTGGTGCGCCGGTCGCCAACGGGGGATTAACCACGATGTCTTTTCTCGCTCCCTGGAGGGGTCGACGGCGGCTTTTTCTTTCCTATTCGCCCAAGAAAATGGGCGGTGGAGCCAACTCGTTCTCACTCAACGCCCGTTTCTGGGCGCGCAAAAACGGTTACCAGATATGCGACGACATCGCCGATGCCGACGTGGCGATTGTTATGGCGAATCGTGGCATCAACGAGAAAGAGCTGCGGCGTGCCAAGCACAACAACTGCTTTGTGGTTCACCGGATTGACGAATTTCTTGGTGGGAACATGGCGAAAAGCAAGGCGCAAAAGCACGCCATGATTCGCCAACTCAACGAATACGCCGATGTCACTGTTTTTCAGAGCGACTTCGTCAGAAAGACCGCGCTACCGTTCCTCGGATGCGATGAGCACGTGGTGATTCGCAATGGCACCGACCCATTGCGTTTTCGGCCAGCCCGTCAGCCGGGGACGGATATCGGATACGTGGCCTGGGCGCCGGATAAAAACAAGCGGCTGGATCTGGTGATGGCCGAGATCGCCCGGCGCCCTCACGAGCGGTTTCGCATGGTAGGTCCCTTCGACTGTGCGGGCGACCAGATCAACGCGGATCGCGGCACTATCAACGCACGAGGGGCGCGCAAGTGGGCCAATATGCCCGCGGAATTTCACAAGATGAAGGTGTTGTTCTTCCCGGCGCAGTACCAGCCGTGTTCGAACACGGTAATCGAAGCGATTTCCTGCGGAGTTCCCGTCTGCTACCACGATTCCGGCGGAACGCCGGAGCTGGTGCGCAATTGCGGCGAACCGCTGGAACGCTTTTCCCACCTGCTGGACAACCTCCGACACTACCGTGATCGCTGCCTGGCGCGTGATGATCTCCAGTTCGAAGCGATCATGCGCCGCTACGTGGCCCTGTGGGACCCCGCTTCCGGCTCCGCAGGCTGATTTTCCCGGATCGGCGGACGTGACCCCCGGGTTTTCGGATGCGCTGCGGAGCCGTGGTCCGCAGATGGCGGTGCTGATCCTTCTGCTGTCCCTGGCTTGCGCGTTGACCGCCATCCAGGATTTCGGCAACCGGGCTTTGACTCGCACTAGCGAGGACATGGTGGTGATGGGGTACAACCTGTTTCGCCACGGAACGCTTTCCCTCGACCAGAGCGAATCGCGGAGTCCGCGACCGACCGCCAAGCGGGAACCACTTTATCCGTTGCTGATCGCCGCGGTACTGTCACTGGACAGCAACAGCAAGGCGCTGGGTTATGCCTGCCTGGTCGGTGCCCAGCCGGCCTGCCATGGCGCCCTGTACCGCATCAAGCTGCTCAACGTAGCCTTGCTGCTGGCGACCGCATGGTTGGCTGCGGCGCTCTGCTTTCATCTCACCGCAAGCGTGTGGCTCGCGGGCGTTGCCTTCATGTTGGTCGGATTCAGTATTCGCCTTAGCGACTACGCGGCGCATATTCTTCCGGAATGCCTGGCGGCGTTGTTGTTGCTATGTGTTTCCGTCCTGGTCCGGAACCTGGCGACCCGGGATCGATTGTCCTTCTATGCGTTGGCGGGTCTTTGCCTGGGGGCGCTGGTACTCACCAAGGCGGTGTTTCTGTATTTGTGGGTTCTGTTGGCCGCCGGCCTCCTGCTGCGCGGACGGCGCAATTTCGGCGGGTTGCTGGTGTTTTTACTTGCCTATGCGACCGTGACCGGGGGCTGGATGGTGCGCAATCAAGCCGCGGTTGGTGAATGGCTCGTGTCCGAGCGCGGCGGACGGGTGTTGGGAATCCGGGCGGAATACAATCGAATGACCCCGGGTGAGTATGGTGCAGCACTTTTGTACTGGAACCCGCTTTTCGGTCGGCAACGCGCCCCACAGCTCGTTGCCTCGGAAAACCTGGTGCGCCTGGATCGTCGCAACCCGGCGGGGTTCTATCGCAGGGGCAAGGTGGAGCGAATACAGCGAATCGCCGATGCAACCGGCCTCCAGGGTGCAGCGCTGGATGCGGCCCTTCGGGAAGACGCCTACCGCCAGATTCGTGAGCATGCACTGCGTCACCTGTGGCTGACACCGCTGATGGCCTATCGCGGATTGTTTGTCGAACAGGGCTGGGAATTGAGGCCGCTGGCCGGGATCTCGATCAAGGCCCAACTCAGCGCGTTTGCCGGCCTGATCCTCTTTTTCGCTTGTTTCCGGGTGACATGGCGTGCCCTGCGCCGGCGGGAGTCCGCGTTACTGTTGTTCCTGCTGCCGTCCGCGTACCTCTTTTTTCTGAATGCCTTCGCAACGCACAATATCACTCGTTACAACTTGCCTATGATTCCGGTACTCGTCGTGTGCGTGGTATTGGTGCTGGCCGAACGACGCCGGCGCCCAGAGGTTGCCAGGTGAGCAGATCCACGCGCCTGAGCGATGATCCGGTGGTGGTACTGGGCATGCACCATTCCGGGACATCGATCCTGGCGCGGGTACTCAGCACGTGCGGCGTTTTCATGCATGCGGATATGCCGCACCACGAGTCATCTTTTTTTACTCGCGAAATCAACGACACCATGATTCTCGGTGGCGGCAGCCACTGGGCCGACCTGCCCATCCTGCCGGTGGCACAGGTTCTGGAGCGCCTGCCAGAAGTTCGCCGGCGGATCGCGGATCAGTCGGCTTCCCGCTACCGCGCAGCGGGCTTCGCCGGCGGCGATTGGGGCTTCAAGGATCCGCGATCCTGCATCACGCTACCGCTGTTCCTGGAAATTTTCCCCCGGGCCCGGCTGGTGCATATCCTGCGGGAAGCGCCGGCGGTAGCGCGATCTCTTTGCTGTTCTTCCAAGAAGGGTGTCGGGGTGCGCGCTGACCCGGTGTTCTGGACCCGGTTGCGAGCGCAATACGTAGCCCGGGCGCGGGAGTTCGGGTCGTCCCATTCCCAATACCATGAATTACGCTACGAGCGGCTTTGCGAGCGGCCGGATCGGGAGATCACCGCACTCCTGGACTACCTGGGTATTCGCCCGGATCGCCAGGCAGTGC
>JAJDOE010000053.1 GCA_022340345.1 Gammaproteobacteria bacterium
ACCACCTGGGGATGGCCCGTCACCAGCGGCATTCCGGCCATGGATGATTTTCTCAGCTGGAGCGAACTGGAACCGGGAGACGCGGATGCGCACTACAGCGAACGGCTGGTGCGCCTTTCCGAAATGCCGACCGTGTATCCCCGGCCCCGCGCAGCCGGGAAACGTCATTCCGCCGCGGAGTTCGGTCTGCCGGAGGGACGAAATCTCTACCTGTGCATCCAGAACCTGCGCAAGTACCACCCGGAGTTTGACCGGTTGCTGCTGGGCATCCTGGACGCCGACCCGCGCGGCGTCATCGTGCAACTGGGGGTGCCGCAGAAGTACATTTGCGCGGCGTTACGGGAGCGCCAGCAGCGGGCGCTGGGACCGCTGGCCGAGCGGGTGCTCACGGTGGATCGCCTGCCCGGACCGGACTACCTGGACCTGCTGGCCTGCGCGGACGTGGTGCTGGATACGCCCCGCTACGGTGGCGGCGCCAACACCATTCTTGATGCCATGGCCATGGGCGTGCCCACCGTGAGCCTGCCGGGCGAATTCCACCGTGGGCGCTGGTGCGCGGCGGTATCGCAACGCATTGGCTGGCGCGAAGGGATTGCCAGCGATCCGGCCGACTATATTCGTCGGGCGGTACGCCTTGCCGGCGACGGTGATTGGCGCAGGGATCTGGCGCAATGCGTCCGCGACCACGCGGACCGGCTGTTCGACAACACCGCCTACGTGGGCGAACTGGATGCGTGGTTCACGGAAACCATCATCCGGGATCGTGGCTCGCAAGCGTAGCCCGATCCCATACCCATACCAGCGTAAATACCAGCAGGGGTACCAGGTGCAGGATCGCGCGGTTGTGTTGCGTGAAATCCACCGCAACCTCCGCGCGTGAGGTGAAGAAATAAACGAACACGATGACCGAAAAGGCCAGACCGAGCAGCGTCGCCTGTGCATGCAGCATCGACTCGTTTCGCAGGCGGCGCCATGCCAGCCAGCCAAGCGGTGGCACCAGGTACCAGAGCAGGTGCCAGTTATCGATGATAAAGAAGTTGTAGAAAAACGGGCGCAGGCTCTCGGGGTGGAAGCGCAACTCGGAGTCGCCGAAAAAAGGCAGTTGCCCCGCATTCATGGCGGAATACAACGCAACCGACAGCACGCCCAGCAGTGTGAGACCAACCAAGCCCGGAATCAGCCATCGCCGGTAGCGGACCGGAAACCGCAACAGAATCGGCGTAAGCGCCAGGCACCCGACCCATGCATAGCCCGGGACCTTGATCTGGGTGCAAATCGCCGCCGTCAGGATCGCCAGCACCAGTTGCCGCCAGTCGCCCTCGTGCAGCCATCGGTACAGGGCGAATGCCGCAAGGGCGAACGCGGTTGCCATCCACAGATCGGCGTTACCCGCCCAGGCGGCGTGGCTGTCCAGCAAGGGCAGGCTGACCAGGATCCAGGCGCCGATCGCAACGTGCAGGGCACTCACGCCCAGGGCGCGTGCCTGCCCTGCGAATCCACCGACCAACGCCAGCAGGCAGAACAGCCACGGCAGGTTGACCAGTGCCTCATCGAAGCGGCCCACCATGATCGCCTGCCAGACCTGAACCAGCGGAACCGCCGGTGGGTAGTACCAGGCCTCGATGGTGTAAACGGTTTCCGGACCCCGCTGCCACCATTCTGATTCGCCGACGAAGGGTACGAGTTCACCGTGCGCGAACCAGACCTTGGCCTTCGGCGCCCAGGCGGCCCAGGCATCCCACTGGAGCAGTGGGCTGAGTAGGTTCTCGCTCGCTACCGAATACAGGCGCAGGCCGATAAGCGCCAGCAGCGGCAAGGCCACCAGCCAACCGGCTTCTGCACGCGAGAATCGCGGCGGTGATTTCCAGATGGCCGCGATGCATGCGAGGCCCGCCAGTGCGAGTACCGGCCAGCGCGTCAATCCAAGACCGGCCGCATCCTGGATTCGCAACACCACGGTCACCGAGATGATGCCCAGCAGGTACCCGTAGGAAACGCTGACCAGCCCGTTACCGGTCCCCAGCCACGCCCGCAGGCACAGCGCTCCCGCCATCCACGGGATGGCAACCGCAACCAAGGCCAGCAATACCTCGTTCACGGTTCCACCCGCAACAGAAAACCGGATGGGTGGTCCAGCAGCACCGTAACCCGCAGGCTTTTCGATTCCGGTTTGGCCGGCGTGCCGGCCGGCCAGCGGAGCAGACCAGCATCCGTATCCACCCGCAGGAACTGGTGATCGCGCAGTACCACAACAAATTCTCCGGGGCGCGGTGGATACAGGGGTGCCGGCTTGATGCGCGAGTACGAAATCTGGTGGGGCAGCAGCAGCCAGTTGAGGCGCAGCTTGCTGAACCGTTGCTCCGGTTTGCGCTGGGCGAAGATATGAATGGTCTGCATGCCCGCGGGCAGCGCTGCATGGATTTCCCTGGCAAAGGAAACCAGCTCCGGGTGGGCTCCCGCGGCGTGCTTTTCGGCGTCGTTGAGCCCGGCATACCGGGCGGCGGTCAGCCGGTTCTGGGTCAGCAGGTCAAGCTGCCAGCGGCTGTCGATGCTGAACCAGCAGGCGACAAACACCAGCAGCACCGCAGGCGGCAGCGGCTGCGTCCGCCGAAACCGGGCCAGGCCATACAACATCGCCAGGGAGAGAAAAAACCAACCGCCCACCACCGGCAGCGGTTTCACCAGCTGCCGCAGGTCCGGTGGAGCGCCGACGATGAAGTTCTGGGAGTAGGGTTGCTCCCCTTCGAACCCGAACCATTCCTGCCACAAGGAGCTGAGAAAATTCCGGACCGACGCCGGTTCCAGCCGAAGCGATTCGATCGTCACCGAATCGCGAAGATTTACGAAACCGATACCCACAGCTTCGATTTTCTCCCCCGTCAATGCGTCACCCCATTGGCTCTTGCCGGCTAATCGCAGCAACAGTCCGTCGCCGGGGACGTGAAACAGCGGTGCGGCGTGCAGGTCGTGGGAGCGCTGGTTGCGCCACAGAAAGAACCAGGTGACGTCGGCGGGTACCCGTGCCCGCAACCGCAGGTAGCCGTATTTCCGGGAATCCAGGGCGTCTACCGGGACCAGCACGGTCTGGCGAGGCGCTCCGGTCGGCGAAACCCGCAATGGACCGGCGGAGGAGCCGTCGGCCGGGGAGCCATCCAGCGCCGCCCCCGGAATGCTGACGGGTTCCGCCGCAAACCTGCTGCCGATGAGCTTGGGGTGTGCCGCCAGCAGGAAAATGAGCGTGACTACCGCGCCGGCAACCAGCGCGACGAATGCGTCCACAGCGGGGCGAATTCGGTGAGAACTACCGGGTGCCGTGGACGCTGGCAAAAATGCCCCCGTGACCTGCTGGCCTGCCGCGTCTGGCAGGTGCCCGATAGCCTGGACGTTCGGTTAGTATCATATTATTCAGTCCCTGTGCCTGTGGCGGGCCATAGGCCGGCCGCGGACCTGCACCACAATAACGTTTTCGACGACAGGAGAGAAAGGGCTTCAATGTCTGGTCGCCAGTTTCTCCGGGCGCTTCGCGTTTCCTGATGCGTCCCGGGTTTCTCAAGCAGCACGCAAATCTCTTTTCGCTGGGCATGCGCCTGTTGGATCTGTTGGCGATTGCCGTGGCGGCCTGGCTGGCGTATTTCCTGCGCTTCGGGGATTGGGATGTGCCCAGCCACTACCGGATGGCGGTAATCGCCGGTCTGGCCATTTCCAGTGTTGTTTTTGCCACCATGTCCCTGTACCGGCCGTGGCGTGGAACCAGCCTGGCGGTGGAGTTGCGCGAACTGCTGGTGGCCTGGGTCGTAGTAGCTGCCGCGTGCGCAGCCCTCGCATTTCTCACCAAGACCGGCGAGAGTTTTTCCCGCGTGTGGTTCACCAGTTGGATGCTGAGTGGAGTATTTTTTCTTTCACTGGGCCGCGCCATGCTGCGGACGGCATTGCGAATGCTCCGCCGGCGTGGATTCAATCACCGCCAGGTGGTCGTGCTGGGCGCCGGTCGAATCGGCAGCGCAATAGTCCGGCACCTGGAGATGGCAGCGTGGACCGGGCTGGAGGTTGTCGCTTTCTACGACGATTCACCAGCATTGATTGGCGCGCGGGTCGAGGGTATTCCGGTTCGCGGTAGCCTGGACCAGGCAGCAATCGAATTGCGGGAGGATTGTCCGGACCAGGTCTGGGTGGCGTTGCCGGCGAGTGCGATCGGGCGGATGGCGCAAGTGCTGGACCGGCTGCAGGATTTATCTGCCGAGGTGCGTTATGTGCCGGATCTGTCCGGTTTCCGGCTGCTCAACCACTCGGTGGATGAGGTCGCCGGCATGCCGGTACTCAACCTGAGCGCCTCACCGGTGGTAGGTCCGAACGCGCTGCTCAAGGCGGCGGAAGACCGCTTGCTGGCCCTGGTTTTCCTGGTGATCACCAGCCCGTTGTTACTGGTCATCGCCGTCGCGGTCCGATTGTCTTCACCGGGCCCGGTTTTTCACCGGCAACAACGCGTGACCTGGGGTGGGCGCGAATTCCAGATGCTCAAGTTCCGCACCATGACCGTGGGCGCGAAGGACGATCCAAAGGCGCGGCAGTGGAATGATTTCGATGCGTCGCGGCTGACTCCGGTGGGCGCGTTTCTGCGGCGTTATAGCCTGGATGAGCTACCCCAGTTCTTCAACGTGCTGCGGGGAGAGATGTCCATCGTGGGTCCGCGACCGGAGGAGAAGGTGTTTGTGGAGCAGTTTCGGGACAGCGTTCCGGACTACATGCGCAAGCACCTGGTCAAGGGCGGAATGACTGGGTGGGCGCAGGTCAACGGGTGGCGTGGCGAATCCAGCATCGAGAAGCGGATTGAGCACGACATTTACTATATCGCCAACTGGTCGTTATGGTTCGATGTGAAGATCATGCTGCTTACCGTTGTCCGGGGAGTTCGGAATGAAGATGCCTCCGCCGCACAGTAAAGAGCGATCCGGCAATCACGGCATCGCCTCGCCGATGGTGCTGCTGATCATTTTGCTGGTGCTGGTCGCCATCGGCTGGTGGTGGATTGGGGGCGAGGAGCCGACGCCTGCCACCACGCCCGCGGCGCTGGGAAACAGCGTCCAGCCCGCCGGGCAGTATCAACCCCGGGATGCCGTGCCCGCCTGGCCACCCAGACCACCGCCGCTGCCCGCGCCAGCTCCGGAAAATACGCCCAGGGCCGAGGCACCAGTCGCTCCCCGGGCAGACCCGGATCCGTCACAGGGTGCGGTGCCAGAGCCCGTGTTGCCCGGACAGATTCCACCCGGCGAACCGCCATTGCCGGGAGCCATCCCCCCGGGCGAGCCGCCTCCGGAAGATGCAGTTCCGCCGGGTGAACCACCGCCCAAGGATGCGGTACCGCCGGGCGAGCCGCCGCCTGCCTATGCGAAGCCCCCGGGCGTTGAATAGTAGGTACCTGCATTCCGCAAAACCGCGGGCCGTGCCTGGCCTGCGCGAGTTGCCGAATTTGCCGGGCTAAATGTTCAACGCCGCAAAAAATTTCGCCGTCGCGATGGCGCGTTCGGCCGGCCTGGATATCCGGCGTGCCAGCCGCGGCCCCGGGGAGACGTTGCTCGGCTTGCGTGGCCTTCCGATTGGCACGGTGCTGGACGTAGGAGCGAATCGCGGCCAGTTCGCCCGGGATGCCCGGAGGTGGTTCCCAACCGCCGTCATCCATTGCTTTGAGCCCGCCGAGCAGCCCTTCGCCGCGCTGGCGAGCTGGGCGAACGCAGAGGGCTCGGGCTGCATTCATGCCCACCAGGTTGCCCTGGGCGACCACGAAGGTGAGACGGACCTGCAGGTACATACCAACCACACCCCATCGTCGTCCCTGTTACAGGCGACGCCGACGCATGACGAGTTGTGCCCATCGGCGATCGCGCAACATACGCAGCGGGTGCGCATGAGCGCTCTCGACGCGGTGGTTTCCGGGCTGCAACTTGTGCCCGATGTATTGCTCAAGATGGACGTGCAGGGATTCGAAGACCGCGTGCTGGCTGGGGCGGCTGCCACCTTGCAGGATGTTCGCGCAGTTATTACCGAAGTCTGTATCGCGCCGCTCTATACCGGGCAGGCGCGATTTTCTGACATCACCCGGCTTCTGTCGGATTCCGGCCTGACCTACGTGGGCAACCTCGAACAACACTACGCGAGCGACGGCAGGGTGCTGTTCCTGGATGCCGTTTTTCTTCGCGGCGGTACGCCCTCATAGCCGCTGGAATGCACTGCCCGGCGTGCGGAGGGAAGGCCCCGGAGGAACTGGGCCCGCTGGCGGCTTCGGATCAGTTCGCCGGTCGGCGACTGGACCATCCCCTGCCGCCGGCAACCCTGTACGGCTGCCCGGATTGCGGCCTATGGTTTCGCTACCCGCTGCCTGACGCCGGCGTATTGTCGGATCTGTATGCCGGGGTAGGGCAGGACCAGTGGCAGCACGCGGACTCCGGCAAGCTTCGCCGCGACTGGCAGGCCGCTCGCGAATGGCTGCGGGCGCGCGCGACGGACTCGCTGCTGGATGTTGGCTGCTTTGACGGCGAGTTTCTCGCCGCTACGTCTGGTATTTCTGAGCGATGCGGTATCGAGAGAAATTCGGGCGCTGCAGGCCGTGCTCGGGGAAAGGGAGTGGAAATCCTGGGTAACGAATTGGAATCGCTATCGACGCTGTCGCGCCGATTCGACGTGGTCACCGCTTTCGACGTGATTGAGCACGTGCGCGATCCACGAAGATTCCTTGCCGATGCCGCCGACCGGCTTCGGCCCCGTGGCCGGATCATGCTGGCGACGGGGAACCGCGATGCGTGGTCCTGGCGCCTGATGGGAAGCCACTATTATTACTGTACGCTGCCGGAGCATTGCGCATTCTTGTGCCCCCGTTGGGTGCGCCAGGAGGCGGAACGGATCGGCCTCAAGGTGGTTGACTGCCGGACCTATTCGCACGTGGCGACCCGTTTTGCCGGCAAGCTGCGGGAACTGACCACCAACCTGGCCTGGAGGGCGATGCCCGCCGTATTCGCATTTCTCCGCCGGCAGGGGTTCGGGGACCGGGATGCCGCTCGCCACCCGGATCTCGCCGCGCACCCACCGATGTGGTCAAGCGCGCGGGATCACTTCATCGTGCTGCTGGAAAAGCCGTGACCACCGGGTCCATCGGCAGGAATGCCGCCGCCGCGGTAACACAGGTCGTGGTCGGCGGTCTCAGCCTGTTCCTCCTGTACGCATTTTTGATTCGCAGCATCGGTGTTGAAGCGCTGGGAATCTGGTCGGTGGTATACGCGGCCGGGTCGGCATCCCGGGTGAGCGAATTCGGCCTGTCGGGCAGCGTCCTGAAATACGTAGCACGCCACCTCGCCCGTGATGAAATGGATCGCGCCGTTGCTACCGTCGAATCGGCTTTCGTGGTCATCGCGGTCGTGGTCGCTATTTTCATGGTGGCTGCCTACTGGCCGCTTGGGTGGATTTTGGAACAGGTGGTGGCTCCGGGAAGCCTGCCTTTGTCCCGGGAACTTCTGGCCCCGGTACTGGCGTCGGTATGGCTGATCGCCCTGGGGAACGTGTTCCTCATGACCCTGGATGGTTGCCAGAGAATTGATTTGCGCAGCTATGTCGTGATCGTGGGGCACGTGGCCTACCTGGCGCTGGCCCTGGTTCTGGTGCCGGTCTACGGACTCATGGGCCTGGTCGCTGCGTTGCTCCTGCAGGCATTGCTGATCATCGCCCTGGCCGCTGCTCTTGCGAAAAAGCTGCTGCCGGGTCTTGCCTGGCTTCCCTGGCGCTGGCGGAGGGATGCGTTGAAGGAGATGGCAGGCTACGGGGCCAGCCTGCAGTTCATCACGGTAGTTGCGATGTTGTTCGAGCCGGTGACCAAGGCGTTGCTGGCCCGATTCGGCGGGCTAGAGATGACCGGCTACTACGAGATGGCGAACCGGATGGTGACTCAGCTACGCGCAGTGCTGGTCGCTGCCCTGCAGGTGCTGGTGCCGGTGTTCGCCCGGCTGGGAGAAAAGCGACTGGAGGATGTGCGGGCATTGTATCGGAAGGCGTATTCCCACCAGTTGTTCGTCGCGATTCCGTTCTTCGCCGGTATCGTTCTGCTGACGCCGCTGGTGTCCGAGTTGTGGATCGGGCACCGGGAACCGTTGTTCACCGTTTTCGCGTTCGTGCTGACCGGTGCCTGGTTCGTGAATGTGCTCAACGCGCCAGCGTACTTCGCCAACCTGGGTAGCGGCCGGCTGCGCTGGAACGTGATCGCGCACCTTGCCATCGGTACCCTGAATGCCGTGTTGGGGTGGCTGCTCGGGGTGCGGTACGGGGGCTACGGGGTGGTTGCCGCCTGGGCCCTGGCATTGGTCGCCGGCAGTGTGCTGGTTCCGCTGGCATATCATCGTGAGAACCGCCTGCCCTTCAAAGAATTGCTCCCGCGGCGCGACCGGGTGCTGGCCCTGGGGTGCGTGGCTGCATTGGCGGCGGGGATTTGGATCTACGATGTGGCCGCCCCGCGGACCGGAATCGTGCTGGCGGGAGTCCTGTGTGTATCCGTATTCCTGGCGGCCTACGCGCTGGTGGCGTGGCGTGATCCGCGCCGGGTCCGCATGCAGAATGCCATTCGAGGTGTGGCGGGGCGGTTGGCCGATGCGCCTTAGTATTCTCGAACCGCACTGCAGTGGGCATCGCAGCGCGTATGTACGCTGGTTGGCGATCGCCGCGCGCGAACGTGGATGGGAGGTCAGTGTCGGCACGGCACCCGCGTGCCTTCGACATCCCGGGCTGCGCGAGCTGGCGGAAAAAGAGATTCCCCTGGTTGGGCTTGCCGCCTTTTCCCGTTGCCCGATTCAAAGCGCCTTCGGATTGCCGGGGCGCGAGGTGGGTTATTTCTATGCGTTCGCCGCGGCGTGGCGGGAATCCGGCGGCGCCGCCGACGCCGTGCTGGTCCCGGGCCTGGATCATTTTCTGTACGCTGGCGCACTGCTGGGCTCGCCGTTCGGGAAAAAGCCCTGGATCGGAGTTTCCTTGCGTCCGGCGTTTCACCTCTACCCATTGGGAGTTACTGCACCGGCGCCTGGCCTGCGCCAGGCGATACAACGGCAGTTGTTTTCCCGCCTGCTGAAATCCGTGCCGGGCCTGCAGGCCGTGGTGACCACGGACCCGTTGCTCGGTGATTTCGTTCATGCCGATTCCCGGGGGGGATCCGGGCGCCTGGTTTACGCCCCGGAACCGGCCGGACTGGCGCAGCTGCCCGACCGCGAGGCGGCCCGTCGCCAATTTGATCTCCCGCAGGATGCGCTGGTGCTGCTGGTTTTTGGGGCGTTGAGCCCGCGCAAGGGAATCGCCGAACTTCTGCGTGCCACCGACTCGCCAGGCTGGCCGGCGGAGCTGCACCTGCTGCTGGTGGGGAAGCAGGATGCGGAGATTCGCGCGCTGCTGGCGTCGGAATCCGCTGCAGCGCTGCGACAAGCCGGCAAGCTTCATATGCACGATGAGTTCGTGCCGACAACTACGGAGGCGGTGGCGTTTGCTGCCGCGGATCTGGCCTGGCTCGGTTATCGGGATCATTTCACCATGAGTGGTCTATGGGTGCAGGCCGCGAGCGCGGGGCTCCCGATCGTCGCCTGCCGGGCCGGGTTGATTGGACGCCTCACGGAGCAAACCGGCTCGGGCGTGCTGGTCGATCCGCAAGACACGAGGTCCGTCGCGGCAGAACTGGCGCGTTTGTGTGCGGATGAAACCCTGCGTGGCCGGTTTGGCCGCAACGGCAGGATCGCGGCGGCAGACCATACACCCGCCGTGTTCTGCGAGCGCATCCTAGATACACTCCTCACCCAACCGTAGCAGCCAGATCCGGGGAATGGCTAACCGCAACCCATCGCAGCTCGCGCCAATCGCCGTCTTTGTATACCGCAGACCCCGGCACCTGGAACGCGTGCTCGATGGATTGCGGGCAAATGCGGAATTCTCAGGTAGTTCCTGTTACTTCTTCTGCGACGGGGCGGCCGGCAGCGAAGACGCGCCCGCGGTACAAGCGGCCCGCGACGTAGTGCGCGCCGCTGGCCTGGCGAACGCGACCATAATAGAGAGTGATGAACACCGCGGTCTGGCGGCATCGGTTAGCGGCGGCGTAGGCCAGTTGTGCGCAAGCCACGGTCGGGTGATCGTGCTTGAGGATGATCTGGTGCCGGGACCATTTTTCCTGGAATTCATGAACCACGCCCTTCAGATTTATGAGCCAGCGGAGCACATCATGCAGATCGGTGCTTACATGTACCCGGTAGTGTTGCCGCACAGTCCGGAGGCGTTCTTCCTCCCGTTTACATCATCCTGGGGCTGGGCGACGTGGCAACGCGCCTGGCAGCACTTCGATGCCACAGGCGATGGTTACGAACTACTGGCCCGGGATGCGCAGAAGCGGCGGGAATTCGACCTTGATGGCGCGGTTCGGTATTTCCAAATGTTGCGGGCACAGCGGCAGGGAAAGATCGATTCCTGGGCGATTTGCTGGTACCTGAACGTTTTTCTGCGTGGCGGCTTGACCCTTTTTCCGCGTCAGACGCTGGTGGAGAATCTTGGCGAAGACGGCAGCGGAACCCATGGGGTCGTGCGTGGAGCGGTCGCACGGACCGGTGATCCAAACTTCCGGGTCCGGGAGTTTCCGGGTCCGGAGGCGCAGCCCGATGCCGATGCCTGTCGGCGGCTCTGCGTACACCTTGCCCGCTCCAACCGGATTGATGCCCGTGTGTGGGCGCGCCTGAAATGGTACCTGTGGGAACGCACGCGTGCCTTCGCTTAAGCACCGAATCAAGGGCCTGGCCTTTTATCAGGCCAACCGGGATCGCCTGCAAGGAGTACGGCGGGGCGCTTATTCGTTTTTCGCCTGGACGGTGCTGTTTCCCTGGTACCGCGTGGCGGTATTTCTGCTCGGGATCGAGCATGTCTGCGGAGCGCTTGCGCGAACCTATTCCAAACCCCGGGCGGCTTTCCTGTTGACCCGATTCGGCGCCCACATCGGAACACGGGCCCAGGTCTGTCCGCCACTGCTGGTCGACAATGCCTGGGTAGCCGGCGATTTTTCCCACCTGGAGATTGGTGAGGATGCCTACATAGGGCGCGAGGTGTTCCTCGACCTCACGGATCGGATACGCATTGGGGCACGCACCGCAGTATCCGGCCGGGTCGCCATTGTCACCCACGTGGACACGGGGCCGGAAAGTAAACTGGCAACTGCCTACCCGCGCCAGACCCGGCCTGTGGAGGTTGGTGCGGATTGCTGGATCGGGTTCGGGTCCACCATTTTGTATGGCGTGACGATCGGGGCGGGCAGCGTGATCGCAGCGGGGTCCCTGGTGCGAGACCCGGTGCCTGCCGGCAAGCTGGCGGCCGGGGCGCCAGCAACACCGGTGCGTACCGTCGAAAGCAATGGGTCCGGGGCATGACGGACGACCCGGCGGAGAAGGACCCGCTCGTTTGAACATTCTGCTGATCAACAAGTTTTTCCATTTCACGGGTGGCGCCGACAAGTATTTCTTCGATGTGGCTGAGCTGCTGGAGCAGCACGGCCACCGGCCCCTGTTCCTGTCCACGCGCAGCGAGAAAAATCGCCCTACGGAATTTTCGCGGTACTTCGTTGACGGGTTCGGCTGGCAGAATATCGATGGTTTGAGCCTTTCCCGGCGAGCCCGGGCATTCCGCAACGCGATCTGGTCGCCAGACGCTTCCGGTGCGGCATCCCGTATCGCCAGGGACCACTCGCCAGACGTGGCGCACGCCTTCAATCTTTTCTACCAACTGTCCCCATCCGTGTTTCCGGCATTGAAGAAACAAGGCGTCGCCACCGTGCTGTCGGTGCTGGATTCCGCAATTCTTTGCGCCAGTGCTTCGCTCTACGTGGACGGGCAGGAATGTTTTGCCTGCCGTGATTCCCACACGCGGTTGCTGACCCGGCGTTGCTACAAAAAGCGTTTTGTTCCCTCGCTGGCGGGTTACCTGGCCAAGCAGGTGCATTCCTGGACAAACGTCTGGCGCCACGTGGACGCGTTCGTTACGGCCAGCCAGGATTTCCGGCAGCTAATGATTAGCTGGGGATTCCCGGCGGAACGCATCCATGTGAATCCGTATTTCTCGGATGTGGAGTCCGTGCAGGCCGACTATGGAAACGCCGGGTACTATCTCTTTGTCGGCGTGCTTAACCAGGAAAAAGGTGTGGATGTCCTGCTCGAAGCGGCACGAAAAACGTCGGCGCGGTTTGTCATCGTGGGAGACGGACCTCGACGCCAATGGATGCAGTCCGCGGTAGAACGGGACGGCATGGACAACGTCAGCATGGTGGGATGGGTGGATGATCGGGAACGGCTGCGGCAATACATCGCCGGTGCACGCGCGATCCTGATTCCCTCCAGTTGGTACGAACTGTATCCATTGATCGCACTGGATGCGTTCAGCCAGGGAAAGCCGGTGATCGGAAGCCGGGTCGGGGGCATTCCGGAGAT
>JAJDOE010000125.1 GCA_022340345.1 Gammaproteobacteria bacterium
ATCCGACCTTCGTGATTGGTGGCCTGCTCAACAGCGCTGGTGCCAACGCGCGTCTGGGCGGTGGGCGCTACCTGGTGGCGGAAGCGGACGAGAGCGATGCCTCGTTCCTGTACCTGACCCCGGAGATCGCGGTGGTTACCAACGTGGACGCCGACCATCTGGCGACCTACGGCGGATCCTTTGAAACCCTCAAGCGCACCTTCGTGGAATTTCTTGGCCACCTGCCGTTCTACGGCCTGGCGGTGTTGTGCAGCGATGACCCGGTGGTCCAGGAGGATGTGCTGCCGGCGGTGCACCGGCCGGTAATCCGCTACGGAACCCAGGGCGACCCGGACTGGCTGGCCCGGGACATTCGCCAGTTGGGAACCCGCACCCACTTTCGGGCCTGCTACCGGGGAGAGTGTTTCGAGGTGGAACTGGGCCTGCCTGGCCGTCACAACGTGCTCAACGCGCTGGCGGCGATCGCGGTGGCCCGGCACCTGGAGGTGGGAATTGGCGCTATCCAGACGGGGCTGCGGGAGTTCGCCGGAATCGGCCGGCGCTTCGAGTCGGTGGGCGAGATTCCGGCGGGAACCGGTAGCGCGCTGGTGGTGGATGACTATGCCCACCACCCGCGGGAAATTGCCGCGACCCTGGAGGCGGCCCGCCGGGCCTGGCCGGAGCGGCGCCTGGTGGTGGTGTTCCAGCCTCACCGTTTCACCCGCACCCAGGATCTGCTGGATGACTTTGCCGCGGTCCTGGCGGACGTGGAAGTGCTGCTGATTACCGAGGTCTATGCCGCCGGCGAACCGCGCCTGGACGGCGCCGATGGGCGCGCCCTGTGCCGGGCGGTGCGCTCCCGCGGACGCATCGAGCCGGTATTTGTGCCGGAGCTTGATGACTTGTCCCCGGTGCTGGCGGACCTGCTGGCGGAGGGCGATGTGTTGCTGACCCTGGGAGCCGGGTCCATTGGACGTGCCGCCCGGGAACTGGTGCGGGGGAAGGAGGCGTGACCGGGATGGCGGCGATGGATTCCCCCAAAACCCGCGGTGAGCTGCGTGCCAATGAGCCCATGTCACGGCATACCAGCTGGCGCGTGGGCGGGCCGGTGGAGCGCTTCTTCCGTCCCGCGGATCGTGAGGACCTGCTGGCATTTCTCGCTGCGGTGCCGGCAGATGAGCCGCTCACCTGGGTGGGACTGGGCAGCAACCTGCTGGTACGGGATGGCGGCCTCGCCGGGACGGTCATTTGCACCACCAACCGCCTGGACCAGCTCGCGCGCCACGGCAGCCATGGGCTGGACGCGGAGTGCGGCGTGCCGAACGCCAAGGTGGCCCGGCTGGCCACCGCCAGCGGCCTGGCCGGGGCCGAATTCCTGGCGGGTATTCCCGGGACCGTGGGCGGCGCGCTGGCCATGAATGCCGGCGCGTTCGGCGGAGAGACCTGGAACATCGTGGCGTCGGTGGAGACCGTGGACCGCGACGGTCGGGTGCGGCGGCGCGCGCACCGGGAATTCGACATCGGCTACCGCCAGGCCGCTATGCCGGCGGCGGGCGAATGGTTCCTGTCGGCGCGTTTCGAATTGCAGGCGGATCCGGACGGCAGCGCCCGGAAACGGGTGCGGGAATTACTGAGCCAGCGCGGCGCCACGCAGCCGGTGCAGGTACCCAACGCGGGTTCGGTGTTTCGCAATCCGCCCGGGGATCACGCCGCCCGCCTGATCGAGGCCTGTGGTCTGAAGGGTCACTGCCATGGCGGCGCCTGCGTTTCCGAGTTGCACGCGAATTTCATACTCAACCGTGGCAACGCAACCGCGGCGGACATCGAGGCGCTGATTGAGTCGGTACGTGCGCGGGTGCACGCCGAGCACGGCGTGGAACTGGTCGCGGAAGTTCGCGTGGTGGGGGAGCCCGCATGAGCGCGCCAGGCGAATTTGGCCGGGTGGCCGTGCTCATGGGTGGCGATTCGCCGGAGCGCGACGTGTCGCTGCGATCGGGCGCGGCGGTACTCGCCGCGCTGCTTGGCGCCGGTGTGGACGCCCACGGCATCGACGTCGGGGCCGATGTGCTGGAGCGCCTCGCCGGGGGCAGATACGCGCGCGCCTGGGTGGCATTGCACGGTGCTGGTGGTGAGGACGGAACCCTGCAGGGGGCACTGGAAACCGGCGGAATTCCGTATACGGGCAGCGGAGTGCTCGGTTCGGCCCTGGCCATGGACAAGCTGCGCACGAAGCAGTTGTGGCAGGCCGTGGGAGTCAGCACCGCGCCGTTTCGCGTGGCACGCGTGGCGGCGGACCTGGCGCCGATCGCGACGGAGCTGGGTTTTCCGGTGTTCGTAAAACCCAATAGCGCCGGTTCCAGCATCGGCGTCAATCGCGCCGACGACGCCGCTGCCCTGCAGTTGGCCTTCGCCGAGGCGCTGCAGGTGGATCGCGAGGTGCTGGTCGAGCAGTTCATCGAAGGACAGGAGATGACCGCGGCGGTGCTGCAGGGTCGGGCCCTGCCGCTGATCCGGTTGGAGACCCCGCGGAATTTCTACGACTACGTGGCCAAGTACGAAGCGGACTCTACCCGCTACCACTGCCCCTGCGGACTGGCCGGGCCGCTGGAAAGCGAGCTGCAGGCCGAGGCGTTGCGGGCCTTCTCCGCACTGGCCTGCTCCGGCTGGGGGCGCGTGGATTTCATCCTCGACGCACAGCAGCGCCCGTACTTCCTCGAGGTCAACACCATCCCCGGCATGACGGATCATTCTCTGGTGCCCATGGCGGCACAGGCGGCGGGCATCGACTTCGCTGCGCTGGTGGTGCGCATTCTTGAAACCAGCCGTGGGGAGATGCCGTCGTGACCCGGCGCCTGCGCCTTCCGCTGCTGGTGGCGTCCCTGCTGGCCGCCAGCCTGGCGCTGGCCCTGGATCGGCTGCTGCAGCCCAGCGCCTTTCCGGTCCAGAGCATCAGCCTGGAGGGGCCCTTTGAGCGGGTGCAACCCATACAGCTCGAGTCCGCGGTGGGCCGCCACGCTCGCGGCAATTTTTTCACCCTGGATCTGAAGTCGGTGGCCAATGCGGTGCGCGCCGTGCCCTGGGTGGACCAGGTGTCCGTGCGGCGTGCCTGGCCACGCAGCATCGAGGTCAGCTACAGCGAACACGAGATCGTGGCCCGCTGGTCCGGAGACGGCTGGCTGAATTCTTCCGGGCGCGTGGTAGCGGCCCCCGGGTACTCGGACCCGCAGGCACGCCTGCCCAGCCTCTCGGGTCCGGACGGCGAGGGACCGCGGGTCCTGTCGCTGTATCGCAACCTGGGGGTGGTGTTGGAAAACACGGGCATGGCGTTGCGCGCCGTGACCCTGGATGACCATGGCCAGTGGAGCCTGCAGGTGGCGGCCGCGGGTGGAGCTTTTGAATTGCGCCTGGGGCGCACCAACCTGGCGGAGCGCTTGCAGCGTTTCGCTGACGTGTACCCCACGGTCGCCGCGCGTGGGCAGATTCGCTATGCGGACCTGCGGTACCCCAATGGTTTTGCGGTGGCGGCACAGCCAGTGCTCTCCGCCGCACGGGACGAGAAAGGATGACCAAAAAAGCAGATGACCGGCTGATCGTCGGGCTGGATATCGGCACTTCCAAGGTGCTCGCCATCGTTGGCGAGGTCACACCGGAAGGAGGGATCGAGATTGTGGGCGTCGGCCATCACCCGGCCCGCGGCCTGAAAAAGGGCGTGGTAGCTAACATTGAATCGACCGTGCAATCCATACAGCGCGCGGTGGAGGAAGCCGAGCTGATGGCGGGGTGCCAGATCTACTCGGTATACGCGGGTATCGCCGGCGCGCACATCAGCAGCTTCAATTCCCACGGCGTGGTGGCCATTCGCGACCAGGAGGTCACCCCCAGCGACATGGAGCGCGTCATCGAAGCGGCTCGCGCCATGGCGATTCCAATGGATCAGAAAGTTCTGCACATCCTGCCCCAGGAATATGTCATCGACGGCCAGGACGGTATTCGCGAGCCCGCCGGCATGAGTGGTGTGCGGCTCGAGGCCAAGGTGCACATCATTACCGGCGCGGTCAGTGCGACCCAGAACATCGTCAAGTGCATCCGGCGTTGTGGGCTGGAAGTGGATGACGTGATCGTCGAGCAACTGGCCAGTGGCGCTGCCACTCTCACCGAGGATGAGAAAGAGCTCGGCGTGTGTCTGGTGGACATCGGCGGTGGCACCACCGACATCGCGGTCTACACCGAGGGCGCGGTACGTCATACCGCGGTGATTCCCATTGCCGGCGACCAGGTCACCAATGACATTGCGGTGGCGCTTCGGACACCGACCCAGGCGGCCGAGGAGATCAAGAAGAAATTCGGCTGTGCGCTGACCCAACTGGCAAGCCGGGAGGACACCATCGAGGCGCCCAGTGTGGGCGACCGCCCGCCGCGCAAGCTCGCCCGTCAGACCCTGGCCGAGGTGATTGAGCCGCGGGTGGAAGAACTGTTCGGGCTGGTGCAGGCGGAGCTGCGTCGCAGCGGCTTCGAGGACCTGCTGGGTTCCGGAGTGGTGCTTACCGGGGGCAGCTCGAAGATGGAGGGCATGGTCGACCTGGCAGAAGAAGTGTTCCACATGCCGGTGCGCCTCGGTGTACCCCAGTACATCGGCGGCCTGCGGGAAGTCGTGAGCAGCCCAATCTATTCCACCGGCGTTGGCCTGATTCTTTTTGGTCAGCGTACACGGATGGCGCCGGGTGGCACCAGCAAAAGCAAAGTGAACGTGAACGGCGTCTTCGGACGAATGCGAAATTGGTTTCAGGGACATTTCTGACGGCGTGAAATCGCTCGTCGAAATGAAATGGCAACAAAGCGTGCAGGCAACACGAGGAGTACATAACAATGTTTGAACTGATGGATACCTACGGTCAACAGGCCGTTATCAAGGTCATCGGCGTCGGGGGCGGGGGCGGCAACGCGCTCGACCAGATGGTGGCGGCCAATATCGAGGGGGTGGAGTTCATTAGTGCCAATACCGATTCCCAGGCACTGAATCGTTCCTCCGCCAAAACCATTCTGCAGCTGGGCGCCAGTCTCACCAAGGGACTGGGAGCCGGCGCGGACCCCAAGATCGGTCGCCAGGCGGCGATGGAGGATCGCGACCGCATTTCGGAGGCACTCACCGGCGCGGATATGGTGTTCATCACATCGGGCATGGGTGGTGGTACCGGCACCGGTGGTGCGCCGGTGGTGGCGCAGATCGCCCGCGAGATGGATATCCTCACGGTAGCGGTGGTAACCCGTCCATTCCCCTTTGAAGGCAACAAGCGTTCCGCGGTGGCGGACCAGGGAGTGCGCGAATTGCAGGACATCGTGGACTCACTGATCGTGATCCCCAACGAGAAACTGCTGGACGTGGTTGGCAAGGGCGTCACCCTGCTGGACGCCTTCAGCCGCGCCAACGAGGTGTTGCAGGGGGCGGTGCAGGGAATTGCCGAACTGATCACCCGCCCGGGGCTGATCAATGTGGACTTCGCCGACGTGCGCACCGTGATGTCAGAGATGGGCATGGCAATGATGGGGTCGGCCACCGCCAGCGGTGAAAACCGGGCCCAGGAGGCTGCCCAGCAGGCCCTGTTCAGCCCGTTGCTGGAAAACGTCAATGTCTCCGGCGCCCGGGGCCTGCTGGTGAACGTGACCGCGGGTATGGATATGGCGATTGGCGAGTTCGAGGAGGTGGGGAATACCGTTCGGGAATATGCCTCCGACGACGCCACGGTGGTGATTGGCACCGTAATCGATCCGGAAATGAAGGGCGACATGCGGGTCACCGTAGTGGCCACCGGCCTTGGCCAGGCGGCCAAGCGGCAGGGTTCGCCGCGGCTGGTGAACAAGCCGGCGAGTTCCCCGGCAACGCAGGCGGCGGGCTACGCCGGGCTGGATACGCCGACCCTGATCCGGCGCAAGCGCGAGGCCCACGGGGGCGGCGCCGCGGCGGAAGATCTGGGCCCGGAGTACCTGGACGTACCCGCTTTCCTGCGCCGGCAGGCGGACTGACGGGCCGGGGCGGTTTGCCCTCGGGCGACCGGCCCCGCGTGCGGGCGCGGCGGGGCCGAAATCCCCTGGAACCAGTACACAATTGGGGCGGCATCGGGTAGCATTGACCGCCCTGGGGAGGACAAAGAATCGGACGCGCTCGGCCGCAGAATAAGCATATGATTCAGCAGCGCACTCTGAAGAACGTTATTCGTGCCACCGGCGTCGGTTTGCACACGGGCGAGAAGGTCTATCTCACCCTGCGGCCCGCGCCGCCGGACACCGGCATTGTTTTTCGGCGCGTCGATCTGGATCCCCCGGTGGAAGTGCCTGCACGCACGGAGAACGTGGGAGATACCCGGTTATCGACAACCCTGGAAGCGCAGGGTGTGCGCATTTCCACCGTCGAACATTTGATGTCCGCATTCGCCGGTCTCGGCATTGATAATGCCTACGTGGACCTGACGGCGCCGGAGGTGCCGATCATGGATGGCAGTGCCGGCCCCTTCGTTTTCCTGATCCAGTCCGCCGGCGTTGAACTGCAGGGTCCGGCCAAACGATTCATTCGGATCAAGGACGTACTGGAGGTACGGGAAGACGACAAGTGGGCCCGATTCGAGCCCCTGGAGGGCTTCAAAGTATCTTTTACTATCGATTTCGATCACCCCATCTTCAAGAATTCCACCCAGGTTGCCAGCGTAGATTTTTCCACCACCTCCTTCGTACGAGAGGTGTCCCGCGCCCGGACTTTCGGTTTCATGCGCGATCTCGAAGCCCTGCGCGAAGCGGGCCTCGCCCGGGGTGGCAGCCTGGACAACGCTATCGTGATGGACTCGTTTCACATCCTTAACGAGGATGGCCTTCGGTACGAGGACGAGTTCGTCAAACATAAGGTTCTCGATGCGATCGGTGACCTCTATCTTCTCGGGCATTCCCTGATCGGTTCCTTCAGCGCACACAAATCAGGGCACGCCCTGAATAACAAATTGCTGCAGGCCATGGTGCACAACGAGAAGGCGTGGGAGATCGTGTCGTTTGACGATGTGGAAAAAGCCCCGGTGGGGTTTGCCCGCACCGTCCCGGCGGTCTGATCCGGATTCCCGGTTTCTCAAGCTTCGCGGCGACGAAACCCCAGCATCCGAGCAAGGCGAGCGCGTAAGTTCGCGTCCGTTACCGTCGAATATAGATCGGTCAGTGATCGCTCTGCTGCCGCTGCCCGCGGCTGCAGGGTGTCGTCGCCCTTCGGGGCCTCGACCTCGATCGGTTGTACGCGCAATTTGACCTGGGCAAGTTCCCGGAAGCCGGGATCGCGCCTGAGATTTTGAATAAGCGAGGGGACCTGGTGGCGCAACCGGGCTGCTAGGACCCCCGAATCGACCAGGAGGAGCAAGGAACCGTCAATCAGACTGGCGGGGCGGGAGACATCACGGAACTCCGGCGGTGCGGCACGTTGCCAGCGCTGTTGCAGTTCCCGGTAGTCGGCCAGGCCCTCAGCCAGTCCGGAATCCGACAAGGCGTTCGACAACACCCGGCGAAACCGTTTGCCGCTGGTGTTTGTCACCGCCCGTCCCCGGCGACGGATTTCCTTATTAAAAACACAATGCACATTCTACTGATTCCCGGGAATACCCGCAGCGGTTCCCAGACCTGCCTCAGCGCCCGTCAGGTACTACTTGCCGCCCTGGTCGCCCTGTTGGTGCTTCCGCTGGGTATCGGAAGCCTTGCCTACCACGCCAACCGGCTGGTGGAGCGGGCAAACAATCCACAGCTGGACGGTGCGCAACTGGCGCGCCTGGAGTCCATCGTCGCCGGACAGCGGGATGAGGTGGATGCGGCCCGGCGTTTCACCCGGGATCACCTGAATGCCCTCGCGGCCCAGCTCGGCAAGATGAACGCCCAGGTCATGCGAGTCAATGCGCTGGGTCAAAGGCTGGTCCGCATGGCGGGCCTGGACGAGGGTGAGTTCGATTTCTCCAACGCCCCGGCGATGGGCGGGCCCGAACCCATAGACGGTGGGACGGATTCCCGTGACCTGGCGGAAACCCTGGACCAGCTTTCCGGGCGCATCGATGATCGCATGACGGAGATGCAGTTGCTGGAGACCTTTCTGATGGATCGGCAACTGCAGTCCGACCTCAACCCGGCGGGCTGGCCGGTGGATGGAGGATACGTTTCCTCCGGTTTTGGCAATCGCCGGGATCCCTTCAATGGCAAGCGCGACTTCCACGCCGGCGTGGATATCGCCAATAAGTTGGGTGCTCCGGTCAAGGCGGTTGCTTCCGGCGTCGTCACCCATGTGGACCACAACCGCGGCGGATATGGCCTGATGGTTGAAATCAACCACGGAAACGGTTATAGGACGCGCTACGCGCACAACCTGGAAGCGATGGTAGAGGTCGGCCAACGGGTTGAAAAAGGCCAACAGATCGCGCTCGTCGGTTCCAGCGGCCGCTCGACCGCCCCGCATCTCCATTTCGAGATTTTGCGGGACGGACGGGCCATCAACCCGCGAAGGAACCTGCGGCTTACCCGCAAGTAGGAACTTCCTCACCGCATTGCCGTCTCTTCCGTAACTCTACTTGAGTACGGAGCCTGGCTTGATCTCGAACACACTGAAGAAGGTTTTCGGCAGCCGCAACCAACGGCTCGTCAAGCGCATGATGAAGATCGTGCGTGGCATCAACGCGCTGGAAGCCGGGCTGAAAGAACTCTCCGACGACGAGTTACGGGCCCGTACCGTCATCTTCCGCGAGCGCCTCGCTTTGGGGGAGACTCCCGATCAGCTTCTCGAAGAGGCTTTCGCGGTAGTGCGCGAAGCCTCGGTTCGCACCCTCGGCCTGCGTCATTTCGATGTCCAGCTGGTGGGCGGAATCGTGCTGCACGAAGGCAAGATTGCGGAGATGCGCACCGGCGAGGGCAAAACCCTGGTGGCGACGCTTGCCGCTTATCTGAATTCGCTGGGGGGGCAGGGCGTACATCTGGTAACGGTCAACGATTACCTGGCCCGTCGCGATGCCATCTGGATGGGCCCCATTTACCATTTTCTCGGCCTGAGCGTGGGCATCATCCAGTCCTCCGGAGCCGCCGGCCCGGAAAACGCATCGTTTCAATTTGATCCCGAGGCGGAAAGCGAGGTCGCGCCAACGGTGCGTACGGTCTCCCGCAAGGAGGCGTACGCCTGCGACATTACCTACGGGACCAACAACGAATACGGGTTCGACTACCTGCGCGACAACATGGCCTTTCGTGCCGAGGAGCGGGTACAACGGGCACGCAATTTCGCCATCGTGGACGAGGTGGACTCCATCCTCATTGACGAGGCGCGCACCCCGCTGATTATTTCGGGTCCCGCGGAACAGGGAACCGAACTGTATACGCGCATCAACAGCATCGTTCCGAGCCTCACCCAGCAGGCGGAAGAAGAAGGACCCGGAGATTTCTGGGTGGACGAGAAGGACAAGGTGGTATTCCTGACCGACGAAGGTCACGAGCACGCCGAGCACCTGCTGACGGACACCGGGCTGCTGAAGGAAGGCACCAGTCTCTACGACATTACCAATATTTCACTGCTGCACCATCTGAACGCGGCCCTGCGCGCGCACAACCTGTTCGAGCGTGAAGTGGACTACATCGTCAAGGAAAATGAAGTCATCATTGTTGATGAATTCACCGGGCGCATGATGCCGGGACGTCGCTGGTCCGACGGGCTGCACCAGGCGATCGAGGCCAAGGAAGGGGTGCGTGTGCGCGAGGAAAACCAGACCCTGGCGTCCATCACTTTTCAGAACTTTTTCCGTCTGTACGACAAGTTGTCCGGCATGACCGGCACGGCGGACACCGAGGCCTACGAGTTCCAGCAGATCTACGGACTGGAGGTGGTGGTTATTCCCACCGATAAGGACATGGTCCGCAACGATATGGGCGACCTGGTATATCGCACCCAGCGGGAGAAGTTCGAGGCGATCCTCGAGGACGTGCGTGACTGCCACCAGCGTGGCCAGCCCGTACTGGTGGGTACCGCCTCCATCGAGGCCTCGGAACTGATTTCCCAGTGGCTGCAGAAAAACAAGGTCGCCCATGAAGTGCTGAACGCCAAGCAGCACGAACGAGAGGCGCAGATCATTGCCCAGGCGGGCCGTCCCGGGGCAGTGACCATTGCCACCAACATGGCGGGCCGTGGTACCGACATCGTGCTGGGCGGCAACCTGGAAAAGGAACTGGCGGAATCCGACGCCGAGGGAGCGGCCGTCGAGGAGCTTCGCTCGGAATGGCGCGGCCGCCACGAGGCGGTGATTGGCTCCGGCGGGCTGCACGTAATTGGTACTGAACGGCACGAATCCCGGCGTATCGACAACCAGCTTCGTGGTCGGTCCGGGCGTCAGGGTGATCCCGGTTCGAGCCGTTTTTACCTGTCCCTGGAAGACAACCTGATGCGGATTTTTGGCTCGGAGCGCCTGTCGGGGATGATGGAGCGTCTCGGTATGGAGGAGGGCGAGGCCATTGAACACCCCTGGGTGACGCGGGCCATTGAGAAGGCCCAGCGCAAGGTCGAGGGACGCAACTTTGATATACGCAAGCAACTGCTTGAATACGATGACGTCGCCAATGACCAGCGCAAGGTGGTGTACGAAGAGCGCAACCGGCTCATGGAGCTGGAAGAGATTGCCGATAACATCCGGCAGTTGCGCGAGGAGGTGCTGGAGGAGACGATCAATTCCTTCATTCCGCCCCAGAGTCTGGAGGAGCAATGGAACGTGGAAGGCCTGGCGGAGACCCTGGATAGGGACTATGGCCTCAGTCTCCCGCTAAGCAGTTGGCTTAAGGATGAGACTGACCTGCACGAGGAGGCCCTGCGGGACCGGCTGCGGGAGGCGATGGGCAAGGCCTATGCCGACAAGGAATCCCATGTGGGCGAAGAGGTCATGCGTCACCTGGAGAAGGCGGTGATGTTGCAGGTGCTGGATACCCACTGGAAGGAGCACCTGGCGAACATGGACCATCTGCGCCAGGGCATCGGCCTGCGCGGCTACGCGCAAAAAAACCCCAAACAGGAATACAAACTCGAAGCCTTTGAGGCCTTCTCGCAAATGCTGGATCGCATCAAGCGAGACGTGGTGGCGATTCTGGCGCGGGTACAGATTCGCGAGGAAGAAGACCTGCATGCCCTGGGTGGACCGGATACCGAGCAGATGCAGTACCAGCATCCGGACATCAACTCGGAATCAGCACAGGGTGAGGCCGGCGCGGTCGCCCCGCCGCAGGAGACACCGCAAACTTTTGTGCGCAAGGGCCCGAAGGTGGGCCGCAATGATCCCTGTCCGTGCGGATCCGGCAAGAAATACAAACAGTGTCACGGCAAGCTCGGCTGAGCCTGCCGGGTACGCCGACATGCCCGTGAATCTCAAACCTGCGCCAGACCTGGCGGTGGTTTCCGGTATCCGCCTCGCCTCGGTGGCGGCGGGAATTCGCTATCCCGGCCGGCCGGACCTGACCCTGATCGAGTGTGCCCCGGGTACGCAGGTGGCGGCGGTATTCACCCGCAATCGTTTCTGCGCGGCACCGGTGCAGCTGGCGCGGGAGCATCTGGCCGGTGAAACCCGGGTGCGGGCTCTGGTGATCAACACCGGAAACGCCAATGCCGGCACCGGCGCGCCCGGGCTGGACGCCGCCCGCCGCAGTTGCGTGGCGGTGGGCGCCGAACTGGGCTGCGATGCCGCCGAGGTATTGCCGTTTTCCACCGGTGTTATCGGCGAGCCATTGCCCGTCGATCGACTGGTAGCGGCGCTGCCGGACTGCGCGGCGCGGCTGGACGCAAACGGCTGGAACCAGGCGGCGGATGCAATCCGCACCACCGACACCGTGCCCAAGGGCGCCTCCCGGCAACTGCGGATCGACGGCGCGCTGGTCACGCTTAGCGGCATCGCCAAAGGCTCCGGCATGATCCGGCCGGACATGGCCACCATGCTGGCCTTCGTGGCCTGCGACGCCCGGATCAGCCGGCGACTGCTGCAGGACATGCTTGAGCGGGCGGTCGCGGTCTCCTTCCACCGCATTACCGTGGACGGGGATACCTCCACCAACGACGCCTGCGTGCTGATGGCGACGGGCCAGGCCGCGGTCACCATCGGCGAGTCGGGACCGCAGCGGGACGCCTTGCAGGCGGCGCTGGATGAGCTGTGTGCCGAACTGGCCCAGGCGCTGGTGCGGGATGCGGAGGGCGCGAGCAAGTTCATCAGCGTACAGGTGAGCGGTGCCGGCAGCGACGCGGAATGCGCGCGGGTGGCCTTTACCATCGCGGAGTCGCCACTGGTAAAAACCGCCTTTTTCGC
>JAJDOE010000180.1 GCA_022340345.1 Gammaproteobacteria bacterium
AGGCCGCCCCCCAGCAGGGTGCCGACGATTCCAATGATCGCTCCCTGCACCATGAAAATGCCCATGATGCGTGGGGGCGTCATTCCCAGCGTGCGCAGGATCGCGATATCCGCGCGCTTGTCGGTCACCACCATCACCAGCGTGGACACGATATTGAACGCCGCGACCGCCACGATCAGCAGCAGGATGATAAACATCACGGTCTTTTCGATGCGCAGCGCGCGAAAAAAGTTGGCGTGCTCCAGAGTCCAGTCCCGGACCCGGTATTCCTTGCCCAGATCCCGACCCAGCTCGACCCGCACCTGCGGGCCCAGGTCGATATCCTTCAGTCGCAGTCGCAACCCGGTCACCTCTTCATGACTCTTGAACAACCGGGCGGCGTCGTCCATATGCACGAACACCAGGCCACTGTCGTATTCGAACATGCCCATCTCGAAGATTCCGACCACCGTGAATCGCTTCAGCCGGGGTAGCAGCCCGGCGGGAGAGACCTGCCCCTGGGGCGATAGCAGCGTCACCTTCGATCCGTACTCCAGCCCCAGCTTCCAGGCCAGTTCACTGCCGACCAGAATGCCGAATTCGCCCGCCTTCAGTTCTCCCAGCCCGCCGACGATAAAATGTCCCTCAAAATCCGCAACCCGCGCTTCGTGTTGCGGCAGGATTCCACGGATCAGGGTCCCGCTGGCGACGCTGTGCGCCGAGAGCATGGCCTGGCCCAGCAGGTACGGGGCCACGGATGCAACCGGCTCGTAGGCCTGGACCCGTTTGCTCAGGGCTTCCCAATTGCGCAGGGGCCGGTTGTTACCGGTAATGGTGGCATGGGAGGCCACCGCCAGGATGCGTCCGCGCAATTCCTTCTGGAAGCCATTCATCACGGAAAGCACCGTGATCAGTGCCGCCACGCCCAGCACAATTCCGATCATGGAGATCATGGAATTCATCGAGGCAAAACGGTTGCCCCGTGCGCTGCGGGTGTAGCGCAGTCCGATAAAACTCACCAGGGGCACGATTTAAGCCGCCGGGTCGCGTGGGCGCATATGCGGGAACAGCAGAACGTCGCGGATGGACGGGCTGTCGGTCAGCAGCATCACCAGGCGATCCACACCGATGCCCTCCCCCGCGGCCGGGGGCATTCCGTATTCCAGGGCGGTGACGTAGTCAGCGTCGAAATGCATGGCTTCGGTATCTCCGGCTTCCTTCTCGCGCACCTGGGCGCGAAACCGCTCCGCCTGGTCTTCCGGATCATTGAGTTCGGAAAAGCCGTTGGCGATTTCGCGGCCGCCGATGAACAGCTCGAACCGGTCCGCGAAATCCGGATCCGATTCGCTGCGCCGGGAGAGTGGAGAGACTTCCACCGGGTACCCGGTTATGAAGGTCGGATCCACCAGCCGGGGCTCGGCAGTCCGTTCAAAGATCTCCACCAGCAGTTTGCCCGGCCCCCAGCTTTCCTGAACCGGGATCTCCAATGCGCGAGCCCGGGCCTCCAGCACCGCGGTGTCGGCCAGGTCCTGTTTTTCCAGTTCCGTGTCGTGACGCCGTACCGCCTCGCGCACGGTCATGCGTTCAAACGGACGGGCGAAATCAATGGCCTGCCCCTGGTACTGCAACTGCGTACTTCCCAGCACGTCGGTGCACAGTTTGCGGACCATCTCCTCGGTCAGGTCCATCAGGTCCGCGTAGTCCGCATAGGCCTGGTAAAACTCGAGCATGGTGAATTCGGGGTTGTGCCGGGTACTCAGACCTTCGTTGCGAAAATTACGATTGATCTCGTATACCCGTTCAAAGCCACCCACCACCAGGCGCTTGAGGTACAGCTCCGGTGCTACCCGCAGGAACAGGTCCATATCCAGCGCATTGTGGTGGGTAATGAACGGCCGCGCCACCGCACCACCCGGGATTACCTGCATCATCGGGGTTTCCACTTCCAGAAAACCCCGCGCATCCAGAAACTCGCGCATGGCGGTGATAATGCGAGAACGCACACGGAACACCGCGCGCGTCTCCTCGCTCATGATCAGGTCGACGTATCGCTGGCGATAGCGAATCTCCTGGTCCGCCAGTCCGTGGTATTTCTCCGGCAACGGGCGCAGAGATTTGACCAGCAGCCGCACCGAGTCCGCGTGAACGCTGAGTTCCCCGGATCGGGTGCGAAACACCCGGCCCTCCGCCGCGACGATGTCGCCAATATCCCACTTCTTGAACTGTTCGTTGTAGACACCCTCCGGCAGGTCGTCCCGTCGCAGGTAGATCTGCATCCGCCCCGAGGTGTCCTGCAGGTGGGCGAAGCTGGCCTTGCCCATGATCCGGCGGGACATCAGGCGGCCGGCCAGCCGCACCCGCTGGGGCGAAGCCTCCAGCTCCTGCTCGCTGGTCTCCGCGTAGCGCGCATGAATCTCGTCAGCCAGGGTGTCCCGCCGGTAGTCGTTGGGATAGGCATTGCCGAGGTCCCGCAACTGCGCCAGCTTGGCACGCCGCTGCGTTACCTGTTCGTTGTGTTCCTGGTCGCCCTGGCTCATTACACGCCCTGTTTCAGGCTGGCATCGATGAAGGCATCTATATCACCGTCCAGCACGCTCTGCGTATTACCGATCTCGACGCCGGTGCGCAAATCCTTGATCCGCGACTGGTCGAGCACGTAGGAGCGGATCTGGCTGCCCCAGCCGATTTCCGCCTTGTTTTCCTCCACCGCCTGCTGCTCCGCACGACGCTGCTGAAGCTCCAGCTCGTACAGTCGCGCCTTGAGCATGCGCATTGCCTCGGCCTTGTTGCGGTGCTGGGACCGGTCATTCTGGCACTGCACCACGATGCCCGTGGGATTATGCGTAATGCGCACCGCGGAGTCGGTCCGGTTGACGTGCTGGCCGCCGGCACCGCTGGCGCGATAGGTGTCGATTCGCAGGTCCCCGGGGTTGACCTCCACTTCAATGTCATCCTCCACCACCGGGTACACGAAAACGGAGGCAAACGAGGTATGCCGCCGGTTGCCCGAATCAAATGGCGACTTGCGTACCAGACGGTGCACGCCGGTTTCGGTGCGCAGGTAGCCGTAGGCGAATTCGCCATGAACCTTGATGGTTGCGCTCTTGATGCCGGCCACTTCCGCCTCGGAGACCTCGATCAGTTCCGTGCGCCGGTCATGGCGTTCGCCCCAGCGCAGGTACATGCGCAGCAGCATATTGGCCCAGTCCTGGGCCTCGGTTCCGCCGGAACCGGCCTGGATATCGAGGAAGGCATCGGCGCTGTCCATTTCGCCGGAAAACATGCGCCGAAACTCTAGTGCCTTGATCTTGCGCTCAAGATCCTCGATATCGCCGCTTACAGCGGCGATCGTGGCGGCATCCTGCTCGTCTGCGGCGAGTTCCAGCAGTTCCCTGGCCTCTCCCAGCCGGGTGGCAATGGAATCCAGTCCCGCAACTACCGTATCCAGGCGCGCGCGCTCGCGGCCCAGTTCCTCGGCCCGGCCGGGGTCGTTCCACACGTCCGGCTGTTCCAGTTCCCGCTGAACTTCGGTCAGCTGTTCGCTCTTGGCCGCGTAGTCAAAGGTACCCCCTGAGCGCATCGCTGCGCGCCTGAAGATCCTGAATTTGTGAAAAAATTGGATTTAATTCCATTTTTACAGTCACTTAGTAATGTTTTCGAGAAATTACTTTAAATAATTTACTTTAACTGGAAAGGGCCAGGCCCATGGATTCGTTGATGGTCCGGCGCAGCAGTTTCAGCGCCTCCGGCACCTCGATCTCCATTACGTGTTCCAGCACCCATTTGCTGTCACTGGCGGCCATGACCCGCCCCAGGCGTTCTCCCAGGTAGCGCCGGAAGCCGTAGCCCTCGCCGCTGCCGGGGTTGAATTCAAACTCCGCGTATTCGCCGACCCGCTGGTTGAGCAGGTCCACGAATCGCTGGCCATGCTTGCCGGGTCCGCTGATGTCCAGGTAATTGGACTCCACCGTTTTGGCCAGGTGGTGGGCCAGCGCCAGCATGAATTCCCGCCGTTCGGCCTCCCCGATCTGGCCATACACACTGCGGTCGCACACCTGGACCAGGAAACAGATCATTTCGTTGAGGAAATCCATGATCTGCCGGTCCGAGGCAAAGCCGAACTCCTCGTCTTCCATGTGGCGGAAGGTGTTGAAGGCGATCTTCCAGACCGCCACCCCCACCACGCTGGCACGGTCCTCCAGGGTCTTTGCGCCGCGGCTGCGGCGTCGGCGGGACGAATGCCATTTGGTTTTGAGCCGGACGGCCATGGAGTTACCGGGTGCGAGGGCGCGTATTTGACCACAAGCGTAGGCCCCAGAGAAAGGGGACCCGATCCCAGCCCGCCAGCACCGGTTTGGGCCTGTGGATTGAACTCCGGCCCCCAATGGCGATAGTCCCGCCGCCGTGTTAAGTAGTGGGCATGAGCATGGTATCCACGGGTCTGAATCTCGGCGGCCTGATGACCGCCGTGCAGCGAAACTGCCACATCTCCGACGCCCGCTTCGCCGGCAACTATTCCATGTGCACCTTCCTGTTGAAGATGCGCGAGTACTACCGCTGGGAGGCGGATCTGCCGTTTTCCGCGCGCCTGGAGAACGCCGACGTGGGCGACTGGCTGGCGGCCCGGGAGCGGGACTGGCAGGATCTGGCGGACGATGGATTCGCGCCGCTGCCACTGGCCGGCGGTGAAGCGGAGCCCTTCGATGACCAGTCCATCAACCGGGAACTGGTGCCACTGGGCTATACCTATTCGAGCGGACTGGGGGTTTTCCGGAAACCGCACTTCCTGCTGGGACGCCTCAAGCGCCGCTACCACAGCCAGGACGGCATCCGCATCACCATAGCGGACTGCGAGTACGCCCGGGACCTGGTGGCGCCACCCGCCATGGCGCGCGACGACGAGGTGTTCATCAACCTGGCGGCGGTACGCCGCTACCTGTGGGAACGCATCCAGGAGGCCCGCTTCGGCCGCGGCAACGATTCGGCCTGGCACCGCGGTCTGGCGACCCGAGGCTATACACCGGAAGAGCTTAGCGACGAGCAACTGGAAGAGCTTGCCAACGACGAATGCGAAGTCTTCGTCTGGCACGAACTGGGCGAACTGCGCAGCGCCAGCCGCTTTGGACCTGGCGATGACTGGCGCCGCCTGCTGGCCGCTGCCAGCGGCAAACACGAATTCCGGCTGCGGGTACTGCGCGACCACCTGGCGGACACCGAAGTCACCCTGGGCCAGCTGGCCCGGGCGGACCGGCCCGCCTCGGTGCATTTCTGGTTCGGCAATCTCGGCGGTCTGCGCCGGGCCTTGTGGCCGGAGGCGTACACGGCCTACCAGGCCTGGTGTGAGCGGGGAGACCCGGCGTTGCTGGCGGAACTGGCGGAGGCCGGCGCCCAGCGCTGGCGCCGGTGTGCCGCGGGTCTGCTGGCGGATTTTCGCCGCGACCCGGACCGGATCGCCGCGCACATCGAGCGCCACCTGCCGCTGGAAGACTAGTCCGCGGGCGGCTCGCTCAACAGGCGCTGACGGTCCCGCACGGCGGACTCCCGCACCTGTTGCGCAATCTCCTCGCTGGCAAATGCCGGCGATTCCACCCAGCGGTCCAGCGCGGGTTCGAAAGTAGCGAAGCGCCAGGTGCGGCCGCTGCGATACACGCTGGCGACCTGCTCGGCGGCGGCTTCCGCGGCCCGGTCCGCTTCCAGAAACTCGGTCGGCTGCGCCTGCATCACGAATTCGCTAAGGGTAATTTCACCGGTGGTGTCCACCCGGACCGCAATGACGTCCGGCAGCCGGCTGAGGATATAGCCCGCCATCAGCTGCGCCAGCACTTCTTTTCCGCTGGCCATGGCGTCCATGATGCGGTCCGCGGCGATGCGACAACGGTCCTCGGGACCCGGATTTTCCACCCAGTGCATGCTCATCTGCCAGCCGCCGTCCATGTCCGCATCCATGCGAGCGTAAAATTCCTCGCCGCCGGCGCCGAGCATGTCCGCCGGCACCTCGATGGGCTGCACCTGGTCGCCGATCAGCAGGTTAAGTCGCATCCGCTTCCTCGGCGCGGGCGTACCAGCGCCGCGCCTCCTCCGCATCCTTCGCGACACCCTCCCCCTGTTCGTACATCTGGCCCAGGATCATCTGCGATCCGGCCAGGCCCTGCTCGGCCGCACGGCGGAACCAGTTCGCCGCCTCCGCCAGGTCCTGGGGGACACATTCCCCCTGGTAGTACATGAATCCCAGGCCGTGCTGGGCCAGGGCATGCCCCTGCCCGGCCGCCGCGCTCATGTAATTGCGGGCGGATTCGTCGTCGCGCACCCGCCCCAGCCCCACCTGGTAGATGATGGCCAGCCGGTACTGGGCCTCGGCCTCGCCGGCCTCCGCCAGCGGTGCCAGCAGTCGCTTGGCCTTGGTGAAATCCTTCGCCTCGAATGCGGCTACCGCGCTGACCAGATCGAGTTCTTCATCCTGCATCGGTTTCTCCATGCCCGGTGCGGAATCGCACCCAGGTGGTGGCAATGTATTTCACATCACGCACGGGTGTCACGCCGCGATGAATGTGGGTCCAGAAGGGTGGAAACAGAAGCAGCGTGCCGGCCTCCGGGCGAACGCGCAGATCCTGAAGTTCGAATTCCGTCTCCCCGCCACCCCCGCTGACCTGGTTGAGGTACCAGATCGCCACCAGCTGGCGCTGACTGAATTCCTCGCCGGGCCCGCCGTCCACATGCCAATGGTAGTACTCCCCCGGGGCAGTGCGTTGCAGGTTGTAGCCGGAATCCTCGAACGGGTTCACGGCAAAGAAAGGAAAGCGGCGCGCAAGCATCCCCAGCCCTCGTGCCAGCGACTCGCGCAGAATGGTCTCCAGGTCTCGCCAGTTCTCGCGACCCGTAATATTCAAATCCGTGGAGTGCTTGATGGACGTTTGCAGAGCTCCGTCCTGCCCCATTCGCCCGGGCTGCTGCTGCTCCGGGTGCGCCTCGAATCGACGCAGCATCTCGGCACACACGTCGCGCGCCAGCGCCCCCGGCCAGGCGAATACCAGGCTGCCGGGCTTCAGCTCCCTGAGCTGTTCAATCTCTAACACGGCACAAAAAAGGCAGGCGAGAGAATCCGCCTGCCTGTTGTCGGGCCCGCCGGGACCCGGAAAAAGTGAAAATTACTGCTGCGCCCAGGCGGAGAAGTTCGCGTCGTTCTTCTCCTTGCCATCGGAATAGCCGGCCTCCCAGCTATCGGTGACGCGCTGCTGCTCGATGCGCGGGTTTTCCAGATAGCCACTGGCCCAGCCAACGATATAATCTCGGCGGACGCCGGCCTTTTCCATCTTGTCGATGCTCTCGTAGTAAAATTCGTCCATCAGGCTTGTTCCTCACGGTCGGGAAAATTAGCTGCCGCTGATGGTACAACGCGGCCCCGCTATTGCAATACGTGAAACCCGTTCCACCCCTTCCGGCGCGGCCGCTCTATCACTAAAGGAATAAACCCATGCTGATCGAACTCCCCGAAGTGCTGAAACCGGACCAGCTGCGGCTGCTGGCGGAATTACTGGCGGGCGCGGAATTCCAGGATGGTCGCCTGAGCGCCGGCGCCTCGGCACGCCGGGTGAAGGCCAACCAGGAGCTTCCCGCCGACAGCAACCGCCTGGAGCGACTCAACCAGGTGCTGATGCCCTCGCTGCTGGCGCACCCCCTGTATGGCCTGGCGGCACTTCCGTTACGGGTCGCCGCGCCCTACTACGTGCGCTACGAGGCCGGCATGCGGTACGGGGCGCACATTGACGACCCGGTAATGAACCCCCAGGCGCCCTATCGCTCGGACATTGCCATCACGGTGTTCCTGAACGAGCCCTCCGACTACCAGGGTGGCGAACTGGTCATCGAAACCCACTTCGGTGAACGCAGTGTCAAACTGCCGGCGGGAAACGCCATCCTGTACCCGGCCTCCAGCGTCCACCGCGTAAACGAAGTTACCGCCGGCCGACGGCTTGCGGCCATCACCTGGGTGCAGAGCCTGGTCCGCCACCCCGACCAGCGGGCGATCCTTTTCGACCTGGCCCGCGCCCGCCAGCGGCTGCTGGCGGAACAACCGGATGAGGAAACCACCCGCCAGGTGGACCACGCCTACGTGAACCTGGTGCGGCGCTGGGCGGAGACCTAAATTACGGCGTCGTGAAGGCTTGCCAAGTGACCACCGCCGATGATCCGGAGCGAAGCGGAGGATGCGATCCCGCCCCCGGCCCGCGTTGTGCCCCCTGGCCGGCGACGTCCCGGTACCCGTTACTCCTGTCACCCCGAGCAAAGCGGGGAATCCTGCCGATTGGGCCGAATCAGAGAAAAACCTTCCACATAATCAACCAGTTGGCTCCGCTCCCGCCGACGCCGTGTTTGGGTTAGGATATTCCCACGATCCATGACCGGGGGGATCTGACATGCTCGGAGGACTTGTTTTGGGCCTTGCCCTGCAGCTTACGGGCAGCATCGGCGGCCAGCAGCTGGTGTTTCGCGAAATCCCGCGCCAGGGCACGGTGGAACTGGCTTTTTGCCGGGTCAGCCAGGAGCTCAAGGCCTATCGGCTGGTGATGCCGGACGGGTTCGTGCTCTCCGAGGGCGGGCCGACTACCCAGGACTGGGACATGGCAATTCGCCAGGGCGCTGATCTGTTCAGCCAGCTGGGCGCGGATGATGCGCCGGCGATCGAAATCCGCGCATCGGAATGTCCGCTGCGTCCCCGGATCAGCATCTGAGTTCCTGAGCGGGCCGCTCCGGCGGCCCGTTTCAGCCCATCAGGCCACGGGCCGCCGTGGGTCTTCGATCCACTCGCTCCACGATCCCGCGTACAGCCGCGAGCCGCGCAGCCCGGCCACTTCCATCGCCAGCAGGTTGTGGCAGGCGGTCACACCCGAGCCACACAGGTGAATGGCCGCCCGCGGCGACCGCCCCTCCAGTAGCGCCCCGTACTGTTCCGCCAGCTCAGCGGCCCCCGCAAAGCGCCCGTCGAACGCCAGGTTGTCGTCATAGGGCAGGTTCACGGAGCCCGGAATGTGTCCGGCCACCTTGTCGAGGGGCTCGCGCTCGCCGCGGAAGCGTTCTTCGGCGCGGGCGTCGAGCAGCAACGGATTTTGTCCTGATTCCAGCGCGGCTTCTACGCCGGCCGAGTCCAGCCACATGTCGTCGCAGGGCGTAGCAGCGAACTCCGCTGCCTGAATCTCCGGAGCTTTGCGACTCAGCGCTCCGCCCTGCCGGGACCAGGCCGGCAGGCCGCCATCCAGCAACGCAACCTGCTCGTGGCCCAGCCAGCGCAGCAGCCACCACAGGCGCGCGGCCACCGCGCCAAAACTGTCGTCGTAGACAACGACCTGGGTATCGGCGCCAACGCCCTGTTTTCCCAGCCACGCGGCGAGGCGCGCCGGGTCCGGCAGCGGGTGCCGCCCGCTGCCGGGGAACAGCGGCGAACTCAGGTCACGATCCAGGTGCGCGTAGCGGGCCCCGGGGATGTGCCCCTGGGCCCACTCCCGCTCGCCGCGCCCGGTGTCCGTTAGCTGGAACCGGCAGTCGAACACCACCCAGTGCGGATCGGCGAGGTGCGCGTCCAGCGCCTCGCTGTCTACCAGGGTGGTGAACGCCACTCAGTAGCCGCCTTTGCGGCGGGACTCGGGCAGGCCCCCGATGCGCCCCGCCTGTTTGGACGGATTGCCGGGAAACAGCGTGTACAGGAACTTCGAGTCCACGTTCACATCCGGCCACTTGTCCTGCATGGTCTTATTGATGGTCCGGTTGTTGGGCTGGTTACCGCCGTTGTTGATGTACTCATCACGCAGGTAGTTGATCAGATCCCAGTGCTTTTCGGTCAGTTCGATGCCCTCGTCCGCAGCGAGGGCCTCGGCGACCTTCTCGGTCCAGTCCTCGATCTTGCTGAGGTACCCGTTGGCGTCCATGGCGATGGCGTTTCCGTCAACTTCGATGCTCACAACTTTCTCCTCCTCTCAGGAATAGACGAAGTAAATAATATGCTCAGTCCCGCGGTTCGCTGCGGACTTCGCGGATATCCTTGTGCGGAATGAACAACCCGCAGCCCAGTTCCGGGTGGCGTCCCACGCCCTGGGCCTGCAGCGCCAGGGAGTCGGCCAACTCCAGCTCCGCCAGCATCAGCGGTCGCGTATGCAGCGCCTCCCCGGGGCCCCGAACCCGGTGTGCAATTCCACACAGCATCTTGCGCGGGTGCAATCCCCGGTCAACCAGCTCCGCGGCGACCCGGTCGATAAAACCCTCCTCATCTTCGTCGCCCGAGGAAGCCACCACGTGGCGAGCGAAGATCGTGGTCAGCGCGCTCAGTGGCCGGCTGCTGACTTCGCCTACGACGATGCGGTTTCCCGCCACGTCCAGGCTCTGGCCCACCAGCGCGGCGGTTTCCGCGACCCGTTCCGCCGGCACCCGGATCACCAGCCGGGTCCGCCGGGACGGGTGCAACAGTGCGTCGGGGTCCAGCGGACGCTGCCAGCCATTGCCCGATCCGGCCACGTGAATCGGATGCACGCCGGCCCCGGGCTCGTCCGCCAGCCAGGGCAAATGCGGTTCCAGCGCTTGCCACAGGGCCAGCGCATGGTCCACCGGCAGGCTTTCCGCCCGCATGTGGAACACCATGTCCACGACGTCCTCACGCACGCGTACCGGGCCGGTGGTGTGCTGTTCTTCCCAGTGCATGCCGGCTCGTTCAGTTCACCGGGATACGGGTCTGCAATGCTTCCCGATCAAACCACCAGTCGTCCTGTACCAGCACGTCCACCACATTGCGCAGCCGCGGCAGGAATTTCGCCGGATCGTTCAGCTCCATTTTCTGGAACCAGAAATCGAACTGCTCCTGGGTCTGTACCTCGCTATGGCGGCGCGCCACGCTGGCCAGCATCTGACCGGTAAAAAATACCAGATCGTTATGCTGTTTCTCATCCTCCGCCCGCAAATCCACCACGTACTGGGCAGCCGCCGCCGCTACCGCGGCACCGTCGGAATCATCCGGCGTCTCGTCGATTACGTGCTGCAGCATGTGGACGGTGCGCTCCGGCGAGACCGGGAAGGTCACCGCCAGCCAGATGCCCTGGCCGAGTGCCGCCAGGGATCCATCCTGGTCGCTCTGGAACAATACGTCGCAGGCCAGCACCACATTTTCCCAATCTTCGGCCTCCAGGTAGACGGAGGCGGCTTCGCGGGCATCGTCCCAGGCCGCTTCGCCCTGTTCCAGGTCCACGCAGATCGCGGCCGCTTCCATTTGCAGGGCGGCCTTGGCCGCCGGTGCGAAACCCGCCGGCAGGCTGGCAATGTCCTCGCGCAACGCCATCAGCCGGGCCTCGAGTACCGCGGTTGCGCGTTGCGCATCCTCGGCGCTGTCGGCATCCGCCACACCGCTATCGTGAAACAGGTCTTTCAAAGGGTGTCTCCTCGCCCGGGCGGTTAATAGTCAGTGACCGAATGCACCCCGCTGAAGGCGCCCTCGATACGGTCTTCCCAGTTATCCGGGGTATCCGGGTAGGTGGGCTTTACATCAATGTGCAGGTGAATTTCGCCGCTGGCGCGTGCGGAATCCTTGATTACCTTGAGCAGTTCACCGAAGTTTTCCACCTGGTGGTTCTGCATGAGAATTTCGCTGAGATAAAGCATCGGTCTGAATATATCGGGTTGAAACCGGAGCAGTTCAATAACCGCCCGCCAAATGGCGGTTCGAAAAATCGCCCGCGGGCGGCCAGGCCAGCATCACGCCTTGACCCGATCCAGGTATCGCGCCCGCAGCACGACCCGTGGCGCGGCGGGATCGTCCTGAAAGGCGCTGCGGTCGTGCAGCACATTGTTCGCGACCATTCCCTGCCCCGGCAGGAGCCGCAACCGCAGCCGCCAGCGGGAGTCCGCGTCCAGCAGCTCTTCCAGCGCCTCCAGCGCCCGCCGGGTGGTGGCGTCGGCTTTCCACTGGATGTTGTGACTGCGGCGGGTGTAGCGCATCACCAGTTGCCCGCCGGCGGTGTACTGGAACACCGGCACCGTTACCGTACCCTGTCCCGCCAGCCGGCCGCGGGCCGGAATCGTCATCACATCCGGCGCCGCCAGGGCCCGAACCAGCGCCGGGTCCCGCTCCTGGAGCAGGATCCAGGCGATTTGCGGATCCATGAGCTGGTTTTCGCCGCCGCTGGCCGCCGGGCGAACACAATGCAGCAGGAAGGCCTGGATCGGCTCGCCATGGGGCCGATAGTAACCATCCGTGTGCCAGCGCAGGCGGCGATCGGTATAGGGGATGAATCCCCGGCCGGCCTTGCCGGAGCTGACCGTCAGGCGGCTGATGCCGTCGTCTTCCGCCAGGGGATTGGTCACCAGCCGCCGCAGGCCCAGGCGCCGACCCAGTTCGTGCAGCTGCGCGGACTCCAGGCCGCCATCGCAGGCATACAGGCTGAAGCCAAAACGATCGCAGTTGTCGCGCATGGCGGCCAGAGCGTCGGCGCCCGCATCCGGGCCCGGCAGGGGCACCGTGAGCGCCGCCGGGTCCACCGGCCAGCGGGACAGGCGCTGGTCCCGCCATTGGGCATAGCCGGCCCCCTGGCCGGAGTACACCCCCGGGGCGGTATCCCCTTGCGGGAGAGATTGCGGATTTACCATCGCCTTCATCGCCGGCAGAATGTAGGCCAATCAACGGCCTGCGCCCACCCTCCACTGGGGGTAGTTGTCGGCCGCATACCCGCGGCCAACCAACGGCCTTGCGCATTCCTACCCCCTTTGGGGGATGCAGGCGTCGGGGTGATTACACCCCCAAAGTAGGGCTTTAACCCAATGGCATCTTGGCTAGACTCCTTGTCGCAAGCACGTCCACACGGACGTTGAGGGGTTTAGCTGGCCGGCTTTCCCGGCCACAGCACCGATCACTGCGGAGGAATTACAGAGCATGGCTGATCAACCCAAGCATCCGACCAAACACGCATCCTATCTCCCCGAGGAGAAGGTCTCCGAAAAGCCGTTTTACGACACGCCCATGCTCGACGAGCTTGAGAGCGGGCCGTGGCCGAGCTTTGTCACCGGCCTCAAGCGCCTGGCCAAGCGCAACGACATGATGGTCGATCTGCTGGGCCAGCTGGAACACTCCTATAAGACGCGGCTGGGCTACTGGAAAGGCGGCACCGTCAGTGTCTTTCAGTACGGCGGCGGAATCATTCCGCGCTTTTCCGAAGTCGGCGACATGTTCCCGGCTTCCCGCGAGTTCCACACCCTTCGCGTCCAGCCGCCTGCCGGCAATCACTACACCACCGACATGCTCCGGCAGCTTTCCAATTCCTGGAATAAATACGGTTCCGGCCTGATCGCCTTTCACGGCCAGACCGGCAACATCATGTTCATTGGCACCACCACCAAGAACACCCAGCCTTTCTTCGACGAAGTCAACGAGTATGGCTTTGACTTGGGTGGCGCTGGTCCTTGTGTGCGAACCGGCATGTCCTGTGTAGGAGCGGCTCGTTGCGAGCAGTCCTGCGCCAACGAGCAGAAGCTTCACCGCCTGCTGGTCAACAACTTCCTCGACGACATGCACCGCCCCGCCCTTCCCTACAAGTTCAAGTTCAAAGTCTCCGGCTGTCCCAACGACTGCATGAATTCCATTCAGCGCGCGGATTTCTCGGTGATTGGAACCTGGCGGGACGACATGAAGGTCGACCAGGCCGAGGTCAAGAACTTCATTGACTCCAAGAGCCGGCAGTACGTGATCGACAACGTGGTCAGCCGTTGCCCGACCAACGCCCTTTCCCTGGATGACGACGACAAGCTGCACGTGGACAACCGCAACTGCGTACGCTGCATGCACTGCATCAACGTCATGACCAAGGCCCTGTCCCCGGGCGATGACAAGGGCGTGACCGTCCTGATCGGCGGAAAACGCACGCTGAAGATCGGCGACACCATGGGCACCGTCATCATTCCGTTCAAGAAACTCGAGAAAGATTCGGACTATGAAGAACTGAAGGAACTGGCCGAGAACACCATCGATTTCTGGGCCGAGAATGGCCTTGAACACGAGCGCTGCGGCGAAATGATCGAGCGCATCGGCCTGGTGAACTACCTGGAAGGCGTTGGCATGGAGGTCGACCCGAACATGATCGCCAGCCCGCGCACCAGTTCCTATGTCCGCATGGACACCTGGGACGAAGAAGCGGCCAAGTGGGAGCAGCGAAAGGCTGCTGGCTGAGCAAATCGGAGTTTCGGCGGCGCACCCGGCGATAGCCGGGTGCGTTTGACGCAAAAAAGTTTTCACGAATTTCGGAGGTTTTCATGG
>JAJDOE010000067.1 GCA_022340345.1 Gammaproteobacteria bacterium
CGGTTACGCCGATGTTGAACCAGTCCGTATTGATCTGGTTGATAACCGCAAGCGAGACATTGTTGAGCCAGCGCCAGTTGGTGACCGGCGCTTCCGGGCGACGCGGGAAAATTGCCTCCAGGCTGGCGGCCACGACCAGCGCCGCCATCATTCCGACGAACAGGATGACCGCGTCGTTTTCAGCGAGAAACGCTTCCATGGATCAGCGGGTGGAAGCGAAGAGCTTCCACCCGCAGAGCGCGCGAATCGCGGTCAGGATTGCTCTGTCCGCGCGTACCGCCTGAGGACCCGAATGCCGATAACCAGGCCGAGAGCGGCCAGGCCCGCAAACAGGATCACCCAGCTCACGGAACCGGTCGACACCATCACGCTGCATGCCCCGGCACCCATGTGCAAACTGACAAGCGAGATGGCGTGGGCAGGCGCCACGAAGGCCATTGCGACCAGCGCAAGAATCATTTTTTTCATATTCCCTCCTTTATCTTCCCGTGAACAAAGTGTAAGAGGAGCGGAGCCAGTGCGGTTCCGCTCGCCGATCAATGCCAAGTCTTCGTCAATGTGGGTGCGCCAAAAAGCGCAGACAGGAAAACGCCGATTACTTTCATTGTGGTGCTCATTCCGCGTCCGCGGGTACCTTACTATACCGGGATTTTCTGCGTCAATTTGAGCCCCGGGCAGGTCCGTATTCACCGCGCGCCATGCGATTTTCGGGACTGGCTGCTACCATCAGCCGCTATGCCGTGAGGACCTGCGCACTGTTTTCCAACCTTCCACAGCCCGATCCCAACCCGACTACGCCCGCGGCATCCGCCGGGGCGCGCCTCGACCTGCTCATGCTGATGGAGGATTACCGGCGTACCTACTCGCAACTGCTCACCACCTACGACGAACCAGCGGACTACGTCACCACCGCCCAACGGATTTTCGCGTCTGGCCGTTTCTACGGTGACGCCTACCGCGCCGCGCTTCGTGCCCGTGGCTTGCGGGCCGACCAGGTGGTCCCGGACTGCCTCCCGCTGCAGCAGCGGTGGGCCATGGAGCATCCAGACCTGAAGCCGGTGGCCCCCTTGAGGCGGGCCTGGAAACGGCTTACCAGCAACGGCAACGCCGCCACCTCTCTCATCCGCGATGCGCAAATTCAGTTTCACCAACCACGGGTGTTGTGGGTGTTCTCCGGTGTACGCACCAGCGCCACGGACCTGCGCCGCTGGAGAACCCATGCCGGGTGCATTCTGCTGTGGTGGTCATCCCCGGTACGCCCGCGCCCCTATACCGAATTCGACCTGGTGCTATGCGGTATTCCATCGGTCGCCAATACGCTGCGCGAACGCGGAGCGAAAGTCGCACCGCTGGCCCATGCCTTTGACCCCCGCATTCACGATCGCGTTAGGCCGCCGCCCCATCGTTGCGCACGGGTAGCCTTCGTTGGCTGCCTGACCGGCGCGCACCGCAGTCGTATCGAGTACCTCGAATACCTGGCGCGGCACGTGGATCTGGATTTCTATGGCTACGGACTGGAACTGCTTGCGCCGGACAGTCCGTTGCGGGCTGCGTATCGCGGACCCGCATGGGGCGACACCCTGCACGAAATCTATAGCCGCTACCTGGTGGTTTTCCATCGCAACATCGACGTCGCCGGCGACGAACCCAGCGCCAAACGCCTTTTCGAGGCTACCGGCATGGGGGCTTGCCTGGTGCTGGAACGAGGATCCGGACTTTCCGATTATTTCGAGGACGGTAGCGAGGTGATGGCGTACCGCAGCAAGCAAGAGGCCCTGGCCATCGTTCTCCACCTGCTGGCCAATCCGGACGAGGCGCAAGCCATCGGTGCGCGCGGCCAGCAGCGCACGCTCTCCTGGCACACGTACGAGCAGCGCACCAACGAACTACTGGAGGTCATCGGTCTTTCAACCTGAGGTGGTATCGCCCGCCAGACCGCTACCTTGCGGCGCCGCCACGGGCGGCCGGCCGCTGCTTTGTTTTCGATCCGATCAGCGCGGATCGGTATGGTAGTCCCCGACGTCGGCCGGGACAGTCGAAAAACATTGGCGGTACAGCGCACTGTCGGCGATCTCGCTGGACTTTGCCTGCACGTCATGGAGTTCGTCCTCGTCGATGTCCAGCCACGCGCCTTCCCCATTCGCGCTGGTCCCCCGGCACATCTCACCGATCAGTTCCCCGGAGGCGTTGAACGTCCGCCACGCCCTGAGCTTCCCGCTACCGCCGTGCAGAAAGATCAGGGTTTGCGTGGGCGCACCCTTGTAGTCGGGCAGGTAGGTCGAGGAGTAATCGCGCACAACCCGCCCGTTCTTGTCATAAACGTTCACTTCAATGGAATGGATATTCAGCGGGCTTTGATAGCGTAGTGGCGGTTCGACGTCACGTTCCCACAGAATCCGGCTGATGAGCCGCACGCTGGCAACGTCTGTGTAGCGAATCTCTTCGTAAAAATCAGGATGGCGCGCATAGCCGCCGACGGAGCGCTCCTCGCGCACCTCGTGCCCATCGACCCGCCGACGGTGCTGGGCAAACAGGTCGTCGGTAAACGCGTTCCACCGATCTGCATGGGGATTGTGCGCGCGCTCGTACTGGCCCGCGACCGCGGCGGGAACCGGGCACAGGCAGGCAAACAACACGGCCAATACCGCAGGCATCACCTGCACTGCTTTCCTGTGCAAACCGCCCTTCATACGGCCTGCCGATGGATGGCCATACCGGCGGTCCGTCGCGCCGTCACGACTAACCACCCTAGTTGCCGCCCGCGGACGCGCTCCAGTCTGCCTGCTGGTAGCGCCGCAATTCCCGCGTATCCACGAGCCGTTCCGTGGCGCGGACGCCGAGACGCCGTGCCGTAGCGAAGGCTTCGCGTGCGCCCTGCTTGTCGCTGCTGGCAAGCCGGACCTGGCCGCACAGATTCCAGGCAAGCCCTGCAAGCTGGCGGTCATCCGACTTCGTTAGCGACTGACAGCGTTCGCGGGCTCCGTTCAGGCGGCCAGCAGCCAGAAGCGCCCCGGCGTAATTGAGTCGCAGGCGTTCGTTCCCGGGCTCCAGGCGCACCGCGCGGGCCAGGTGAGCAAGACCTGCCTCTGCCTCCCCCAGCATTGCCAGGGTGCTGCCCAGCAGTTGCTGTGCGCGCCAGTTGTTCGCATCCAGGGCCACGGCTCGCCGGCCGTACAGCACCGCCAGCGATACCTGCCCCAGCGAGATCTGTATCTCGCCCATGAGGGTGTAGGCTCCGGCGTGTTGGCGGCAGTTCGCGATCACGCCAAAAGCTCGTTCCTCCAGTTCCTGCAGGGCATCCGTCACGGCTCCGTTGTTCAGGAAGGCGACTCCACCATCGTCGATGCGCGCGTGCTCGGCCTGCAGCACCGACACGCCCGAATCGCACGCACCGGGGCTCGCTTGCGCCCCGAATGTGGCCAGTACCGCCGCGATGCCGATCCATGCGCGTGCGACTTTCCAAACGGTTGTTCTCACTGCTTCGTCTCCATGCTATTTTTGAACCCGTCACCCACCGCCGGAGCAGACCCCGTCGGCGCCGTCTCCGTTGTTGTCAGATCATGCCCCGTACCGGTACCGCTCACGCTCCTTCACCCGCCCGCGTAACGCGAATCTCGGAAAGGTGGCTCTGCGCTGCTGCGATGGCCGTCGAAAGGCGGGCCACCTGGGATGGGTCGGCCTCGATACCCAGTTCGCTCAATTCACCAAACACCTCTGTGAACATCACGCCGGCGACACCCTGCTCCAGGAGCACGTCTATTACCGCGGCGGCCAGGGTCCGGTAGGTCTCTTCGGAAACCACCAGCTCATCCGCAATCTGCATCGCCCGGTTCGCCAGTTCCGCAGTGCCCAGGTGGGCAAGCGGAGCCATGTCGGTCACCAGCACGGACCACAGCACCGGCGCCGTGTAGTGGGCGATATCCCAATCCAGGATCGCCAGCGTGCGAAACCGGGCCAGGTTAGGTATCAGCTGGTCGCTCTCCGGGCTCCGTACACGGTGGGCCAGGGCCGCGTACAGGTCCGCGCGCTGCTCAACGCGAAAATCGTGGTAGCAGGCGGCCAGCTGGCTGTAGGTCTGTGGGTGCGTGGAGCCGTTGCTGTAGGCATCCAGGCAGTGGAACACCTCGTGGTCGAGGGTCAGGCGCAGGAACGCCCGGTTGTCCAGTTCGGCGCTCTCGGCAAATTCGCGACCACTGCCCAGTAACCGCGTCGCCGCCAGGCGATCACCCAGAAAGACGCGCTCGTCCAGGGTGATGATGCAGGTAAAGGCCTCATTGGCCGATCCGTTCGGACCACGACGAAACAGGGTTGCCGATGGCAGGCCCGCACCGAGCATCCCGACGATGCGTTCCACCTGGGCCTCGCGCAGTGCCTCCCGGGCACCATCGGGGTGTTCGTAGTCCACGTTTCTGGCGCCCGCGCCCAGTGCCGTCGTGATGGCCACCAGGCGGGTAATATCCGCTTCGCCCCGCAGCCGTACGAAGCCGATTTCCGGGTAGGCAGTGTGGTAGGCGTCGAGGGCGGTATCCAGCTCCGCGGCGGCCTCCCGGACCTCCGCTCCCAGACTTCCCGCAGACGCGGATGCCGGCCCGATACCCGTGATCAGTGCAATTCCGGCCAAAAGGAAGCAAATTTGGTGTTTCATGGTCTCCTCCGTATCCCGTTTGGTGACGCTGGGCACGGTATCGACGCGGGGGATAAAAGAGGTGATGGGAGCCGGATGCTTTGCGGATGATCCCGTTACGGAAAGGTCACCGTTCAATGCCGGCCCGGCATTCCGGGGAGATCCGCGCCTCCGCCTCCGGCACGGGGAAAATTTTTAGAAAAAATAGCGGAATACGCCGGCCGCTAGCCGCCCCTTTCGGTACCATGCGGCCCTGTCGCACCAAGGAAGCCCAATGGCGAGTTCGCCCACCGAAGACGTCCCGACCCATTCCCCACAAAAACTGCGCGTGGCGGACTGGGACGTGGACCCCAGCACAGGGCGCATCTGCCAGGACGGTACCGACGTGCGCCTCGAGCCCCGCGTCATGGCCGTACTCGAGTACCTTGCCAGGCGCCCGGGTCAAACGGTCAGCCGCGAAGAGCTGGAGCGCGCGGTCTGGTCCGGTTCCGTCGTCGGCTACGAGGCCCTGAGCCGGGCGATCGCCCAGCTGCGAAAAGCCCTGGGTGACGACCCGCGCAACCCCCGGTTCATCGAGACCCACTCCAAGCGCGGATACCGCCTGATCGCACCGGTACAGCTCGGCAATTCCGGGGCCGGCGAGCCAACGACGGTCGGATCGCCCAGCGGGCGTCGACGTTCCATGGCGATCGCTGCGAGCATCGTGCTGGCCGCGGTCGGTCTCTTCGCCTGGTGGACAAGCAACCAGCAGTCCCCGCTTCCGGATCTGCCCGCGAACGCGATCGCGGTGCTGCCATTCGCCAACCTGGGTGGCGATCGCGATAAGGATTACTTCGCTGCCGGCATCGCAGCGGACCTGATCACCGACCTGTCCAAGCTGGCGGGCCTACGCGTAATGGCCCGCGGCTCGAGCTTTGCCAACCTGGGCACAAGCGACGTCGGGGAAATCGCACGCGCGCTGAACGTGCGCTACGTCCTGGAAGGCAGTGTGCTGCATGGAGCCGGCCGGCTGCGGATCAATGCGCAACTGGTCGACGCGCAAAGCCGGCAGCCGGTCTGGGCGGAGCGCTTCGAGGGCCGCCAGGAAAACATCTTCAGCCTGCAGGACGCGGTGGTGCGCGGCGTGGTCGAGGCAATGTCAATCCATCTGACCCATGGAGAAAGTCAGCGAATCGGCCGTGAGGCCAGCGCGAGCTTCCAGGCCTACGATTTGTTCCTGCGCGCGCAGCGTTACTACTTTGCAAGAACCCGCGAGGACAATGCGGAGGGAAAGGCCCTGTATCGGCGGGCGATCGAAATAGATTCTGAGTTTGGTCGTGCCTATGGTGCGCTTGCCGTGGCCCATGCGCAGGATGCGTTGGCAGGGTGGAGCGAGAACCCGGAAGAAAGCCTTGAACGCGCATTGCTGCTCGCTCTGCGCGGTGTGGCGCTCGACAACGCCTCGCCCCACACCGAGTGGGCCCTGGCCTATGTTCGCCTGCTTCGCCGTGAGCACTCACTGGCACTGGAGTCGGTCCAGCACGTCCAGGAGCTGGCCCCCAGCTACGCCGACGGTTATGCACTGTTGGGCTTCATCTACAATTGGATGGGCGACCACAAACAGGCATTTGAGTTGACGGCCAAGGCCATGGACCTGAATCCGAACTACTCCCAGGAATATCTCTGGGGCGGATTGGGTTTCGCCCATTTCAATGCCGGCAATTTCGACATGGCCATTAAGCTGGCGCGGGAGGCCCTGGACCGCAACGATCGTGCGCTATACGCGCGACTGATGCTGGCCTGTGCCCTGGTGCGCGCCGGCCGCCCCGGGGAGGCAGCCTGGGAAATCGAACAGGTTCGGCTCGCCGAGCCGAATTACACCCTGTCCGTATTCGCGCGAAGTGTCCCGCTCCTCGACCCGCGATCACGCACCCAGTGGGTGGCGGACCTGCGAACGGCGGGGCTTCCGGAATGAGCCGGCGCGTTGACCTGGCCCACCGGTAGCCACCCGGGCTGCCGGTTCGAGCCCCTCCTGGGGAGCGATATCAATTAATACCTTACACGCGTTTTTTCGAATTTTTCTACGACGCGTTTTTCTTCTTTGGGGAATGTGCGAGAGCTCGGGCGCTAGCTAGCGCGCGCCCTCCGGGAAGGCGAGTCCCACTTCCGGCCGGCGGCGAAACCTCGTACGGCATACCGACGCGTCAAAACGCGTGTCGCGCCATCGCCGTCACTTTCGTTTCTTCGTCCGAGAATCCAAGATCCACGCGAATCACGCTGTTGCGCACCATCCAGCGCAGACCTACGCCGGCATCCACTTTCAGGTCCGAATGCAGGTCTTTCAGGTTCCAGTCCGGCCCAACCCGGCCGGCCTCGATGAAGCCCACCAGTTGCCACCACTTGATGTCCAGGCGGTTGAGCAATGGCAGGTCGCGCCAGAAATTGTTTCGCGGAATCAATCGCAGTTCCGCCGCGTAATACAGGACCGCCCGATCGTTGAAGCGATGGCGGGTATACGCCCGCATGCGTTCCAGGCCTCCCAGTGTGGCGCCCTCGAACGGTGGAGGCCGATTCCGGATGACCGCTCCCGCCGGTGTCTGGCTCTCCTCCCAGCTCGGCGAGTAGCCGGTCCAGGCATTCACCGCCAGTACCCGCTGGCGGAAGCCGTCGCTTTCGCCCAGGGAGTAAAAACCGGAAAACTCGCCGTCCAGAAAGGTCCAGGAATCGGAACTGTCGAACCAGCCGAAGTCCGAGGTGGCGCTGACCCGGGTGTGGCTGCCACGCGACGGATTTCGGTCGAAGTCCCGGTTGTCATACTCGAGATCCAGGCGTACGCCATTGGTCTTGAAATCGACCTGCTCGCCCGCCTCCGCCCCGTCCAGTTTCTCCCGGCGATAAAAGGGCTTGATGGAAAAGATCGTGCGGCCACTCCGGAGCGGGTTCCAGGGTCCTCCCCCACTGGCGCCGGACTGCAGCAGGCCATCGCGTACCTGGTAACGGTGGATCGGACCCGCGCTCCCGGCGCCAATCGGCAACACGTACTGGAAGCGGGCCCCGATCTGGTTGTCGGTGCCATCGCCGCTGAGAAAATTGTCCTTGCTGGATTCGTTGCTGCCCGCCGTTTCCTCCGGAAAATCCAGGTTACCGTCCACGTAAATATGCCGATTCCCCAGTTTGCTCAATGACAACTGGAAATCCACGAACCAGCGTTCGCTCGGCAACTGCAAATCGCTGACCAGCAGGTGCGCGGCGTAGGAATCGTTTTCGCTGGCGAAAACGGTGACCAGCGCCCGGGCCTGTTTCTGCCCCAGCAAGCGGCCACGGCCGGCCGCCACCCCCACCGCCCAGTCGGTGGAATCGCTGCTGAAGGCATAGGGAACGAGAACCGGAAGACGCCGCGGCGTCTGGTCGCCGGTCTCCTCGACAATGCTTTGCGCCGCTGCCAGTGGCGCGATCAGCAGACCCCAGGCAAAGAATGTCGTGCGAAGTAAAGGGAGCATGATAGTCGGTCGCCTCGGTCGGGGAAGGAAGGAAGCCGACCGAAATCGGCTCGCCCGCGTTCGCCGGACACCGCGCCGGCCATCTGCGTTGGACTTAGTCAATGCTGAGCATCCAGATATCGGATTCGTCACGGGTACCGGAAAGATACAGTGTCCGGTTGTCGTGGGACAGTAACACGCAGGTGAAGCCGACGCCGGACGGTGGAGTGATACTGGTTCAGGTTCTGGCCAATCATGTGCAGGGGATTCTAGCGATTACTGCCGGTCGCGGCAGCAGACTCGAGAGCATGAATTCCCGATCCTGCAGGTCCGACTCCCGCACTCGGGATGGGCCGGGGATCAATCCTTGGCAAACGGTCGGATCAATTGGCGGACTACGTCATATTCCGCATCCGAGGTGGCGGCAAATCCATCGTAGCGGTTGTCCAGCGCCTCAATGATCTCCGCGTGCCCCGGTATCGACTTGTCTAGAGACAGGAACGCCTGCCGGATCTTTTCGAACAGGGCATCATCGATCTTTCCGCACGTGACGATATTGTAGGGCGGCAGATCAGGGGAACTGTACAGGATGCGTATCCCGCGGCCCTGCCACTGGTAGGCCATGGTGTCTTTCAGGATACCGGCCTCAAAATCGCCGTTCATGACACCACGCACAATGTTGTCGTAATGACCCAGGAACCGGTACTCCCCCAGTTGCGCGAGCTTCAGCCCCGAACCCACCACCACCGCGCGTTGTAGCAGAGCCGCCGGGTCGCCAAAGGCAAAACTTTTCCCTCGCAGGTCGGCGACCTCCTGCAGTGGACTGTCCTCGCGCACCACGACCATCAACTGGAAGGAAGATTTGCCGTTGGTGACCGTCTTGGCTACCAACCGAACGCCACCGCGCTCACGGGCCTTCAGATAGGCCACCGGCGTCAGGTAGGCGATCTCCACGCCACAATCCGCCACTTCCCGGATCGCCGAAGGCATATCCGGCGATAGCTGCAGGCGTACATCCGTGCCCAGCGTGTTGGCGAGATAGCGCGTCAGCGGAGTGAGGCGCTGGTTCATCACCGCCGGGATATCCATTGCCACGGACCCGAGCCGGACCGGCTTTGGCGTTTCCGCTGATGCAGCGCAGGCAAACAGCGACCATGCCACCGCCAACGCCAGCAGTTTTGCCATCCGCTTCATTGATGCGCCTCCAACTCGATTTCGTTGTAGTGGGTTACCCGGTTACGACCCTGTTTCTTGCTCCGGTACAGGGCGCGGTCCGCGTTCTTGAGAAACTCGCGCGCATCCTGTTGCGTACCTGGATCCGGAATGGTGGCGACACCGGCGCTGGTTGTCAGCCGCACATCACCGGCGGCGGTCTGCAGATGCGTAGCCTCCAGGCGCGCGCGAATTTTTTCCGCAGCCGCCACGGCCGCCGCCCGGTCGGCATGACGGCACAACACGACGAATTCCTCGCCGCCGATCCGGCACACCACGTCGGTATTGCGAACAATGTCCTGGATTAAGGTGGCGACCTGGCGAAGCACATCGTCTCCCACATCATGGCCGAAGCGGTCGTTGACCTCCTTGAAATGATCAAGGTCCAGGAGAATGAGACTGTAGCTATCTCCATACCGCAGCGATGACTGGACTTCCGAACGCAGCAGGGATTCGAAGTGGCGTCGGTTGAACAGGCCGGTCAGTCCGTCGGTCAGCGCGATCCGTTTCAATTCCTCGTTAGCGCGCAGCAGTTCCTGGTTGGTATCTTCCAGCTTGCGGTCCGCCATCTGGATGCGTGACTGCAGCCTGGCGTTGGCGTCGTTAAGCCGATCCCGCAGCAGATTAAAACGAGAGGCCATATCACCGAACTCGTCGTGGCTATCGATTTGGATACCCTGGTCGATCGTCCCCGACTCGTTGACGGTGGCAGTCATGCCCCGTGAGATCCGGGTCACCGGCCGGATGATGATCCAGGAAAGCGCCACGAATTCGCCGATCGCGATCAGCACGATAATCAGCAGTTCTCGCGTAATCAGCTGGTCCCGCTGCACGTCGAGTTTTTCGATGATCCGGGTGTTACTGATGCCCAGGGCGAGCCGGCCGATGGCCTCACCGTTCAGCACGATGTCGGTACCGATCAGTTCCGCGCCGGGCTCATTGTGAGGCCGGGCGCCCACCTCGGCCATGACGTTGCCCTTGGGGCTGAGTACCTGGGCGTAAACGATATCCTCGAAAGCGATCAGTTGTTCCAGGTGCAACTGGATGGTGTGATAGTCATAGCCCACCACGCTGAAGGCCAGCGACTTGGACACGTAGTCCATGATGACTTCGCTGTTGTGGAGGATTTCCTGTTCCACCTGCGCCCGCTGGGATCGGTACAATAGCCAGCCGCTCAGGCTCATGGCTCCGATCAGGACCAACACCAGCACCAGAATGACCTTCTGGCGCACGCCAAACCGGAAAATCCCGGCAAATTCCGGACCTTTGGGACCCATCATAGTCCGCGCAGCCGTGGCGGCACGCGGCTCCCTCTTCACACCAACCCTTGGTAACTATAGCCGCACCCGGCGCACAAGCCAGCATCATCCGCTGACCAGTTGCCAGACCAGCAGGCCCAGATACAGAACCATGCCGGCCAGCCACGGACCGGCCCCAGGATTCTGCCCGCGATACCGCCACAGGTTCCACGCCGCGCCACCGCCGCCCACGGCCAGTCCCGCAAGCAGCCATCCGCCGGAGCCCGGGGCGGCGAGCATCGCTACGGCGAAGCAGGCCCCGGCCAACGCCAGGTTACGGGTGATCCACCCCGGACCGGGGCCGCCCAGCGCGGCGCCAAGAAACAGGAATCCCCCGCCGCCAACCAGGACCGAAAGCAGCCCGGGATGGGCATTTTCGCCCACCGCTACTGCCACCGCCAGCAGCGATCCGAACGCCGTGGCCGCCAATGCCTGACGCCGCACGGCGGTCGGACGCAGATCCCGGGCCGGATCCGTAGCCACCAGTCGTAACCGCGGCCCGCGAATGGGTAGTGGTGCCCGGTCGTCCGCTGCACTGGCGGTGGTTTTTTGGATCGATGCGTGCATGATCAATTGGTCTCTCCGTTTAATTTTACTTACTGGTTAATAGGTTCTCTGGCCAAAAAAAACGGCGCCCGTCAGGCCGCCAGACCGAGGTCCTTCGCGATCTGCTCCACCGCCTGCTGCACCGCCGGGAAGCCGCCGAGCCGCGCCAGTTGCCGGGTGCCGAGGAAGGTGGCCAAAATCGTGACCGCTTTCTGCTGCGGTTCCCCGGGGAAGCGGATCGCCCCCTCCCGGCGGCCCACCTCCAGCACATGGCTGAGCCAGCTCCTCATTTCCTCGACCAATTTCCCGCCCGAATCCCGCATCTCCGCCGAAATATTCGCGTAGTCCGTGGCCAGAACCGCCAATGGACACACCAGCGGCCGACCGTGGCTGCTGGCCTGGGCCAGCTCGAACCGAAACAGCTGCTGGAGTTGGGCGACTGCCTGCTCGCCGGTGGTCGCCGGGTGGCGAGCCAGGCGGCCGACCAGGCGCCGGTAGCGCTCCACGATGGCCACCCCGAGATCCCCTTTGCTGGGAAAGTGGTAATGCACCGCGGCGTTGCGGATTCCCAGCGGCCGGGAGATGTCCTGGTAGCTGAACCCGTTATAACCACGCTCGCGAAACAGCGCCTCACCCACTTTCAAGATGCGCGCCTTGGTATCTGTTCGTTCCCGGGCCATTTGGACTCACAAATCTCCTTACCTACTGATAAGTATATCCAGATGGATCGGATTGTCAAGCGGGTCCGGTCAGTGGTCCGCCGCCAGATCCGCGGCGATTACCCGGAAAATCGCATCCGCCAGCAAGTCGTTGCCCAGCTTGCCCAGGTGACAGCAGTCGTCCTCGTAGACGCTGCGCGTTTCGTTGGAAAACACCCGGTGCAGGTCGCTGAACCGAACCCCCTCCGCCAGTAGATCCCGTCCCGCGGCAAGCAAACGTGGGTAACCCATCGCCGCCGCCTCTCCGTAGGGGTGATCCGCCCGAATTGCGATGCGCCGTTCCTCCGCCGACAGCGGCTTGGAACCGGCGACATACTGGTTGGGCTACAGAAAATGAAAATAGCGCATACCGTTGGCCTGACATACCTGGTGAAGCAGGCGACTGCCCCGTTGCCAGAGGGCGACAAAATCGTCGTACATCGCCTCGCGGCTAGCATAGGGACGGAATCCGCCGCTCACCTGGTACCGGCTCCGGGCGGAACCGCGCTCCTGGCCGAGTTCCCTCTGCAGCCCGCCCAGGCGCGCGGCGCGGGAGCGATCGTAAACGCTCCACAGCACCAGCGCGCTGGCGCTATAGCGCAACGGGAACCGGTTCACCAGGCTGGCCGCGTCCCGCCGGCCCTGTCGGGTCAATGCAATGCTCGCCAGTGTGGTCTGGCGCCGCAGCGAGGCCACCCCCGGTGCAAGATTCGCCCATTCCCGCGGGTATGCCGCCATCACGCCGAGGCGCACGTTATCGGCTTCCGGCAGTGCGATGTCGTTGAAACCATCGATGTTGATCACCGCATCGAACTCGGCGCCAAGGCTCAGGACCCACATCAACGTCAGCGCCGTCTGCGGCTGCTTGTAGCCCGCCATACCGAGATTGATGAGCTCGACGCGACGGTTCGTCAGCTGCGGCAGGGCCTGCAGTCGCTCGATCAGCCGCGCCCTGCCCAGGATGCCAAAAGCGGCCGCCACCGAACCGCCAAGCACGGCAATCCGGTACCCGGTTGCCGAACGCGGCGCCAGCAGCGGCGCGGTGTCCACGAAACCGAAGCGTGATATCTCCAGTCCGCCCAGGGCGGTCCGCACGGTTTTGTCTACGGCTTCCGGGTTAAACACGAAGCCCAGGCAGGGGTGAATGACCATCTGTCCGGTCGGTCGCGTGATCCCCGCCGCTTCCGGCGTAATCTGGCGCTCCAGGCGCTGATGCAGCAGCCGATAGGAAAATCCTTCGCCGAAAATGCCGAAGTACGCCAGTGCCGAGAGCAGTTCGATGCTGCCAAGCACGAGCAGAAACAGAATCCCGGAACAGAAGATTCACCTGGACATGTGGGACGGGCTCGGAGGACTTGCAGCGGGGCCGTTCACCGGTCGAACCGCCGGCAAGCCCGGCGGTTCGACCCATGACCCGTGTGCCGCTGGTTCGGGCCGCACGGGGAACTGCCCCCCGGCCCGTTAACGGCGGAGTGGGTTTTAGTAGAGCTTCTTTTTCTTTTTCTTGATCTTTTTGCCGCTGTCATTTTTGTTCTTGTTGGCGCGGTATTCGTCGCATACCTGCTTGCTGGCCTTGTTTTTCCAGCACAGGCAGCCGATTTCGCTGCGACCCTGGCAGTCAATACCGCGCAGCCGCTCGCTCTGGTACCCCGGCCCACAACCCAGGGGCCATTTCGCACAGGCCTGAGGCGTGGACGGTTGTACCGCGCTCGCCGCCGGCGCGGTCAAGACCAGCGAAGCCGCCAAAAGGGAGAAAATGAAGGTGCGGATCATGTCGTTCTCCGTGGTGTAGTGGCCCCAAGGATACACCCTGGTGCCCGTGCCTGGCACGGCCGCGACAGCCCGGTCCGGACCCGCCACAAGCTGCCGGCGCGGCTGCTCGGAATCCGGACCGAGGGATGCGAATTGGGTTGGGTTGGCCCGTTGCCGGGCCCCGCTGCCAGCGGCGTGCGCCCGGGTCAGCCGCCCGCGCGGGGAATCATCGCGATCAATTCGATCTCCACCAGCAGGTCCGGGCGACAGATAATCGCCTGGATCCCCGTGCTTGCCGGCAACGGGTCCAGCCCCACGGAGCTCATGAACAGGGTGCGAATTTCGTTGAATCGTGCGTAGTCCCGTTCGATGTCCCGGAGGTAACAGCTGGTACGCACCACGTCATGCCAGGTGGCGCCTTCGGCAGTGAGCAGTTCGGTGAGATTGCGAAAGGTGCGCAGAAGCTGAGCATCAAAGTCTCCCACGTGCACGGTGCGCCCGTTTTCATCCACGCTGGCGGTGCCGGAAAGAAACAGCATGGTGGCGTCACGCAGATCCACCCGCATCCCGCGGCTGAAGGATGCCGGTCGGGCGTAATCGTACGCCTCGTTCAGCACGGTCGGTGCTTCGATGGCCCGCTTCGCAATCGCGGGCCGGTCCGGGGGTTCGGGACAAACCGCGGGACCGGGTGACTCGTCCTCGGTGTATCCGAGCCCCAGGGCATGCAACTCGGCCACCGCGTCGCGGCTCAGTTCGCCGGGCAGCGGTGGCCGCGCGACTTCCATCCTGTGGGAGATGATCTGTGTCATGGTTACCTCGATTCGGCAGCGTGATTTTCGTTTCCAGCGGCACCGGCCGCCTCCTTACTGGCGTCATCCGTGAACAGTTTCTTGTCTTCACTGGACCAATCCTTCACCGGCGCGAATGCCACCTCGATGCCGCGGAACCGATCCAGCGTGGTATTCACGAATACCGGCAGATTCGCGGCGCGGTTCGAGGGAGACATGTGTTCCAGTGGAAACGCCGGTGAATCGCGGCCTTGTTCATCAATGTGGGTCAGGAACAGTTGTGTATACGGCGTATCCCGCTTGGAGGAAAACACCAGCCAGCGGCTGTTCGGGGACCAGCTATGCCAGGAATCCATCTTTTCACTGTTGGTGTTCAGCCGACGCGCCGTGCCGCCCTGGGCGGAGACGATATACAGGTCGCTGTCCGGCTGGATCACCATGTTCTGCGCGCTTTGCGTAAACGCGATCCACTTTCCATCCGGAGAGTAACGGGCGAAGTAGTTGCTCCTGCCATTCCCGGAGGCGCCCGCAAGCGGTTGGGCCGTACCACCGGCACCATTATTGAACGGCAGTGTATAGATGTCGTAGTGAATCCCTACCTTGCGATTCTCTGTGGCGACTTCCGGGCGCACACCCTTCACCCTGCCAACGATATATTTATCGAAACGTTGCTGGTCAAAGGCCGCTCGCGCAAATGCAATCTCACCCTGGTCGGGCGACCACGACGGGTTGGTCTGGATCCAGTTCGCATCGTCGGCGCCCGGGAGCGGGCGCACCGGCCCGGAGGCACGAGGCCGATAGGCAAGGATTCCACTCATTGGCGTGGCCAGCTGCGAGTAATGCAGGTCATCGCTGCCCAACAGCAGCCAGGAATCGTTCAGCGAGGCGAGCAGGTAATCCCCCTTTGGCGATACGTTGGAAAACGCGCTCAACAGCAGGTAATCCTTGAGATCTTTGTCGAACGCCTGCGACCGGGACCAGTCGATGACGTCCGCGTCCCGCAGCCGCGCGATCCCGTCGTCTTCAATGGGCACCGCAACCGAGGTGGTCTTGCTTCCCTTGTAGTCAATCTCGATGGCGAAAGTCTTTCCATCCGCGCTGAACGAGTGGCAATTCAGGCACTGTTTCGATTTGGCCAGCAGTGTGCGCGCCGGGTCGTAGGAAGCCGGGTCGGCGACCCGCCATTCCAGCCGCGTCAGGTCCGCCAGTGCGGCGGGAAATGGAATCGGAACCACCCGGTAGAAAATAGAGGCTGCCACCGGGTCGGGAGAAGTGGTGAAATGGCTCTCGCCACGGGCCACCGCCCGCCCCTCCCCGTCCAGGGCCCAGACCTGCAGCTGCGCGGCAGCGCCCAGGCTCGCCTTTTTCAGAAATTCCCAGTCGTCCTGTTGCGGCCGCCAGCGGGGTTCGCGGGTGTGCACATTGACTGTGCCGTCCTTCGCGGTCTGCACTCGAAGCAGCCACTGGCTTGCGCCGGGCATCGCTTCCCATTGGAACAACGGTGCCCGCAGATCACGGGGATACAGGGTCCCTGCCGTCGGGTATCGGATGGACTGTTGGCCTGCGCCACCGGTGTCCGTTGCCAACACCGCCTGTACCAGCCTCCGGTCGGTGTCACCGACGAAGCGGTCACCGCCGGATACCGGCGACTGCTCGGTACATCCGAACAGTCCGGCGGCAAGCAACACCAGCACCCGAAGCCCTGCACGAAAGCTTGGCATATCGACCCCACTTTGCCGCACCGGGTACGCGGGCGCGCCCGTCACGCAGCGGAAACAGCTTCCGCCATTCCACGGCGCAGCCAAAAGCGAACAGGGGGGTACCGCTTGACAAAAATCAAGAACCGCGCTCGGCGGCCCGTGCAGACAGGAAAATCCCCCGGCGCTGACGCGCCGGAACTACACCAGCTTGATGGGCGACGAGGCCCGGGCGCCGCCAGCGGCTCGCCGGTTGGCGCGGTTCTCCCAGGTCCGAATCCAGTCCATCAACGCACCCAGCTCGAGGGGATGCGCGAGCAGGAAACCCTGGGCCTGGTCGCAGCCGAACTCCCCAAGGCGTTCCAGGGTTGCCCGGTCCTCAACGCCCTCGGCAACCACCCGCAGGCCCATTGCATGCCCGAGATTGATAATTGCGCGCACGATGGCCTCGACGCTGCGATCGGACAGCAGGTCGGCAACGAAGCTGCGGTC
>JAJDOE010000072.1 GCA_022340345.1 Gammaproteobacteria bacterium
AAGGTTCATCGTAGAGCGCCGGCAGTTCCGGAATAATGGCGCGGGCGTCGGCCGGGCCCAGGTAGAGCTCATGGTGATCGGTGCCCAGGTGCCCGGCGATGGCCCGCGCGTACTGGGCCTCGTCGTAATCGCTTTCGTTGAAACCGATGGTGAAGGTACGTACCGGTTGACGGTGTTGCGACTGCATCAGCGCGGTAACCAGGGTTGAATCGATGCCGCCGGAAAGCAGCGCGCCCACTGGCACATCGGCGATCATCATTTGCCCCACGGACAGCCGCAGGGTCTGTTCCAGTTCCTCCAGTGCCACCTGCGGATCCCGCTGGCGGGCCCGGTCCGGGATCGCCCGGTCAGCGATTTCCCGAAGCGACCAGTAGGCGCGAGACGGGAACTCGCGCTTAGCGTCGGTTGGCCAGGGCAGCCGCAAAAAATGCCCTGGCGGCAGCTTGCGGATGCCGCGATAGACCGAGTGCGGGGCCGGGATGTAGTTGTGGCGCAGGAAAAGCGTCAGCGCGTCACGATCGATTTCGCCCTTGAAATCCGGGTGGGCGCGTATTGCCTTGAGTTCGGAAGCGAATACCAGCGTCTGGCCCAGCCACCCGTAGTACAGCGGCTTCTCGCCCATGCGGTCCCGGGCCAACCACAGGCAACGCTCCTGCCGGTCCCAAAGCGCAAAGGCGAACATGCCAGCGCAACGACCCAATGCCGCCTCAACGCCATCCCGTTCAATGAGCGCCAGCAGCACTTCGGTGTCGCTTTCGCCCCGCCAGTTGACGCCATCCAGAGAATCACGCAGCTCCCGGAAGTTGTAGATCTCCCCGTTGTAGACAATTACATAGCGCCCCGCCGGGGACGTCATGGGCTGGTGTCCGGCAGCGGAGAGGTCAATTACCGACAGGCGACGGTGGCCGAGAGCAACACCTTCCCGGGGATCGGTCCACGCCCCACGATCATCCGGTCCGCGATGGGCCAGGGTATCGCTCATGCGCTCCACCCGCGCCGCGGCGGCGCCGGCGTCCGTCGCCGACCGGTCAAGAAATCCGGCTATGCCACACATGTGTTCTGGTACATCTCGAGATACTCCCGTGCCGATCCGGCCAGGGAAAAATTGTTCACGATTTGTTCCCGTGCGCGTTGTCCCAGGGAAAACCGCTCGCCGGCAGAAAGTTGCAGCAACGAACTGATTCCGTCCGCCAGCGCCACCACGTCTCCTGGCGGCACCACGCGCCCGGTTTCACCCACCAGTTGCGCTGAATCTCCCACATCGGTTACTACACACGGCACGCCGCAGGCCATGGCCTCACCGATGGTGTTGGGCATGCCCTCGCCCAGGGACGAGGACACCGCCACGTCCAGCGAGGCCTGGATTCGCGCCATGTCATCGCGCAGACCCAGCAGATGCAGCCGCCCGCCCTGCGCAATAGCAGACAGTCCGGACTGCAGTTGCGGGTTGCCCATCTGCGTGCCCTCCCCCACCAGAACCACGTGGACATCGGGAAACGTGTTGAGAACCGTGGCGCTGGCGCGAAGGAATCCGGCCTGGTCTTTCTGCGGATCGACACGACCCACCAGCCCAACCAAGCGGGCATCTTCCGCCACAGCGAGTTCCTGGCGCAGCTCGCGGCGCGCCGCGGAGTCCGGGCGGAACCGCCCGGTATCAAAGCCATTTTGGATCACCCGCGAACGGGAAGCAGCGTAACCGAGATCCCGGTGGGCCTGTTCCGCGGCGTGGGAGCAGAACACCACCGCTGCCGGCAGCCGGGCGGATAGCCTCGCGCACAAGCGGGCCACGCGCAGGGTACGTGCCTTATTCACCGCCGGGTCCAGGTTGCTCTGGCGTACATTCCATATCACCGGATAACCCGCCAGCCGAGCCACCAGCCCCGCAAGCAGGTCGGCATGGTACAGCCAGGTCTGCACCAGATCCGGCTCCAGCCGGCGCAGCGCACGCCACAATCCCAACACCTTCCACGGCGCCGGCAACGCCGGGTGCATACCGAGCGCGGTCACCGGTACGCCGGCAGAACGCAAGCTGGCGCCAATGGCACCAACGCCAGTCAGGGAGAGCACATGGGAATCCAGTTGTTGCCGGGTCGCACCAACCAGTCGCTCCAGCATCAGTTCGGCGCCACCCCGCTCCAGGCCGGTGATGACATGGGCGATACGAAGCACGCGTTGGCCGGTACTCACGGGCGGGCAATCGCTTCGCGCAAAACGGCCTCGGTACCGGTCACCATGCTGGCGACACTGAACCGGGATTCAATGCGTTCGCGGCAGGCATCACCCGAATTCCGTCCCGGTTCCCGCAACCGCCGGCTTGCGGCCTCAATCCCAGCGGCGAGCGCCTCGGGATCCTGCGCCGGTACCAACTCGCCGGTATCACCGATGATCCAGGCGCTGTCCCCAACATCGGTGGCCACAACCGGTGTGCCGCAGGCCATGGCCTCGGCGATTACGTTGGCGAAGCCCTCTCCCAGCGATGCGGAGCACAGCAGGTCCAGCGCGTTGAATACCGGCGCTGTATCTGCCAGCGCCGGCTGCCAGATCACCGCCACGCCCAGTTCCTGGGCCAGCGCCCGTAACCGGCGATCGCGGGACGAGCCCGGCTCTCCACCGATACAGGCGATGCGGAATTCCGGGCCCAGCCGCGCCGCCGCCGCCAGGAAACCCTCGTGGTCCTTGATCGGATCCTGACGCGCCACCATGCCCACCAGCACCTGGGCGGGTCCGATGCCCCAGCTCGCTCGCTGGCGTTGCCGCTCGCCGGGATTCGGTCGAAAACGCTGCGTGTCTATACCGTTCGCCACCAGGCGCAGTTTCCCGGCCGCGAAGCCCCGGCCGGCGCCCACCTGCATGCCCGCCCTGGAGTTGACGAGAATTTGATCCGCGCGGCCGGCGACGCGGGTTTCCAGCCAGTTGATCGCCCGCCGCGACCAGTCATAGCGGCTGTAGTCCACGAATGCGGAACGCACGCCCCAGACTACCGACGGATCGCCCATGCGGCCCCGAAGCAGCGCCAGCAATACATTCGGCACATCCATGCAGCCGTACGCCACATCCGGAGCGATCTCTCGCACCAGGCGCACCAGCCTCCGTGCGAACCCCAGGTTGTCCCATCGCCCGCGCTTGTTCAGCGCATGCAGCGTGATCCCGCTTGCTTCCAAGTCCGGCTCCAGCTCGCCGCCGGAATAGAACACCAGCAGGTGCACCGCATGGTCGCGCTCCGCCAGGCCCCGCGCCAGCAGAACCAGTTGTCGTTCCGCGCCGCCGATTGCCAGCGAGCGCACCAGCAACAGGATCTTCAACGGGCTTCGGCGAACTCGCGCAACAGTCCGTCCCAGCGCTCGATAACACGCTCCGGACGCAGGCGTTCACGGATTTCCGCCGCGGCTGCGCCCAGCCGCTGCCTGCGTTGTGGATCGTCCAGCAACTCCGCGACGGCGTTTGCGAGCGCCGTGCTGTCATCGCGGCGCACCACCAGGCCATTGGCGTCGTTATCGATAATTTCCTCGATGCCTTCGTGGTATCGGCTGGCGACTACCGGCAGGCCCATTGCCATGGCCTCCGTGAGCGCGCAGGGGAATCCTTCCAGGCGCGAGGCGGACACAAAAAGGGTGGCATTGGCGATGTGCGCATGGGGGTCACTGACGTAACCGAAAAAGTGTACGTGTCCGTTCAGGTCGGGCTCGCTGGCACGTTCTTCCAGTTCCGCGCGCAGCGGCCCATCACCAAAAATATCGAGCTGCAGGGCCGGAAAACGTGCGCACAGTTGCGCCGTGGCATCAAGCAGTACATCGAAGCCTTTTTCCGCGGACAGCCGGCCCATGGCAGCGATGCGTACGCCTTCACGCGCGGGATGCGCGGTGGCATCCGGCACCTGCACCGGGTTGGGTACGATCTCCACCCGCCGGTTGCAGCCCGCAAAATACCGCGCCGCCCGACGGTTGAGCACGACCACCGCGCTGGCCCAGGGATAGACCCGCGAGCGCAGCCAGCGCCACACGCGCCCCGGTTCGTACAACTCCGGGTCGGTGTGTTCCGCCACCAGCACGGGCCAGCGGCGGCCGCGGCTGGCCAGCAGGCTGAGCACATTGGTGCGATCCAGGAAACTGACCACCGCTCCGGGACGCAGCTGGTCCAGGGCAGCACGTAAGGCGCGCACCCGGCGCACGGAATTTACGAGCCCCCGCCACAAGCCGGCGGATTCTCCTACCAGGTCCAGCCCGACCCGCGCCACCCGGGGGTCCAGCGGGTAGAAACTTTCGCGCCCGGGCGCCGCCAGCGTCAGTACCGTGACCGGCCGCCCCCGCTGCGCCCACGCATTGGCCATCACCGTGAGGACCTTTTCCGCGCCCCCCGGATCCAGTGCGTGGATCACCAGCACCACGGGTTCAGCCGGCATCACCGTACCGTGCCCGGTCCCAATGGCGGGTCAGGTGGCGCACCAGCCCGGAACCCAGACCGGTGAGCACCAGGCGCCCCCAGGCCCGCGGCCGCCAGGGTTGCGCCTGTAGCTGGCGCAGAATGCCGCGGCGGGCGCGTTTCAGGTTCCCGGAGCGCAGACAAAGATGTACGACGCGGTCTTCGTAATCCGCGGCCTGCGGCGTGGGCCCGGGGACTATGTGCACGGCCTCCCCCCGTTGAATTGCGTCCGTGCCGTGCTCGCGGCGCTGGCGCGCAAGCTGCCGGGCGAGGTCGGCGAAACCGCGCTGCTCCGCGCCGCGTGCCATGGAGATCATGCCGCGGCGCAGGCGCTGCCGGTACAAGGAGGCAGGCAAATTGGCAAGCGGTGCTTGCTCCGCCAGTCGCAGCACCAGGTCATAGTCCTGGGCGTACCGAAACTCGGCGCGGTATCCGCCTGCTGCTTCCAGCGCAGCACGGCGAATCATCAGCGCGCCATGGATAAACTGGTTCTCCGAAAGCAGTCGATCGTGAATGGTCTGCGCATCCGTGGCCAGCCGGGTGGTCCCGATCCTCTCACCGTCTTCGTCCAGGATGGTGCCCTGGCAACCAACGCAGGCAACCTGCGGATTGGCGTCCAGGTAGGCCAGTTGACCGGCCAGGCGTCCGGGCTCCGATTGGTCGTCCGCATCCTGGCGCGCTACCAGCTCACCACGCGTATGTCGGAACCCCTCGATCAACGACCCGGTAAGCCCCCGATTCTCGGGGCAGGAAACAATACGCAGGCGCGGATCGTTAAACTCTGCAAGGATCCGGGCGCTGTCGTCCGTCGAACCGTCGTCCACGACCAGGAAATCGAAATCCCGCAGGCTCTGGCACAGCACGCTTTCCACTGCCTCGCCAAGATGGGCGGCGCCATTGAATACCGGCATCAGCACACTGACCCGTGGCGCGGCCATTACTGATTCGTCACAACCTGGTCGAGCAATTGCAGTTCCTGCTCTACAACCGCATCCAGGGAAAAATGCTCCTGCACCTTCCGACTCGCCAAGGCACCGCGGCGACGAGCCTCTTCCGGGTTCGCGCACACCGCGTCCAGCGCCACGCGAAGGGCGGCGGGATTCTGCTCGCTGAGCCAGCCGGTCTCGCCGTCCACCACGACTTCCTGAATACCCGGCACCCGTGTCGCTACCGCGGGCAGCCCGCAGGCCATGCCCTCCAGCAGTGCCTTGGGGTGTCCTTCATAACGGGACGCCAGTGCGAAGGCGCAGGCGCGCACCAGCGCGCCCGGCAGCGCGTCGTTGCCCAGGGTTCCCGACCACTCTATGCGTCCATCCAGGTCACCAAATCGCTCGCGCAGCCCGGCCTCCAGGGGCCCGCTGCCGATAATCTGCAGGTGGCGGACCCGGCTGCCGGCGGTGGCCTCGAGCAGCAGCTCCAGGTTCTTTTGTTCCGCCAGTCGTCCCACGAATACCACCCGCCCCGGTTCCGCCGCCGCGGGCGCCGGACGAAATTTTTGTGTATCCACGTAATTCGGTATCACTGTGGTGCGTTCGCAGACCGCGGGCTGGCGCTTGCACACCGCCGAAGCATCCCGCTGGCTGGTCAGCACCACCCGGGCCGCGCCGGAAAAAGTGCGCTGCTCGGCGTCCCTGGCCTGGCGCGCCTGGCGGGAGTCCGCGCCAAACTGGCGCTGTGCAAAATCCGACCACAGGTAACCCTGACGCGCGATCAGCGGTACCTTCAACTGCCGGGCAACCCGCAACGCGGCCAGGGCCCCGTTGGTCTGGTTGGTCTTGATCACGCAGGTACCACGCAATGGGGTGCGATGCAGACCGGCAAGCCAGCGCGAATACCACGCCACGGGCAGGCGCCAGCGGTTGACCAGCAACTCCACCCCCGCGAGACGATCGGCGAATCGCCGCTCCGAGGCATCGCCGTAGCTGACCAGTTTCACGCGCCAGCCGCGCTGCACCAGGCGCCGGTACAGGGCCAGTTCCCGCTCCAGCATGCCGCCGGCCTCCCAGCTGGCAAGCGACATGCCCCGGGTCAGGAACACGGCAAGTTGCCGTTCAGACATGCGCCGCCTTCCGGCAGCCGGACTCGATGCGGAGCGCGAAATTCCGGATGTCGCCATGTTCCAAGACGTATTCCCGGCCGCGTTCGGCAACCCGCGCCGCGCCGTGCGGGTCCGCGTGCAGGCCCGCCAGGGCCGCGACCAGCGCCGCCTCGTCTCCGGGCGGTACCAGGTACACGTTATCGGCGTTGCGAAGTTCGTCCGGCTTCCAAAGCCCGGCGGTCCTGGTCAGCACCACCGGTCGACCGCAGGCCATCGCCTGCAACGCCACGCTCTGGCCAGCCGGTTGCGGGCTTTCCAACAATGGCACCACCACGCCCCGGGCGCCGCGGTACAGTCGTCGCAGCGCCTGGTCATCCAGTGTCAGCCCGCGCAAATCGCCGTGAATGACCTGCACGTTGTCCGGCCGGTCGTCGGGCAGGGCCAGACGGGTAATGATGCGCACTTCGATGTCCAGTTGGCGCGCTGCCCGGCACAATAAGGTGAAATCACGCCGCCCGTCATTGCCCACGGAAAGCAGGTACTCCCCCGCTTCCCCGGGCCCCGGACACCAGAAACCGGTGTCCACGCCGAACTGGTTGACCTGGAAACCGGACTCCGGCAGGCCCAGCAATGCGCTCAGGCCCGCCAGCTCGCCAACACCGAAAAGTTGCGGCTGCATACCGCGCATCAGCCAGCGCGACAGGCTTCGCCGGGCGAAACCATGTCGGCTGTTGAGCATGCCGCAGTGAATGCCCACCAACGGCAGCCTGCGGCGGGACAGCCATGCCGCCAGCGCCAGGGAAAAGGCCAGCCCTGTCGTGGTCGCTACCACCGCGTCTGCCCGCGCCAGTGCGCCCAGCAATGGTTTCACCTGCGCCAGCAAGGTGCCGGTGGTACGAAACGGCATCAGGTCCATGGCCGCGAGGCGATCGCCGACCCGCACCCCCAGGCTGGCAGGCACCCCCTCCGGGATCTCGTGAATCGTCACGTCGTGCCCCGCTGCCTCGAGTTGCAAGGCGCCGTAGAAAAACTCGCTGGCGGCGGATCCCGCCCGCGCGGCGGCAAGCCGGTGCCGCCGCCCGGGCATGTAGACGAACGCGATTTTCACCGGGAGGCAGCCGCGAGCTCACGCAGCAGGCGCACGTGCCGGGACGCGAGCAAAGCACTGTCATAGTTGCGGCGAATCACTTCGCAGGCCGCCCGCTCCTCCGCTTCGCGATCCAGTTTTCCTGCAAGTAACTCGTCCAGCGCGGCCCGCCATTGATCGGAGTCCGCGCATACCCGGATTCCGCGCTGCCCCGACAGACGTGCCACCTCGACATAACTGGGTACCGGGCTGCACAGGGCCATGCGCCCGCAGGCCATGCCCAGGCTGATCTTCCATTCGGTGTGTCCCGGGTTGTAGGAGTTGTCCAGGTGGCGCGGCGATATCACCACTCCCGGAGTGTCCGCATACCAGCGCAGCAGCTCCGGTACCGAGCGAAAGCGCAGGAAACGATGCGGTACCGCGGCGAGCAGGGAATCGAATCGCTGCCGCTGCTCCGTTGACCAGCGCGCGAGCGCCGCGCGGTCGTTGCTGACCATGATGATCTCCACGTGTTGGGCGAATTCACGCAGCACATCCTCGATGGCCAGCAGCTCGAAAAGCTTGACCGCCTCGCCGCTCCACAACAATTGCAGCCGCTCCGTGCTTTCCGTTCGTGGCCGGTACTCCGGAACCAGGGAGAAATCCACGCTGTCCGGAATATGAAGTACGCGCCGCGCATGCGGCCGCGCGCGTTCTTCGAGGAAACGCGAATCGGCAATTACCGCGTCTGCGGTAGCCGCTGCCCGCCGCACCTGTTGCTGCTGCTTCGGGGTGGGGAGCATTCCCTGGTAATAGGAGGTTCCGAGAGACTCGAAGTAATTTACGTTGAGGTCGAAGACCGTACAGCCGCCCGCGTGACGCTGCCGCTCCATCCTGCGCAACGCTTCGTCGCTCATGAACTTGAGGAACACCAGAACATCGAAGCGACGCCAGGGGCGATACAGCCGGTAACGCGCGTTGAGCTGCGGCGTTTCGTTGACCTGCCGCGCAATCCATACGCAGCGCGCCAGACCGCTGCCGCCGGCGGCCAGCGCTCCGGGCCGTGGCCCCCAACGAGACTGGCCTCCAACAAGCCAGCCCACTTCCAGCCGCCTTGCCAGGATCAGCTCGCGGCGGTGCCGCTCTCCCATGCGAAATCGGTTCCCAGCATCTGGAACAGCCGCTGGTTGTGCGGCGAGAAAAATTCCCTGAGCTGCTCCCGGGTGACCGGGTCCATCTGGATGTCGTTGCGACCGCCCTTCTTTACCGGGTACTCCGGCAGTTCGCGGTTCGACAGCCCGAGAAACGCCAGCACCCGGGCCATGCTGGCCGCCGGCCGTGCAAATAATTCTTCACTACCCAACACCAGGAGTTGCGCCGGCGGTATCGCCTTCAGCCATTCACCCATGGGCCGGTGGTAGATGCCACGCAGTACATAACGCAAGGGGTGGTGTTCTACCTGGCGGAGCGCATCGATCAGCGGCGTGAAGTCGTCCTGGGCCAGTAACGCCAGGCTACGCTGAACCTGTTCTGCGAATTGCTGTGCCCCGGCGTCCGCCTCGAGCATGCGGAAATCGGAGAACGCCCGCTGGACCGGGTCGCGCAGCAAAACAATGACGCGGGCGTCGGGCAGGTGCCGGTGGACCCGCGCCGCCATCCCTGGGCGGGAAAAATACTCCGGGCTGGCTTCACCGGCCCGCCAGCGGGCCGCGGGGTGCGTCCAGCGAAACGGATACCCGGCACGCAAGGCAAGCAGGCTGTCCGGGTATAACAGCAGGCTGTTGGTTTCCTTTACTACCGCCCCGACCACACGCGGATGCGCTTCCAGGTAACGAAACAGGGAAGTCGTTCCACACTTGGCCTCTCCCGCGATCAGGAAATCCGGCAAGCGTCGAAATGGGCTGCTGAGCAGCCGCCAGTCCCGGGACCATTCCCGTCCTTCAAACCGCATCGGGGAAAAACGCCGATACATCGTGACTAACTTCGGGACCACGCCGGTACTTGTCCCGCTTGTAGCTCGCAAGCCCCAGGCGGCGACGGCGCCAGGCCCCAAGCCCCAGGTAGCGCCACGGCCCCTCGGCACGGCGTTCCATGATGTTGGTGCGTTCACCTCGGCCTTTTTCATCCAGGGAACTGCGCCGCAGGAAACAGGTGTGCAGACATCGATATTCGCTTTCTTCCCAGCGACGCTCCCGGTACAGGTCGCGGCGCGCGTCGGCGCCGAATCCAGCGCGAAATACCGGCGTACCTCCGTGCAGTCGCTCGGGGCATGTTCCTTCCCAGCGATCAATGGCGGCGAAATTGAACAGTTTGGTCATGCTCCTGCAGGGCGGCGCCAGGTGACCGCGGGCACGATGTTGATGGGTTTCCAGGTGGGTGCAGTTGAGTACGTTGCCGAATACCTGCCAGGCGTCGGCGTAGGCGCCGCCCCGCAACGACTCCCGCAGAATCGCAAGCCCCGCCGGGTCGTAGATCTCGTCACCATCCACCCCGAGCACCCAGGTGGGTGTACCGATAAAAGGTTCCAGCAGCCGTTGCGACTCCGCCGGCGAATCGATTCTGCGTGCTTCCAGGTGTGGAAATTTCGCTGCCAGTCCGGTGACAATGTCCCAGGTCCGGTCGCGGCTGCCGTTGTCCGCAACCAGCAAACGATCACAGAACCCCAGCGTATTGCGCAGGGACTGTTCCACGAAACGATCCTCGTTCCGCAGCAACGCGATTCCTACAATGGCCGGGATCAAATCGCGGCGGCCCGCTGTTCCTGTGCCCGCACGGCAAGCCGCTGGACAATGTCCGCGTACGCCGTGGCCATGCGTTCGCCGGACGGCATTTCTCGCAGCAGGCGCTTGCGGTACTCACCGAGGTGTTGCTGCATTTCGCCTATTGCCGGGGCGGGATCATCGCTAAAGCCGATCCCGTACCGACGCCCCGCCTCAACGATACCGCCACCGTCCTCGTGGAACAGTAGCGGTAGCCCGCACTGTGCGCCCTCCACATGATGCATGCCGCAAGGCTCGAATCGGCTGCCAGTAAGATACGCATCGCATTCCCGGAGTAACGCCGCCAATGCCGGTCCGTGGGTAGGAGCGAAGGTACGTGCGGCGCGCCAGCGAATTTCCTGCGGCCAGCGCCCAATGATCCACAACTCGACATCCGGAAGCATTCCGTCAGAGATCAACGCATCCACCTGCTGGTACACGTCAAACCCCTTCAGCCAGTTATCCGACCAGTGATGGGTCACCAGGCGCAATTTGCTGCCACGCCGGCGAGGCGGTAACGGGTGAAACACCCGGTTGTCGGCGCCGTTATAGATCACGTCATGCGAGGCAGTCGCGTCGAACCAGCGTTGCGCGTGGTAATCCCGCACCCACTGGGAAATAAAAGTGGTGTGATCCGCAAGTTGGTTGGCCTCGGCAAGAAGCTCGTCCATGAAGTCCGAGTCCTTGCGCTGATCGCACTCGTTTACCCGGTGCAGGACCTGAACCCATGGGTACTTCTGCCTGAATGCAGCGACTTCCACGGTACCAAAGGGTTTGTGAACGCTCACCCGCGGATCCACGATTACCACCACATCCACCGGGCGCCGGAGGTCGAACCGGATACCGTAGCCCCGCCGCCGCAACGTCTGCGTCAGTTGCTGGACAAATACGTTGCTGCCACCCCAGGGGCCGCGAATCAGCTTCTGGCTGACTGCCACGCTGGCGATCTGTCGCCGACCGATCAAGCGTCCGGCACCGGGGCGCGATCGAACTGTTGCAGCTCATGCAGGCGCTGGTAGGTGGGAGATAGTTCCAGCAGCTCCTCGTGCGGTGCCGCCGCCTCCACCACGCCGTCTTTCAGCACCACGATCCGGTCCGCACGTGCGATGGTGGACAGGCGGTGCGCGATAACGATCGTGGTCATTTCCTTGGCAATGCGCTCCACTGCCTCCTGCACCAGCCGTTCGTTTTCCGTGTCCAGCGCACTGGTGGCCTCGTCCAGGATGAGGATCGACGGCTTGGCGTACACCGAACGGGCGATCGCAACTCGCTGGCGCTGCCCACCGGAGAGGCGTACTCCACGGTCACCGACCAGGGTTTCCAGGCCCTCCGGCAGATCCTCCAGAAATTCGCTGACATTCGCCACCCACATGGCGTGTTCCAGGCGTTGCTGGTCGAATTCCCGATAGAAGATGATGTTGTTGGCCAGGGTGTCGTTGATCAGGAGCGTGTCCTGGGAAACCATGCCAAAGTATCGGCGGTAGTCGCGTTGCCTGAATTCGCGCACATCCACTCCGTCATACAGTACCTTGCCGTCGGTGGCATCGAACAAGCGGAGGATCAGGTCCGCGAGAGTTGTCTTGCCCGAGCCGCTGGGTCCGGCGATACCGATGAATTCGCCGTGGCCTACCGTCAGGTTGACGTTCTTCAGCACCGGTGAATCCGGCCGGTATTGAAAACTGACGTTCTCCAGCCGAATCTCCCGCTCCAGGGCCTGCGGCTCCCGTTCTCCATCCTTCAATTCGCTTTCCGTCTTGAGCACCTCGAGCACCCGCTCCGCGTTGCCGAGCAGTTCCTGGAAGCTGAGGTATTGGCGAAAGAACTCGGCGGTGGGGCCAGTCGCCTGTTGCAACAACACGATCAGAAACACCGCTCCGGATTGGGTCAGCGTCCCCGCGGCCACGGAATAAAAAACGATCACCAGCAATGCGCTCAACACCACGGAATCCGCGACCATTCGCAGCGGCGTTTGGAAATAGGTCGCCATGCGTTGCCGGTACACCCAGTCACGGTGCTCATCCGCCAGAGAATAAATACTCTTGGCGTGGGCACGTTCCGCGCCAAAGGCTTTGACCGCGCGGATTGCGCTCACGGAGTCGGTAAACCGGGCCTGCATGTCTCCCATCAGGCGCACCGACCCGGCGGACCGGTAGCGCACTCGCTTGGCAAGCATCCGCGAAATGAGAATATGAACGCCGCCAAGCGCGACCACACCCAGCGCCAGCCAGGCGTCCGTACGCAGGATAATAAACATGGTAATGAGAATCTGCGTGCCACTCTTGAGCACACCAGTCGCGGTGGTATCCAGGGACCCTACGGTGCGCGCCACGTCATTCGTCATGCGGCTGACCAGGTCACCGGCGCGGGCATTATTGAAATACGCCAACGGCAGTCCGATCAGGTGGCGGTGAATGGTGGTCATCAGGTCGCGCATCATGGTGGTGCGCGCGCGGGTGATAAGCCAGAAACCGAAGTAGCCG
>JAJDOE010000115.1 GCA_022340345.1 Gammaproteobacteria bacterium
CCAGGCCCTGGGCGTATCCATCGCGCTGGAGGCCCAGCAGGTTGGTGGTCTCGGGGTCGTGGTTGCTCCCGGGTTCCAGTTCCGGCTGATTACCGTGATCTCGCTGGTGACCGGCACCATGTTCCTCATGTGGCTCGGCGAGCAGATAACCGAGCGCGGTATTGGCAACGGCATCTCGCTGATCATCTTTATCGGTATCGTTGCGGGCCTGCCCGCCGCCGTCGGCGGCACCCTGGAACTGGCCCGAAACGGAACCTTTACGCCCATCGGGGTACTGGCGCTGATGACACTGGCCATCCTGGTCACGGCCTTCGTGGTGTTCGTGGAGCGGGGCCAGCGACGAATCACGGTGAACTATGCCAAGCGACAACAAGGCCGCAAGATGTACGCGGGCCAGAGCTCCCACCTGCCCCTGAAAGTGAACATGGCCGGCGTCATTCCGCCGATTTTCGCTTCCAGCATTATCCTGTTTCCGGCCACGTTGGGCAGCTGGTTTTCCCAGGCCGAGGGCATGGGCTGGTTACGCGACATTTCGACCACCATGCAGCCTGGACAGCCGATCTACGTGCTTTTTTATTCGGCGGCGATTGTTTTCTTCTGCTTTTTCTATACCGCGCTGGTCTTCAATCCCAAGGAAATGGCCGACAACCTGAAAAAATCCGGCGCATTCATCCCGGGAATCCGGCCGGGAGAGCAGACCACACGCTACATCGATGGTGTCATGTCACGGCTCACGCTGGCGGGCGCGATATACGTCACCGGCGTATGCCTGATTCCGGAGTTCCTGATCGTCAAGTGGAACGTACCCTTTTATTTCGGCGGCACGTCGCTGCTGATCATTGTCGTCGTGTTGATGGATCTGATGTCGCAGATCCAGTCGCACATGATGTCGCGGCAATACGAAAGCCTGCTCAAGAAGGCCAACCTTACCGGTGGCCTGGGCATGCCGCGCTAGGAGAGGAACGATGAAAGTACGTGCATCGGTAAAGAAGCTGTGCCGGAATTGCCGGATTGTCCGCCGCCGTCGTGTGGTTCGGGTGATCTGTTCCGATCCACGGCACAAGCAGCGTCAAGGTTAGGACGGAGAGTATCCATGCGAATTGCGGGCATTAACCTGCCAAACCACAAACATATCGAGGTCGCGCTGACCTCGATCTATGGCATCGGGCGGTCTCGCGCGCGCAAAATCTGCGAGGCCGTGAGCATCAGCTACGACGCCAAGGTAAAGGACATTCCCGAGTCCGATGCAGAGAAACTGCGCCTAGCGGTGGCTACCTTCACGATTGAGGGTGATCTGCGGCGCGAAATCGCGGGCAACATCAAGCGCATGATGGACCTGGGCATCTATCGTGGGCTTCGCCATCGGCGCGGGCTACCGGTACATGGTCAGCGTACACGCACCAACGCGCGCACCCGCAAGGGTCCGCGGCGCCCAATCAAGAGGTAGGTCGGAACTGTGGCGAAACAGAGCGGAAAACCGAAGAAGAAGGTCAAGCGCAACGTGTCCGAAGGAATCGCGCACATTTACGCGACCTTCAACAACACGATCGTGACCATCACCGACCGGCATGGGAATACCCTGTGCTGGAGCACCGCGGGTGCGTCCGGATTCAAGGGATCGCGCAAGAGCACGCCTTTTGCTGCGCAGGTGGCGTCGTCCAAAGCGGCATCCGCGGCATGGGAGTTCGGAATGCGGCACCTGGAGGTTCAGGTCCGTGGTCCGGGACCGGGGCGCGATTCCGCGGTTCGAGCCCTGAAAAATGCGGGCTTCGACATCAGCAACATTCAGGACGTGACGCGCATTCCGCATAACGGTTGCCGTCCGTCCAAGCGACGCCGGGTCTAGGAGACAAACGTGGCACGTTATATTGGTTCCGTATGCCGCCTTTGCCGTCGCGAAGGTGGAAAGCTGTATCTGAAGGGTGAGAAATGCTACACGGACCGTTGTCCGGTGGAAAAGCGCCCCTATCCGCCGGGTCAGCACGGCCAGCGGCGCTCGCGGCCAACCGACTACGGTCTGCAGCTGCGCGAGAAACAGAAGCTCCGCCGGATATATGGGCTGCTGGAAAAGCAGTTCCTGTCCTATTACCAGGATGCCGATCGCAGCAAGGGCTCCACGGGTGAAAACCTGTTGCAGCTTCTCGAAGGGCGCCTGGATAACGTTATCTACCGAATGGGCTTCGGCGCATCCCGCAGTGAGGCCAGACAACTGGTGCGGCACAACGCCGTGCTGGTGAATGGGAAGCGGGTCAACATTCCGGCCTATCAGGTTCGGCCCAATGATTCCATCGAGCTGGTGGAACGGGCGCGCAATCAGTTGCGGGTCAAGGCCGCCCTGGAAGCCGCAGAGCAGCGGGGTTTTCCGGAGTGGGTCGAGGTGGACGTAAAAACGGCCAAGGGTCTATACAAAGCGAAGCCTGACCGGGGCGATCTTCCGTCCGAGATCGATGAATCCCTGGTAGTCGCACTTTACTCGAAGTAACGAGGTTCCAAGATGCAGGAAATCGCGGGCACATTTCTCAAGCCACGCAACGTCGACGTCAAGACGATCGACGAAACGCGCGCCCAGATCACGCTGGAGCCGCTGGAGCGTGGCTTCGGCCATACGCTTGGCAATGCCTTGCGTAGGATCATGCTGTCGTCGATGCCAGGCGCAGCCGTAACCGAGGTCAAGATCACCGGCGTGCAACACGAGTACTCGACCATCGAAGGTGTCCAGGAGGATGTGATTGAAATTCTCCTCAACCTCAAAAACCTTGCCTTGCGTATGCATGACCGGGAAGAGGCAACCCTGCGGTTGGTCAAGGAAGGACCGGGGGCAGTCACCGCCGCTGAGATCCAGGAAGAGCACGACGTGGAGATTGTTAATCCGAACCACGTAATCTGCAATTTCACCAAGCCGGGGACCATCGAGATGGAGCTTACCGTCCATCGTGGACGCGGCTACCAGCCCGTGGAAGCGCGGGTGGCCAAGGATGACACCAAGGCCATCGGCGTGATGCAGCTCGATGCATCCTACAGCCCGGTGCGGCGTGTCTCTTATCGCGTGGACAACGCGCGCGTGGAGCAACGCACCGACCTGGACAAGCTGATCATCGAGGTGGAAACGGATGGATCCATCGACCCGGAGGAGACCCTGCGGCGTGCCGCTACCATCCTTCACGAGCAGATCTCCGTATTCGTCAACCTCGAAGAGACGGGTAGCGAGTCGCCGCGGGCCGAGCAGGCAGAAGTGGACCCGTTACTGGTTCGCCCGGTGGATGACCTGGAGCTGACGGTTCGTTCCGCCAACTGCCTGAAGGCCGAGAATATTTATTACATCGGTGACCTGATCCAGCGGACCGAGGTCGAGCTGCTGAAGACCCCGAATCTCGGAAAGAAGTCGCTTACCGAAATCAAGGACGTGCTCGCGCAGCACGGCTTGTCGCTGGGCATGAAACTCGAAAACTGGCCGCCCGCTGGTCTGAAAGCGGCGACGGACACCGGTGGGATTGAGCAAACAGGATCCTAGACCATGCGTCATCGCAAGATTGGAAGAAAACTGAACCGCAACAGCTCCCACCGGGAAGCCATGTTTCGCAACATGGCGGTATCCCTGTTTCGCCATGAGCAGATCCGCACCACCTTGCCCAAGGCGAAAGAGCTGCGTCGCGTGGCGGAGCCGCTGATCACCCTGAGCAAAGACGCCTCGGTGGCCAACCGGCGTCTGGCCTTCAATCGCTTGCGGGACCGGGATGTGGTCGGCAAGCTGTTCGACGACCTGGGGCCGCGGTTCCTGGAACGGCCGGGCGGCTACCTGCGCATTCTCAAAGCCGGCTTCCGGGTCGGGGACCGGGCGCCGATGGCGATCGTGCAGTTGGTGGACCGGCCCACGGAGACCGAGGTGAAGGAAAAGGCGCCCCGGAAAAAAGTGGCCAAAAAGGCCAAAAAGAGCGAGGCCAAGGCGAAGCCGGTAAGCGGCGAAGAAAAACCGGCCAAGAAAGCGACAAAAAAGGCCGCCAAGAAGACCACCAAGAAAGCGGCGACCAAGAAAAAGGCGACCAAGAAAACGGCCACCAAGAAAAAGAGCGCGAAGAGCGACGAATGACGCCGCGTGGTCCGGCGTCGCTTTTTCTGGTTTTTTCCATCCCCTGCTGAATTTTCGGCCCGGCGCGAGCCCGGACGCCGATGTCGGGCAACGCCGTGAACTGGCGCCGCTGGCTGTCTCCGCGGGTCCTCGGCCCACTGCTGTTCCTCGTTATTGCCTGGAACGTCGACTGGCCTGCGCTGTTGCGCATCCTGGTGGCGGTACCGGCGCACCTGGTGGTGCTGGCACTGGCGTTGCAGGCACTGGCATTGGTGCTCAAGACCCTGCGCTGGCGCTCCCTTCTGCATTCCCAGGGATATGCATTGCCCGTGCGCCAGGTCTGGCCCTGGTACCTGGTCAGCAGCTCTTTCGGCGTGGTCACGCCCGCCCGTTTGGGGGAGGCGTGGAAGGCCTTCATGGCCCGCGACCGGGCCGGCGTGCCGCTGTCGTCGGGCCTGAGCGCCACCCTCCTGGATCGACTGCTGGACATGTCCATGAACGGTTACCTGGCGTTGGCGGCACTGCTGTGGATTAGCCTGTTTCCGTTCCTGAATACGCTGTGGTGGTCGCTGCTGCTGCTGGTGCCTTTGATTTTCCTGGCGCTGCTTTTCCCGCGAATCCGGGAACGCCCGTTGCGCTGGCTGTTGGAGCACAGCCTGGCGCGCAAGCTGGGGCTGGACCCCGAAACCCGCGAGCGCCTGGTTACCGATATGCACGCACTGTTCGGTCCTCGCCTCGCCCTGGCGGTACTCCTCACCCTGCTATCCGGCGCCGTGCTGTTCTTCCAGTTCGGTGTATTGCTGGTGGCCCTGGATCTGGTGCTGGAGCCGATGGTGGTAAACAGCACGCTGCTTTCCGCCCTCACCAAAACGGTTAGCGCGTTGCCGGTCAGCGTGGCAGGAGTGGGCACCCGGGATGCGGTGCTGGTCGTGGTGTTCAGGCACCTGGATCTGGCGGTCGAGACCGCGGTCGGACTATCGGTATTGCTGTTGCTGGTGAACCATGTCGGCGTAGGGGTCTTCGGAACGCTGGCAGGCTGGTGGGACCGGCGTACGGGCGACTGACATGCGAAATTTCGATACATTGCTACGTCTATGACGCCACTGGACATCATCATCCCGGTCTTCAATGAGCCTTCGGAAACGGTGGCGCAATCCGTGCTGGATGCACTCAAGGGCTTTGGCCGCCGACGCGGAATCCGCATTATCGTAGTGGATGACGGTTCGCGGCCGGCCGTGGATCGCCAGCTGCTCCCGGAGGATTCACGCGTCGAACTGATTCGGCACGAAAAAAACCGTGGCTACGGAGCGGCGCTGAAGACGGGGATTCGCCACGGTGATGCGCCCCATATCGCCATCAGCGACGCGGACGGGTCCTACCCCCTGGAGGTTTTGCCATCCCTGGCTGCAGCTCTGGAGGAAGGCAAGGACATGGCGGTGGGCGTGCGGGCACCGGACAGCCCCGGCATCCCCCTGGCGCGCCGGTTTCCGAAGCGCGTACTCAACGGATTCGCTTCCTGGCTGGCCGCCTCGCCCATTCGGGATCTCAATAGCGGGCTGCGGGTGTTTCGCCGGGACCTGGTGGAACACTTCTGGCATCTCCTGCCCCGGGGGTTCAGCTTCACTTCGACGCTGACCATGGGATCCTTGCTGGGTGGTTTCCGGGTAACGGAGACGGACGTCGACTACGCGCCACGCATCGGGCGCTCGGCGATCCGGCCGGTGCGAGATACGATTCGCTTTTTCCGCACCGTCATGCGCCTGGGCCTGTTGTTTGCCCCGATGCGCGTGTTCGGCCCAGTGGCTGGCGTTCTGATCGGTATCGGGATGCTAAAGGGCCTGGTACGCGACTACTTTCTGCTCGGCTACGTGGGCAACCTGGCCGTGATTCTCATGATCGCTGGCCTGCAGGTGTTTCTCATGGGGCTGCTCGCAGAGGTGGTGGTGCTCAGTCGTGGACTCAAACAGCGCAACCACTGAGCCCGCCCCGGGCTGGCGGCCTGCCGGAAGGGTTTTGCTGGTTGCCGCGGTCGCATCGCATCTGTTGATCGGCCTGTGGCTGGGGATCCGCTACGGAGGGGACACCGGACGCTACCTGCCGCCACTGGACGCGCAATTGTGGTCCTGGTGGCGCAGCAGCACCGCATCCTATCCGCTGTTCAGCGGCTACGTGACACTCGGGGCATTGGCGCGCGCGGTATTCGGCAGCCATGCGCAGGTCTTCCTGGTGGTGTTTCAGTTGCTGGCGGCCAGTCTCGCCCCCTGGTTCGTGCTGCGCGCGGTGCAGCGCCTGGCGCCGCGGGCGAATCCATGGATGGCGGCAGCGGGCCTGCTGGGGGCTTCGCTGCTGGCCTTCGACGTCCTGCAGTGGCACGTCTACATCCTCAGTGACTCGCTGTTCCTGAGCCTGGGATGCCTGTTCCTTTGGCGACTGGTTTGCGCGCTGGAGGGTGGTTCCTGGTGGCCAGCCGGAGTGGCGGCGCTGCTGCTGGCCGTCTGGCGCCCCGGCGGCCAGCTTTTTGCCGCCTTGCTGGTACTGGTACCGATGTTGCGCTGGATGGGTAGCCGCCGGCGCGTGTTGCTGTTGCTGGCGGCGGCGAGCCTTCTGGTTAGCGGTGCATTTGCGGTGTGGATGAACACCCAGGTGGCGGACGACGCGCCACTGGCGCGTCTGCATACCCGCTACCAGCGCCTGAACTCGCAGGGAATCGTGGTCTCGGGCCGACCCGAGACCTGGCGGCCGGCGCCGCGCGGGGTCGGGGACTATTTCTCCCTGGTGTGGGTCAAGTACGCGTGGATGTGGCAATTCAACCGCGCCGATTATTCGCGTCTTCATCGCCTGGCGAACTGGCTGTACTTCCTTGCCCTGTACCTGGCGGCGGCGGCCGGCCTGTTCTGGCTTTGGCGGGCGCAGGGCGGACGGGTGGTGGAGGTGCTGCTTGCCTGGCTGCACGGAGGCGCGTTTTTCTACGCCCTGCACGTGGTGAGTTATGACTACCGATACCAGTTGATTCTGCTGCCCGTCCTCTGGTTGCTTGCCGCCGTGGCTGTGAGTGAAGTTGGCAGACGTCACGGGGCAGCGGGATGATCCCGGCGCCGGACCGGGCGCGCCGGGTGGGGATCGCCCTGGCGTTACTCGCGGTGGTGGTTTTCGGCGTGACGCGATGGCAGGCAGCAAACCTGGCCGGCGAACACCTGGCCCTGGGGCGACACGCCCTGGCGTTGTTCATTCCCTTGTGCGCCGGCCTGCTGGCAATGGTGGTCGCGCAATTGGCCGGTCTGCGGGAGCGATGGTGCTGGCTCGCGGGTATCGGGTTGTTTGCCAGCGGGGTGCTCGGGCTGGCCGGTTGGCTCGACCAGCCCATCTACCATTTGCGCGGTGACGATTCCTACCGGTACAGCATCTATGCCTGGCATATCCTGGAGCAGGGTTCGTTGTGGGGTCACGGCGGAGTGTTGCGACCGGCGGCGCATTTCGCCGACCAGCCCGGTTACCGCTACTGGCTGGCCGCCATGATCGGTCTCACCGGCGGCGAGACCCGGCTCACCCAGGTCACCAACCTGGCGGTACTGCTGCTGGCCTGCGGCGTTTTCCTCCACGGCTTGGCGCGTGCCCCCATGGCCCGCTGGCAGCGCCTCTCCCTCGCGATCTTCCTGTTGCTGGCCGCTCCCTACATGGCGAAGAACGTGATCTACGGCTATGTGGAATGGTTTGCGGTCGCCCTGCTGTTGCTGCTGGTGGTGAGTCTGTGGCGGGGCTGGCTGCTCACCGCAATGCTTTTGCTCGGGCTGATACCGTTCATTCGCCAGAACCTGATCCTGTTCGCAGGGGCGCTGGCACTGGTGATCGCGCTGGTGGAGCGCCGCCCCTGGCTGCTGCTGCCCTTCGTTGCGGTGCTGTTGCTGCCCCTGTACCACAACCTCTGGTACGCCGGGGAATGGCGGTTGCTGGTGACCAATCGGGGTGCGCTGCTGGACAGCCAGGAAGGCGTCTGGAGCTTGCTACGCAACGTAATTCACCTGGTGGCATTCAAAGCGGCACACTACATCGGCTATCATTCCGGCGAGAAACCGCTGACGCTGTTTATCGCCGTTCTGTTTGTGCCCCTGGGGACCGTATTGATGGCGCTCCAGTTGTGGCGGCTCGACGGCTGGCGCCGTGGTGTCTACGTATTGCTGGCGGTGCTGGCCATTGGGCCCACCGTGTTGTTTGGCGGAGGCTCCTTCCCGCGCTTCGTGTTTGTCAATCAGTTTGCGGTGCTGGCGGCGGCGCTGGCCCTGGTGCCCGGACCCGGTATGCGGATCAGGATATGAAACTCAGTATCGTCATCCCCTGTTACAACGAAGCAGCCACCCTGCGTACGATCCTCGACGCGGTGCGTGGCGTGGAAACCGGCCTCGAACACGAAATCATCGTGGTGGACGATGCCTCCACCGACGGCAGCGCGGACCTCCTGACCGGCGAGTTGTCCGCCAAGCTGGACAAGCTGGTCCGTCACCCCCACAACCAGGGCAAGGGAGCGGCCTTGCGATCGGGTTTCGCCGCTGCTACCGGCGACATCGTGCTGATCCAGGACGCGGACCTGGAATACGACCCGAAGGAGTACCCGGTGCTGCTGGAGCCGATCGTGGACGACAAGGCGGACGTGGTTTTCGGTAGCCGTTTCCAGGGGCAGGGGGCCCACCGGGTTTTTTATTTCTGGCACTACCAGGGCAACCGCTTCCTGACCCTGCTCTCCAACATGACCACCAACCTCAACCTCACGGACATGGAAACCTGCTACAAGGTCTTTCGCCGCGACGTTCTCAACCAACTCTCCCTGGAACAGGACCGATTCGGCTTCGAGCCGGAGATCACCGCCAAGCTGGCGCGGCTGCCGGAGATCCGCATTTTTGAAGTGGGGATTTCGTACTACGGTCGCACCTACGCGGAAGGCAAGAAGATCGGCTGGCGGGATGGCGTGCAGGCGATCTGGTGCATCCTCAAGTACGGCTTGCTGCGGCGCTAGGCTAGCGATTGGGCCGGTCGTTCACCGTTCGTTCTGCCAGCCGCCACGCACGGCGCCGGAACTACCCGTAGCCTCGCTGCGGACTGCACGCTGCGGGCGCCAGCGGTCATAACACCATTGGTACTGGGCCAGGCGCGGTGCGACCGCGCTCTCGATGGCGTGGTTGATGGCCGCCGCGCGTTGCGCCGTGCCGGCGCCATCCTCGAAATCAATGGTTTCAAAATGCAGCGCGAACCCCTGGCCGTTCGCCAGCCGGGTACTGAAACCAAGAACGGTTCGCCCCGCGTTTCGGGACAGGCGGGCCGCCAGGGTCGACGTGCGCGTCGGCAATCCGAAAAACGGCAACCATTCACCGGCGCGTCGGCGGCCGGGGTCCTGATCCGGTAACACCGCCACCGTGCGGCCGTTGCGCAGGTCACGCCAGGCACCGCGCAGGTCACTGCTGCTGTTCACCGAAAGCAGGCGCGTGCCGAAACGTTGCCGCCGCTGCCGCAGCCAGTCCTCCAGCGCGACGACCCGCGGTGGTCGATACAGGGCACTCAGCGGATGCCGCCGGCCGGCGTACAGGCCGGCCAGTTCCCAGTTTCCCAGGTGGGGTACAACCAGCAACACGCCGGCCGATGGCGGAGGAGAAAGCAATTGCTCGCCGTGCACCTCGCGCACTTTTTCCACGATACGTTCCGCGGACCAGTAGGCCAATGGTCCGGATTCCAACAGGGTGCACAGGCAATGCCCAACGGCCTCGCCGGCGGTTTTTCGGATTTCGACCTCACGCTGGGCGGGGAATACCAGGCGCAGATTGTTCCTGGCCATGGATCGCAGGGGATTGGGCAGGGTGCGCCCGATGGTGCCCGCCACCCGTCCCAGCAACTGCACGCCACGCCAGGGAAGCCATCCGGCAATCCGCACCGGTACCCGCAGGCAGGCCGCCGTGAACCACCCGGCTGCGCGTTTCATCACGCCAGCGACCGGTACAGGGACTGGTAGGCATCGAGCACCGACTCCCGGGAGAAGTCCAGCGCCAGGCGTTCGCGTCCGGCGTTTCCCAGTGCTTCGCGCCGGCCAGCGTCTGCCAGCAGTTCCGCGATGGCATCCGCCAGTTGCTGCGCGTTGTCACATGGCACATGCCAGGCATTGCGGTCGTGCTGGCTGGATTCGAGGGCCCCGCGGCAACGGGTGGTCACCACCGCGCGCCCATGGGACCAGGCCTCGAAGATCACGTTGCCGAAAGGTTCTGCCTCGCGGCAGGGAAAAGCCACCAGGTCCGCCAACGCATAGAGTGCGTCCGGGTCATCCAGCCACCCGCACAGGCGAACCGTGGCCGGTGCCCGGCGCTCCAGCAGCGCGCGTTGTGGCCCGTCACCGGCGATCACGAACCACACGGGCCGGCCACCAATTTGCGCCGGTACGCGGGCCGCGGCTTCCAATAGCAGGTCAAAACCCTTGATGGGCACCAGGCGTCCGGCAGCGGCTACCAGCAGGGCATCGTCCGGCAGTTTCCATTGCCGTCGCAGTTCGGCCAGGCGCTGATCGCTGGTGGGCGGCGGCGGGTCCACAAAGTTGGGGATCAGGTGGACGCGCTGGGCCGGAAAACCACCGCCGATCAGGTAGTCGCAGATACCGCGGGTGTTTCCTACCCAGGCATCCGCGTGGCGGTAGCCGGCAAGCTTGTAGTAGTTGCCGAGGCGAGCGACGTGAGGAACCCGGCCACGCAACCGCGTCAGGCGGGTGCCACGTCCCATGTAGGTCTGCACCAGCCCGGCGTCCAGTTCCTGCACCAGCCGGCGGATCGCCACTTTGGCGAAGGGATCGAACATGTTGCGCATGGGTGTCGCGCGGCTGCGTCCCCCATCGCCATCGCTGGAAGCCAGCACGGACTCCAGCACACTGCCGCTGCGCACGATGGCGAATGTCTCCGGGTCCCGCTCCCGCAGTGCGCCGACCAGGCGCAGGAAAAAGCGCTCGGCGCCGCCAGAGGCGCGGCTGCCGATGATATGCACAGTGCGCATCAGCGGGCGGCGGCGGACGGCGGGCAGAGCATCAAACTAGCGTATCATAGCGTCGCGCCGCTACACTGGGGCGGTGTTCGACACCGCCATCATCGCTTTCACGACGTTCTTCGCCACCGTCGGCCCGCTCGACGTGGCGGCGCTGTTCGCCGGCCTGACCGCCGGTGATTCGGCCCGCGATCGCCAGCGCATGGCCCTGCGCGGCACCCTGATCGCGACCGGGATCCTGGTGGCTTTCGCTTTTGGTGGCAAGGTGCTGCTCGGGAGCATGGGAATTTCCCTGGCCGCATTGCAGACCGCCGGCGGCATCCTGCTGCTGCTGATCGGCATCGACATGGTGTTCGCGCGAACCTCCGGCAGCACGTCCACGACCGATGAGGAGACCCGTGAGGCGGCTACCCGCGAGGACATCTCGGTATTCCCGCTGGCCACGCCGCTGATTGCCGGACCCGGCGCCATGGGCGCGGCCATCCTGCTGATGGCCAATGCCCGGGGCGATGCGAGCCAGCAGGCTGCGGTGGTCGCTGGCTTGCTGGCGGTGATGCTGTTGACCCTGGTGGGGCTTCTGCTTGCCGGGCGCATCCTGCAGGCGCTGGGGGTCACCGGAATGCATGTCATCAGTCGGGTGTTCGGAGTATTGCTATGCGCGCTGGCGGTGCAGTTCCTGTTCGACGGTATCCGCCAGAGCGGCCTGCTGGGCTCGTAATGACCGACCGGCAACGACTGCGGCACCGGGCCCGGGAGGAACTGGATTCGCTGCTGGCGATCGAGGACACCGGCCGCCAGGCCGGTGGCACCGTGGAACTCGACCAGAGCCGGGTCGGGCGCCTGTCGCGCATGGATGCATTGCAATCCCAGGCGGTCGCCCGTGCCTCTGGCGAGCGTCGGCAGCAACGCATCCACGCGTTGCGCCGGGCGCTGCGGGAAATGGACGCAGCGGAGTTCGGGGATTGTCAGCAGTGCGGGGAAGAGATCGATCCTCGCCGGCTGGAGAATGACCCGGCGGTGACACTTTGCATTGCCTGCGCCAGCGCCCGGGAGCGCTAACCAAGCAGTGCCAGCGGGTCGCCTTCCGCTGGCGGTCGCCGCGCGTCATTCTCCACAAAGATCCGGTGCCACAGGGCCAGTTGCAGCAAGGTCCACAGTGGCCGGGTCACGCTGCCATTGCGGTCCTGCTCGGCCACCAACTGGCGCACGCCACGGTCGTGGAACCAGTGCCGGATGACCGGAGATTCGGCCAGCGACGCGGCAACACGCCCGAGTAAGGGGCCCCGCAGCCAGGACCCCACGGGCACGTGGAAGCCGCTCTTGCGGCGTGTGCAGACCTCCGCGGGTAGGCGCGTTGCCGCCCATTTCCGCACCAGCCACTTTCCGCTGCCGCCATGGATCTTGAGCTTATCCGACAGCGCCAGCCCCAACTCCACCACCCGGTGATCGAGCAGCGGCACCCGGCCTTCCACGCCATGGGCCATCAGCATCCGGTCGACTTTCACCAGCAGGTTGTCCGGCAGCGCGGTACACAGGTCCACGTACTGCATCTTCTGTACCGCGGTCCAGTCGTCCCGGGCCGCGTTCCACAGTTCCCGCACCGGCTCCCGCCAGCACGGTAACGCCTGGGAAAGCGGGGGGC
>JAJDOE010000160.1 GCA_022340345.1 Gammaproteobacteria bacterium
GCAACGTGTTTCCCACCGCCAGCAGGCAGGCGCCACTGGCGATCACCGCCAGCAGCAGGCCGGGCCACCGGAACAAAAGGGAACGGTCGGAGACGGACATGGCCTGATTGTACCTTCGGCGGGGCCACGCGGGCGGTCCCGGCGTTCTATACTTCCGCCCGATTCCCGGCCCAGGCCACAGAAGGAGAGAACATGCCCGACAGCTACCTGCAAACCGTGAAAGAGGTCTACCGGGACGCGGCGATTTCGCCGGATACCGGGCTGTGTTGCACCACTTCCCCGGTCTGGCAATTGCCCGGGTTGTCCGTGCCTCCCGCCATGCTGGAGATGAACTACGGTTGCGGCACCACCGTGCATCCCCGCGACCTGGTGAATTCCCCGACCGTCCTGTACGTAGGTGTCGGCGGAGGGCTGGAACTGCTGCAATTCGCCTATTTCAGCCGCCGCGAGGGATCGGTGCTGGGCATTGACCCCGTTGCGGAGATGCGTGCCGCCTGCGCCGCCAACCTGGAGCAGGCGGCCCGTGACAACCCCTGGTTCCAGCCGGATTTCATCGCCTTGCGGGAAGGAGACGCCCTGGCGTTGCCGGTGGAGGACGCCAGCGTGGACGTCGCCGCCCAGAACTGCCTGTTCAATATCTTTGAACCCGCGGACCTGCGCCAGGCGCTGGCGGAGATGTACCGTGTGCTGCGCCCCCACGGCCGGCTGGTGCTGTCCGACCCGGTGTGCGCCCAGCCGATCCCGGACGCGCTGCGCCAGGACCCGCGTCTGCGCGCGCTGTGCCTGAGCGGTGCGATCCCGCTGGCGGATTATCTGGAGCTGCTCACCGACACCGGGTTTGGTACCGTGGAAGTGCGCGCCCGCCGCCCCTACCGCATTCTGGACCCAGCGCACTACGCGGTGGAGCACAACATCGAAGTGCAGAGTGTGGAGGTTTGCGCCATCAAGGACCCGATGCCGGAGGACGGCCCGTGTATCTTCACCGGGCGCGCGGCCATCTACACGGGCCGGAAAGAGCTCTTCGATGACGGCAACGGACATGTGCTGGGCTACAACCAACCGCTCGCGGTGTGCGACAAGACCGCGGCGGCGCTGGCGTCCCTGGGCCGCGAGGACCTGCATCTTTCGCCGCCCACCTGGTTCTACGACGGCGGTGGTTGCTGTTGACGGATGCGCGCCGTATCGCGGTAGTCACCAGTTCCCGCGCCGACTACTCCCACCTGTACTGGCCGCTGCGGGCCATGGCCGAGCATCCACGGCTTGCGCCACGGCTGCTGGTGCTGGGCGCGCACCTGTCCCCGGAATTCGGCCGTACCGTGGAGTCTATCGAGGCGGATGGTTTCGCAGTTGCCGAGCGCATCGAGTGCTTGCTGAGTTCCGATTCGGATACCGCCATGGCCAAGACCATCGGTCTGGCCACCCTGGGGCTGGCGGACGCGCTGGCGCGGGAACGACCGGAGCTGTTGCTGGTCATCGCGGATCGCTACGAGATGCTCGCTCCCGCAACCGTGGCGCTGGCGCTGCGTATCCCCATCGCACATATCGAGGGTGGCGAAATCAGCGAGGGCGCAATCGACGACGCGGTGCGCAACGCGCTGACCAAGATGAGCCATGTTCACTTTACCCCCACCGAGCAGGCGCGCCGCCGGGTACTCGCCCTGGGCGAAGAGGCCTGGCGGGTGCATCGGGTGGGCGCACCGTCCCTGGATCATATCGCCCGCGCGAATCTGCCAGACCTCCCCGCACTGGAGAAGGAACTGCAACTGGCCCCGGGAGCGCCACGGATCATCGCCGCCTTCCACCCGGTCACCCTGCACGCGGATACCAACGACGAGCTGGAGGCTTTTCTTGCGGCGCTGGGGGCGTTGCCCGGCCAGAAACTGCTTTGCTACCCGAATGCGGACGCCGGCAGCCGGGCGCTGCTGGCCCGCTTGCAGGCCTTCTGCGCGGGCCACGAGCAGCGGCGGCTGTTCGTGAATCTGGACGCGCCGCGCTACCTCGCGTTGCTCGGAAGCGCGCAGTTGTTCATCGGCAACTCCTCCAGCGGCATCATGGAGACCCCCAGCTTCGCCCTGCCTACGGTGAACGTGGGAGAGCGGCAGCGGGGGCGGGAGCGGGCCGACAACGTGCTGGATGCGCCGGCGCGCACCGAGGCCATCCTGGCCAGCGCGGGACGCGCCCTGGATCCCGGATTTCGCGCGTCGCTCGCGGGTATGCAAAACCCCTACGGTGATGGTCGCGCCGGCGAGCGCATCGCCGCGGTGCTCGCCGAGCTGCCCAGCGGTGAGGAATTGCTGGCAAAACGGGCGCGACCGCTGAATGCCGACGGCGGCTGGGCCTGATGGGGATCGATCGCAGTGCCCTTCCGTGGCGCATTCCGATGGTGGCGACGGATATCCGCGCGGCGGATCGGCAGGCAGTGGCCGCGGTGCTGGAAGGCGATCTCCTCAGCCAGGGACCGCGGCTTGCGGAATTCGAACGCCGCTGCGCGGAAATTGCCGGGCGGAATCACGGGGTGGGGTTCAGTTCCGGTACTGCCGCGCTGCACCTGCTGCTGCATTGCCTGGAGTTGCAGCCGGGCGACGAAGTGATCACGACACCGTTTACCGTGCCGGCGGTTGCCGACGCGATCCTGTCCGCCGGCGGCCATCCGGTGTTCGCGGACATTGATGACCGCAGCTGGAACCTGGACCCGGAGCGGGTTGCCGAGGTGGTCACGCCTCGCACCCGCGCCCTGGTGGTGGTACACACCTTCGGCGCGCCGGCCGCGGTGGAAGAACTGCGAGCCGCGGTCGGTGGACGTTCCGCGGTTAACCTGATCGAGGACGCCTGTCAGGCCATCGGGGCGCGCTACGCTGGCCGGCCCGCGGGCGCCCAAGGGGACAGTGCCACCTTCGCTTTTTTCCCCAACAAGCCGGTGACCCTGGCGGAGGGGGGCGTGGCGGTATGCGATGACCCGCAACTGGCGGCGCGGCTCGCGCGGCTGCGGAATCACGGTCGCGACCCGGCCGGCGGCTGGCTCGACCAGGCGGAGGTTGGATTCAACTATCGGCTCAATGAGATGCAGTGTGCCCTGGGCCTGGGACAACTGGCACGCCTCGACCAGATCAGCCGGCGTCGGGATGCCCGGGCCGCGCGCTACCGGCGACAGCTTGCGGACTGCCCGGGCCTGGTGCTGCCGCAGGCGCCGGCGGAAGGCGACCGCCACGCCTGGTTTTGTTATCCGCTGCGGCTGACAACGGCCGCGAGTCGCGACGGGTTGGTGGCCGGCATGGCGGAGCGGGGCATCCAGTGCGGGCGCTACTTTGCTCCACTGCACCAGCAGCCGGCGTTGCGCAGGTTGGGATACGGGGAGGCGGACCTGCCGGTGTGCAGCGCACTTGCGCCGGCGATGCTTGCGCTGCCGCTGAATTCGCGAATCAGCGACGAGCAGGTGGACGAGGTCTGCGAGGTCCTGCGGGGTCTGCTGGTCGGGCGCTAACCGCCGGTTGCCCGCCGGGCGGGAGCGGGGGTCCTTCGCCGGCCCTTGGGCATCGCGTGGTTCACATCCAGGCCCGTGGTCGCCAGCACCACCCGGACCGCGAAACGGCCGCTGTCGGCCCTGGGCTTTATTGGTGCAGATTTCCGGTGAAAAGCCGTAATAGCGGCAAAAATCGGCGCTATCCGCAAAATTCGAATCGCGCTCCAGTAGGCCGTGGTTTCCCGGCGGGCCCGTGATCGCGTCCCGCACACGTTGTTCAATATCTGTTCGCACTCTATATTTGCTGGTAAATGATAAGGGCAGGGAGATGGACGTTGGCCTATGCCCGTTTTGCGTCGCTTCCAAATGGCGGGGGAATCAGTGGCATATCTGGAGACCCGTAGCGGCTTGCGGGTATTCCGTGGCGGGGGTGTGCCATGAGAAAGCGGGTCGCGGTCCAGCATCTGCAGCTCGGCATGTTCGTGGTGGAGCTGGACCGGCCGTGGGTGGAGTTGCCCTTCGAGATGCCTTTCCAGTTGCAGGGATTTCGCCTGCGGCTGATGGAGGAACTGGAGAAAGTCCAGAAATACTGCAAGTTCGTCTATATCGATCCGCGCCTGGGAAAGGATGCGGATCGGTACCTGCCCGAGCCCGAAAACGCGCCGCTGCTTTCCGCGGACGCCCTGCCTGGCATCTCGCCGGCCAACCAGCTCGATCCGGTCTACCAGGACACCACCAGCTTCGAAGAGGAGTTGCCAGTCGCCCAGGAAGTACTGGACGATTCGCGGCGGGTGTACGCCAAGGTCATGGATGCCGCCCAGGCCGGACGCGGAATCGATGGCGCGGCCCTGCGCGAAGTGGTCCGGTCCATGGTCAACACCGTGGTGCGCAATCCGGATGCCATCAACTGGCTCGGCCTGCTCAAGCACCGGGACAACTATTCCTACGACCATTCCATTGCCGCCTGTGTGCTGGCGCTGACTTTCGGCCGTCATCTGGGGTTGCCTCGCAAACAGTTGCGCATCCTGGGTACCGCGGTGCTGCTCCAGGATATCGGCAAGCTACGCATCCCGGAGGACCTGCTGACCAAACCCACGCCCCTTACTGCCGCCGAACGCCTGGTGATACAACGGCACGTCGGTTATTCCATCGAGATCATCAAGGGCGGGAATATCTCCAACGAGGCCAAGGAAGTGATCTTCTGTCATCACGAGCGTTTTGACGGTACCGGATACCCACGCGGTTTGCTGGGCGATGACATCGGATTCCTGTCGCTTATTTCCGGCATCGTAGACAGCTACGACGCGATGACGTCTGTACGTCCCTACCGGCCCGCATTTACTTCCTTTGAAGCGCTCAGCTATCTGTACGACCTGCGTTACATGCTGTTTCCCGGTGCGCTGGTGGAGCACTTTATTCACTGCGTGGGAATCTTCCCGATCGGAACTTTCGTTCAGCTCAACACCGGTCACGTGGGCATCGTGGTGGCCCGCAACCGGATCCGCCAGCTCAAGCCGCGGGTAATGATCGTAGTGGATGCGGAGGGTGGGCGCCTGGAGCAGCCGGATACGCTGGACCTGGCGGAGCAGGAAGGCGACGAAAGCCGACCCTGGCGCATCGCGCAGGTGGTGGACCCGGACGACTTCGGTCTTGACCGTCGGCAGTTTTTCACCGCATGACCGACTCCCTGACGGGTGTTCTGTCGCGGGACACTTTCCTCTCCTTGCTGGAAAAGTGCGTGGCGCAGGCCCGCGAAGATGGTTCGCGGGTGGGGCTGGTGCAGGTGGATATCGATCATTTCCGGGAGCTGAATGTGCAGGCGGGGCATTCCGTGGGTGACGAGCTGTTGTGCCGGGTGGCAGATCAGCTGGCAAGCTGCCTGCGAGAGGGTGACGTGATCGGACGCACGGATGGCGACGAGTTCGCGCTGATGTTGCTGGACGTGTTGAGCAAGGACCACGTGGCGCTGGCGCTGGCACGAATTGACGAGGTGCTTTCCCAGCGTGTCCCCGCCGCGGGTCCGGGCATTCATTTCACCGTTTCGGCCGGTGCCTCATTGTTTCCCGATCAAGCCGGCGATTCTTCGGAGTTGCTGCGTTGTGCGCAGGCGGCTCTGCAAGACGCACGTGCCCGCGGTGTTCCCGGCAAGGTGTACGACCAGGCGCTACCCGCCCTGGGAACCACCGAGATTCACGCCCGGGATGTGGACAAGGCGATTCGCAGCAGCCAGTTCGACCTGTACTTCCAGCCCAAGGTGGACCTGGCAAACGGTCGGCTGCGCGGAGCGGAGGCGCTGTTGCGCTGGCAGCATCCGAAACGCGGCCTGGTGGGACCGGAGAGAGTAGTCGCGGTAGCCGAGCGCAGCGATGTAATCCACGCGCTGACCCTGTGGGTGCTGAACGTGGCCTTGCGCAACTGCGCTTCCTGGCACCAGGCGGGATGGCCGATACACGTGTTCGTCAACCTCTCCACCGTCAATTTGGCGGATCACGAGTTCCCGATGCTGGTGCAGCGCTCGCTGGAGACCTGGCAGCTCGACCCCGGTGTGTTGCAATTCGAAATCACCGAAACCGCCGCAATGGATGAGCGGGAACAGGTTTTCCGTGTGCTGGAAGACCTCACCGCGCTGGGGGTATCTCTTTCCATCGATGATTTTGGTACCGGCTTTTCCTCGCTCGCTTACCTGCAGAAGCTTCCGGTCCGGGAGATCAAAATCGACAAGAGCTTCGTTTCCCAGATGCTTCATCGTCGGGAGGATGAGACCATTGTCCGGGCAATCATCCAGCTCGCGCACAGCTTCGGATTGCAGGTGACGGCCGAGGGGATCGAGGATGCGGATACCTATGCCCGCCTGCAGCAACTGGAATGCGACGCCGCGCAGGGTTTTCATATCGCCCGGCCGATGGAAGCCGCCGCGTTCCTGGACTACCTGGAGGGCCGCCAGGATGTTCCGCTGGCGATCCCTGGGCGAGATCCCCTGATAGAATAGCCCGGTCCTAACGAAGGAGGTTTTTCATGCGCAAATTGAGTTGCCTGGCGGTTTCCCTGTTTCTGGGTCTTTCCGTCGGCAGTATGGTCCTGGCCGCGGAGCCGGAAGACATCATCAAGTACCGCAAGGCGGTGATGAAATCCATGGGCGGCCACGTGGGCGCCATTAACCAGATCGTGCGCGGAAAGGTGGACTACAACCACATCCGCTTCCACAGCGAGGCGCTGGCCGCCGCGCTGGGTACGGTGGGTGACCTGTTTCCACCGGACTCGGATTTTGGAGAAACCGCGGCCTTGCCGGCAGTCTGGGCAAAGCGTACGGAATTCGAAAAGCACGCGCAGCATGCGGCCAACGACGGGGCCCAGTTCCTGGCGGTAGTGAAGGCGGGCGATTCCAGCAAGTACGGTCCCGCATTCAAAACCGTTCTCGATGGCTGTAAGGGTTGTCACGACGACTTTCGCGAGAAGAAGGACTAGCAGACGGGCAGGAAACATCCTGTCCCGTTGGGTAGCTGCCGGTACATGGAAGTACCGGCACGCCGCAGCCCGGAGTTTTTAGCCCGGGGACGAACCATCCTTACCGGTTTTGGAATGAAATCAACGCTGCGAACCGCGGCCATCGTCGGATGGCTGCTGGTACCGCATGGGGTAGCCGCGCAGGTTGATGCCAGGGTGTTGGCGCGGGGCGAGTACCTGTTCCGGGCCGCCGGCTGCCAGGCCTGCCATACCGCGAGCGAAGAGGGCGCGAAACCGTTGGCCGGTGGGCGCGCCTTCGAGACCCCCTTCGGAGTGTTCTACTCGCCCAATATCACGCCGGATCGGGAAAACGGTATCGGGGCCTGGAGCGATGCGGATTTCGTACGCGCGTTGCGGGAAGGCCGTGGCCCGGATGGTCGGCGCTACTACCCGGTGTTTCCTTATACGAGTTATACGCACCTGCGCGAGGCCGACATGCTCGCCATCAAGGCCTACCTGTTTTCACTCCCGCCGGTGGCGCAGCCCGACCGGCCACACCAGACCGGATTGCTGGCGTCAGGCATGGGCATGAGGTTCTGGAGGTTGCTGTTCTTTCGTTCCGGAGAATTGTCGCCGGATTCGGGACGCAGCCCGGAGTGGAACCGCGGCGCGTACCTGGTGCGGGCGCTGGCGCATTGCGGCGAATGCCACAGCCCGCGAAATTTCCTGGGCGCGGTTAATGGCAAACACGAACTGTCCGGTAATCCGTCAGGCCCGGATGGAAAACCGGTGCCGAACATCACGCCTGACCGGGAGGATGGGATCGGTCGCTGGAGCGACGGAGATCTGGCGGACTATCTGAAAGAGGGGCTGGACCCGGATGGTGACGTGGCCGGGGGTGCCATGGCCGAGGTCATCGAGCAGGGACTGTCGTTCCTCAGCAAGGACGATATCCAGGCGATCATCGTCTATCTGCGCAGCGTTCCGGCGCAGCCCGGCGCCCCCTGATCAATAGTCGAAAGGGTCGGGCAAATCCTCTTCTTGGTCTTCCGGTGGCGGTGGTGCCGGAAAATCGGCGAAAGTGTCTCGCACGCGCTCGGATCGGAACAAATAGACGAGGATGTAACTGATCACGCTGAACTGCAGCACGTCCAGGGTGCTCAGGGCGTACAGTCCATCCTTGATCGGTAACAGCGCAATCGCAAGGTTTGCCAGGGCGGAGCCCAGCAGGAACCAGCGCCCGTTGCGCCAGAGCCACCGCGTCTGTGAGCCCGCGGTCGGGCTTCGCTGCACGCTGGCAATTATCACCGCGATGGCGGGAAGCGCCGCCAGCGCCCCCAGCGCCATGGCACTGCGGTTGGCATAAAACAGGTCGATCAGCCCGAAGCGGTCGCCGCGGCGCGCCAACGACATAATCATGACAAGGTAGGTACGGCACAGGAATGCCAGTGCCATCCACATGCCAAGGCTGGGCCGTAGAGCGAAATGCCCATCGTAGTGGGACAGGGGATATTCTCGCGCCATGGCAGTGAAGGGCCTGTCTGGAGCGGGTCGGATCCGGCGTGACGGGGCGTTGCGGCCCTAACGGGCGGAACCGAATCCCGGATTGATGGTGCCGCCGGGAACGGGCAGACCGGCTACCTGGCAGGCTTGCAGCACCGGGCCGTCCGGAAACAGGGTATACAGGTATTTTCGCCCGCCGCGATCCGCGAACTGCTCTTCCAGCGCATCACTGAGGGCCGGCGCCCGCACCGGTCCGTTTTCCAGGTAGTGCTTTCGCAGGAAACGCACGACTTCCCAGTGTCCCTCGTCCAGTTCCAGGCCCAGTTCCTTAGCTTTCGCGGCGGCGATGGACTCGTTCCATTCCTCCAGATCGAGCTGGTTCTCGCGTTCCTCGGACCAGGTACTCTGGTCGCTGATGTACTTGTTGATGTCTGACATGGAGTTCTCCGTTCGTCGTCCATCATAAAGCAGGGAACCGCCGAATTGCGAGTACACCCGCCTATTCGGTAGATTACGCGGCCATGGCCGCTTCTTCGGGCAAGATCGTAATCCTGGCGGCCCTGGCCGGCAACGCGCTGATTGCGGTAACCAAGTTTATCGCCGCGTCCATTACCGGCAGCTCCGCCATGCTTTCCGAGGGCGTGCATTCCGTTATCGATACCGGCAACCAGATCCTGCTGTTGCATGGCATGGGCCGGGCCGACCGTGAAGCCGACGAAAGCCACCCGTTCGGCTACGGCAAAGAGCTGTATTTCTGGAGTTTCGTGGTCGCAATCCTGATTTTCGGGCTGGGTGCCGGCATATCGATCTACGAAGGCATTAAGCACATGCAGGACCCGGTCGCCATCAGCAGCCCGACGATCAACTATCTGGTGCTGGGATTCGCCCTTGTTTTCGAGGGAATCGCCTGGTTCATGGCCATGCGTCATTTCAACCGCGTACGTGGCGGGATGGGCGCTATCGAAGCGGTGCAACGGGGCAAGGACCCGACCTTGTTCGTTGTACTCTTCGAGGACAGCGCCGCCATGCTCGGCCTGCTGGTGGCCTTCGCCGGGGTCTACCTGAGCCGCGCGACGGGATGGTTGTGGCTGGACGGCGCGGCCTCGGTGGTGATCGGACTGATTCTGGCGGGCACCGCCGCCTGGCTCGCCTACGAGACCAAGGGCCTGTTGATCGGTGAGCGCGCCAGCCGCCCGGTGATCCGAGGCATCCGGCGGCTGGTCAATGCCAACCCCCATGTCCGCCAGGTCAACGAAGTGCTGACGATGCACATGGGCCCGGAATTCGTGCTGGTAAACATCAGTGTCGCCTTTCGCGAGGGCCTGGATGCCGGTGACCTGTCGGAAGAAGTGCAGGAAATCACGCGGCGCATTCGCCGGGATTTCCCGGAAGTGAAACGAGTCTTCATCGAGGCGGAACCTCGCGGCGGCTTCCGCCGTTGAAAACCCTCATCTTGCTGATTGCGCTGGTGGCGGCGCCGCTGATGGCGGGCGACACCCAGGATGACCTGGCGTTCGACGACGCGCCCCTGACGGAGCAGCTCGAGTTCCCTGCCTGGTTCAAGCTCAGTTTTCTGGATTTGCGAGAGGACCTGGCAGCTGCCGGCAAGGCGGGCAAACGAGGGTTGATCATCTACTTCGGGCAAAAGGAATGCGCCTACTGCAAGGCGATGCTGGAACGCAACTGGGGCCGGCCGGACATCCGGGAATTTACCGAAACCCGTTTCAACGTGATTGGAGTCGACATCAAGGGATCGCGCCGCGTTACGGATTTTGACGGGCGCGATTGGAGTGAGCGCCAGTATGCGATCGAGCGCAAGACCAACTTCACGCCCTCGTTATTGTTCTATGACGTTGACGGGACCCTCGCCCTCAAGCTTTCGGGTTACCACCGACCGTATGAATTTCGCGCCGCACTGGAGTATGTGGCGGACCGCCACTATCGGCGCGAATCCTTTCGCGACTTTCTGTCCCGCGCGGAACAGGCCTTCAGTTTCGGCGAGGCCGAGATGAACGAGAATCCGATTTTCTCGGCGCCCCCCTACGCTCTCGACCGCAGCTGGTATCCGGCCGATCGTCCGCTGGTGGTTTTCTTCGAGCAGGTACGCTGTCATGCCTGCGACGTTCTTCACGGTGGCCCGCTGAGCGATGCCGGTATCGCCAGCAAGTTCGCGCGGCTGGACGCTGTACAATTGAACATGTGGTCGGATACACCGGTGATTACGCCCTCGGGACGCAAAACCACGGCACGGGATTGGGCCGCGGAACTCGGTTTGTATTACACCCCGACACTGGTGTTTTTTGATGAGCAGGGCATCGAGATCCTGCGGATCGATTCGGTGATCTGGATTTACCGTCTCAACAACGTCCTGGACTACGTGATCAGTGGAGATTTCCGGAGATATGACAATTTCCAGCGCTGGCGGCAGCAACACAAACGCTGATGCATGAGGTCAGCTTCGATCGCGAAAGGTTTTCCTTCATCGCCCATGGTGATCTGCCGGTCTGGAACCCGGTGAGCCTGGAACACCTGCGCCAGATGGCTGCGTTCGTTCCGCTGTCCTCGCACAGCAGCATCCTGGACGTGGGTTGCGGGCGGGGCCAGTTGCTCTCTCTGCTGGTACGCCAGGCCGATTGCGACGGCCTCGGCATCGACCGTTCGCGCCGGGCCATCGACCAGGCGGGCGCGGATTTCGGGAGTGAGCGGATACGGTTCCAGTGCACGGCCTTCCAGGCGGAACAGATCGACCAGCGTTTCGACCTGGTCCTGTGCGTGGGGTCCGTGCACGCGATTGGCGATTACGATGAAGCGATGGCGGTTTTGCCAGGCTTGCTCAAGCCGGGCGGGTACCTGCTGATCGCCTGGGGCTACTGGCAAAAAGAACCGGACCCGGCATACCTGGAATTTCTGGACTCCACGGTGGAGGACCTTCGGGATCATGGCGGAAACCGTTCCGCTCCGGACGGACTGGAACTTGTGCGTGACTATACCTGCACGGTCGCGGAGTGGGATCACTACGAGAATAGCTACGCGGACAACGTGCGGCGGTACCTCGCCGATCACCCCGAGGATCCGGATCATGCCGCAATGAGCGCACATATCGAATCCTGGGCAGACAGCTATCAGCGCTGGGGGCGTGACACCCTGGGCTTCGGCGTGTACCTGTTCCGAAAGACGTGAAGGCACCGGGCGGACCGCTCGGAGGGTAGAGCATGCCTGTTGTCGGCGGGGACGGATACAACCGGGGACATCCGGTCGAGTGGCCAGTACTCTGGCGGGGTGACTGCTAAGGAGTACGGTAATGCTGAAAGCGGCTTTCAGGCGACTCCCGATTTATCCGCAGATCCGGCGCTACCGGATGCGCCGGGACTTCTGGCGCCCCGAGGCCAGCGAACGCCGGCGCCGCAGTCTCTATCAGGACCTTATTCTTCCCGGAGACCTGGTCTTCGATGTCGGCGCCAACATGGGGAACCGCAGCCGGGTGTTCCTGCGCCTGGGCGCCCGCACCGTGGCGTACGAACCCCACGCCGAATGCGCCGGGTATCTGAAGGAGGTTCTTTCCGATCACGGGAATTTTTCCTTGCGCCGGGTCGCGCTGGGGAGGCATGTCGGCATTGCGGAATTGCGGACGTGCAGAAAAACCGTGCTGTCCACCCTGTCGCCGGATTTCATTTCTGCTGTTCGGAAAAGCGGACGTTTTGGGAAGCTTGAGTGGCGCGGCGGCCAGCGGGTGCGGGTTTCCACGCTGGATGGGGAAATCGCGCGTTTCGGCGTCCCGGCCTTTATCAAGATCGACGTGGAAGGGTTTGAGCGCCAGGTGCTCGGTGGCCTGTCGCGACCGGTGGCGTGCGTCTCGGTGGAGTTCACCGCGGAAATAATCGACGAGGCGGTCGCCTGCATTGCACACCTGTCGGCGATGGGACCCTGTCGGGTCCAGTTATCCCGCGGCGAAAGCATGCAGTATGAATTTTCCGGATGGCGCGCGCCGGACCAGGCGGTTTCCGCGTTGCATCGGCTCTGCAAGCGAGATCGATTGGCCTGGGGTGATGTGTATATTCGCAGTCTAGTGGCAAAGCGGAGTAACCCGGGAAATGGCATACGATGAAGGGCTGGCACAACGCGTACGCGAATGTCTTGACGGACAGCAAGGTGTCAGCGAGAAGAAGATGTTCGGTGGGCTGGCCTTCCTGCTGCATGGCAACATGTGTGTCGGGGTCGTGAATGAGCGCCTGATGGTGCGCGTGGGGGCAGAGGCCTATGCGAGTGCACTCGCGGCGGAGGGTACCAGCGAGATGGATTTCACCGGCAAGCCGCTAAAGGGATTTGTCTACGTGGATTCTCCGCGAATCGACTCGGACCGGGTCCTTGGCGAATGGGTGCGGCGTGGCACCGACTTTGCCGTTTCCTTGCCGCCCAAATGACCCGGCACGATCCAGATCCGGGCTACCTTGGCTGGGAATTGTTCGCCGAGGTTGGCGACGAAATGGAAGATCTGGTGCGCACCCTGGATCTTTTCGGTGAGATCAGCGCTGCCGAGGCGGAGTGGCACGCCGCTCGGCGCGGCCTCGCCGAAGCGCGCCAGACCGGCCTGGGCCTGGCCGCCGCACGTCGCCGGGTGGATGTAGTCAGCGTGGAACTGGTGCGGCTACGCCTGGTTCGGGCCCAATTGCAGCGACGCTAGGGGAGACGCCGCCGGATATTGCCGGAATCCAGGCCGGCACGTACCGCCGCGGCAGCCTTCGCGGGCGTCGGATAGCGTTTCAGGTGCCACAAGGCGGCGGCGGCGCCGAACACCAACCCTTCCCGAATCGGTCCCGGTTTCCCTTCCAGCGCTTCCAGCCCGGCGACGCAGGCGGCCCGCGCCAGGCTGCGCGTGTCGCGTTGCTCGGCGGGGGTATTTTCCGCGGCCAGCGTCGCGGCAATGTCCTCGGGTAACGGCGCGCTTCGCGTTGCCGAGTGGATTTGCAGATCCACGGGGTCGATGTCCGTGTGAGCTTCGTCGCCACCGTCGTGATAGTGGAAAGCCCGACCGGCTTTCTGCAAGGACGGAATTACGCCGCCTTCCAGACCGCGCATGATCAGCGCGGAATCAAAGCCTGCATGGCGGGCGAGGAAGGCGTAGATCCTCGGATACGGCTTGTGCACGTAGCCGGTCATCAGGTGCGTTCCTTTCCGGCCCCGCACCGGAGGCAGGATGACCTCCAGGGTCGTTAGCAGTGGTCGCTTGACGATGCGGGTGCGCAGCTCGGTCAGTGCGTGCAGGCGGGGGGCGAACCGGGCCTGGTCACAGTAGGCAAAACCGACCTCCGGGTCGGCCAGTCGCTCCGCCGCCCGGGCGGGATTGTCGTCCACCGCTACTCCCGCTTCGCGCAGAACCTGGCGATGGGTAACGCCGTACTTCGGCCCCATTCGTTCCACTCCGTGGGACACGGTAGCCACACCGAAGGATGCCAGCACCACCGGCAGGAACGGGTTACTCGGCAGCATGCGCAGGAAGCCGTCGTAGGGGTCCGCCAGGTTCAGCACCTCGTCCACTCCGGCGGTAGCGGTCTCGGTGGTTTCCAGCAGCGCGTCCAGCACGCCGCGACTCTCCTCGTCGGTTTCCCGTTTCATGCGCAGGGCGATAAGAAAAATCGCCGCCTGGACCGGGTCGGCCACGCCGTCCAGTATCTGGCGCATGCCCCCATACGCTTCCTCGCGGGAGATGTCCTTGCTGAGCTCCGGCCCGGTGGCGATGCGCTGCACGATAGAGCGCATCAATTGTGCGTCGGCGAGCTTAGTCAATCGTCATCTCCGAATTCGACAAATACGTCGCCATCGCGAACGGATACCGGATAGCTTCGCAGGTCGTCTTCTGCCGGTTCCTCAAGCGCCCGTCCGTCCCGAACGTCAAAACAGCCGTTGTGCAAAGGGCACTTGAGCACATAGCCATGAATGGATCCCGAGCACAGGGAGGCGTCTTCATGGGTGCACAGGTCATCGGTGCAGTACAGCTGTCCATCTACCTTCGCCAGCAGCAGGCGATGACCATTGATCTCGGCGCAGCGCAGGCGTCCTTCGGGGATCGCGTCGGCGCGCGCCAGCTTGTGCAGCGTGTCGGACATCGTATTTGCCGGGTGTCAGGAAAAGAAATCCGCCACCACCGGACCGAACTGGTCGGAATCGACCAGGAACGAATCGTGTCCGTGCTGGCAGGGCAGGCAATGGTAGCGCACCTTGCGTCCCGCCTGGCGCATTCGATCCGCCATTTCCTGTTGCTGAAACGGCGGGAACAGGTAGTCGGATTCGACGCCCATGACCAGGTTGTCCTTGGTGCCCAGGCGGGATACTGCGTTGTTCATTGAACGGCCATGGTTGGCGAGATCGAACAGGTCCATGGCGCGGGACAGGTACAGGTAGCTGTTGGCATCGAAGCCGCCGATAAATTTGCGCGAGTTGTAGTCCAGGTAGGACTCCACTTCAAAGTGGATGCCAAAGGGGTTCTCTTCGAAGTCCGTTCCCGGGGCCACGTCACGGCCGAATCGATGCCGCCACTCGTCCATGGAGCGGTAGGAAAGCAGCCCGAGCTTGCGCGCCATCAGCATGCCGGACACCGGCCCTTCGCCCGGTTCGTAGTTGCCTTGCTGCCACGCCGGATCGGAGCGGATGATCTCGCGTTGCAGGGAGCGCACGGCAATCGCAAAAGGCGCCGCGTGCAGGGCGGCAGAGATGCTCACCAGCCGGTCCACCTCGCCGGGAAACATGGCCGCGTAAGCGAGCGCCGACATGCCTCCCAGGGAGGCACCGACCACGCTGTGCAGGCGTTCGATGCCCAGCCGGCGCGCCAGGTGCCGGCCGGAACGGGCGATGTCTTCCACGGTCAGTACCGGGAAGCGGGTGTGGTAGGGCTCTCCGGTGGCCGGGTCCAGCGACGACGGTCCGGTGGAGCCGAAGCAGCTGCCGAGGGAGTTCACGCACACGACGAAATACTTGCGCGTATCAATGGGATGCCCCGGCCCGATCATATATTCCCACCAGCCGTTGATGGGGTCCTCTGGCGAAGAGCAGGCGTGGGCGCTGGGGGACAGGCCGGTGAACAGCAGGATGCCATTGTCCCGCTCCGGTGACAGTTCGCCCCAGGATTCATAAGCGATCTCGGCCCCCTGCAGCTCTCCGCCCAGGTGCATCGGAAACGGATCCGGCAGGTCCACGAGACGCCGTGCACCGGTGGAGCGGCGCGGCAGGCGGACGACCTTGTTCTTGGTGGGCACGGGCGAAATCCGGATCCGAAAAGAAGATTAGGAACCCCTCATTCTCCCAGATGCCGATTTCAGACGCCACTACGCGTCAATTTGGTTGGCCGGAGGCAGTTGCCGCGGCTCCAGCGGCATCGCTGCCGGGAGCAGCCGCAAACGAAGTTACCGGCGCACCGGCCGTTCGCGATTAGGGCCTTTCCTGGCCGGTTCCCGGGGCGCCGTTTTCACGTGGGCGCGCAAGCCACGTCAGCAAACACGCAGCGGGGACCACCGGCGCCAGCACGGCTATGCATACCAGAACCTCGACCGTCCTCTGGTCCGCCGGAAACGGATTCGAGTTGGTTAGCATTAAGGCCGTCAACGTAACAATGGCGAGGCCACCGGCTACGAGACCGGCCTTCCAGAAGAAACTCTGGCTCTGGATGTCATCGCCGGAAACATGTGTCAGCCCCAGAACCCATAGCGATACAACGGCCCAGTTCCCGATTGCCGTCACGCCACCGAGAAAGGTTGCGCTTCCCCGGAGGTCAATCGGAATGCGATCTGGCAGACCTAACAAGTCGAACGAAAGCAGCGCGCGGAACGCCATGAAGTCCGCCATCAGGACCAACAACGTTACTGGAATGGCAGCGAGGTTGAGTAGCAGACCGAACCCCAACCTTGAATCTATAATTGCCATGATGTGTTCCCTCTCAACGCGGCGGATATCCTGGGTTGCTCGGTCCCGCAGCAAAGAATTGGTGCCCGCCAAGGCTTGAGAACAGGACGGGGCACCGATGCGCCCCGTCCGGTCTCGTGACAAAATCGAAGTCTGATACGCCTTTCTCCGGCCCGGTTGGAGAAATTCAGTTCGCTGACGCTAGCAGTTGCTCTCTTTGAATTCCTCGTGATTGACGGGCTGAAAACGCCTTCCGCGAAAAAATCGATTTTGAGCTTTTCCCAACCCGCACTAACTCGCTCTCCGGGGTCGCGTAGGCAGTTTCATGTCTGGCATACCGATGTTGTTCCTACTCCGAGGATTCGTTGGTTTCATTGTTTTCACCATCCACGTTCCCTTCGGCGCCCGCACTGATTGTGGCTCCAGAGTAGGTCGCGGTAGCAATGTTGACCTGTCGCGCGATAGCCCCAAATGGTGTAGTGGCCGGTCTGGCGATGACCTTTGCGACGGCCAACGCACCACGAATAGACGCCATGCCACCCGAAACGTTGCGTGCCTCCTCGTTTGATATCAAGCGAAATTCCATTTTAGCCTCCTAAAGTATTGTCAATTTGAACGGAATCCTTGCGATTCTCGCTTACGAGCGAAATGCTCATTGGAAACTGTACTTGAATCGGTATTTCGTTACGTCAGATTTTTCGACGTTTTGGATTCCCCGAACGTTCCGTAGTGTGCGATCGATTTGTTTCAATCTGCGGAAATCCAAAAATTTCTGCGCGGCGCAAAAGGACGCTACTAAGCATTCGTCGACCAACCTTTGGTTGCCTACATTGAGGGAAGCATTGGAATGGGAATGTGCCGGTCTCCTGGCTTGCCAGAAAAAACCTGCAGGGCCCAATCT